>CAZKQR010000009.1:0-28137 GCA_964554965.1 uncultured Cytophagia bacterium | reverse complement strand
ACCCATCCGCTGTATTGAATATCCGTGGGAACGATCTCGTCTCGTATGAGAACAAACGACAGCGGCTCGCTGATTCCCGGACGGTGAATTTTTATCGCCACCTCACTGCCTTTTTTGTCCCCGCGCAGATGCGCGGCGGTCGCCGACAACCTGAGGCCTTTGGTGGATTGGCCGTTGATCTCGATGATCTGATCGCCCTCCCGGATGCCGGCGCGAAAGGCCGGGCTGCCCGGGAAGGGCTGCTCGGCGCAGGTCGCAAAGCCGTTGCGCAGGACGATGCGCATGCCGACGCCATAGTATTTGCCCTTGGTCATGATCTCCAATTCATCGCGGCCCTCGGGTTCCAGATAGGCGGAATAAGGATCCAACCGGTCCAGCATGCCGTCGATGCCGGCACGGATGAATTTTTCCGGATCCACCTCTTCCACATACCGGTCGTTGACCTCCTGATAGATCTGACCGAAGAGTTTGATGTTTTTCATCGCCTGGTAATAGGGGTCTTCCTCGGGCCGGCCGCAGGCGGGCGCCGTCAGAACGGCAGCGAGGAACAGCGCCGGGACTACAAGCGATAGTAAAGCAAAAAGCATTCTTCTCATAGCGCATCTTTCAGTAATAATTTTCTCATGCAATCATACACCGAACTTTTGAATAAAAACAGACCAAATGGCCTGATGAAGCACTTCCGGCTTGACTTGGGCGTCGAGCACGGTAAAGCGGGCCGGCTCCATGGCCGCGGTCTGCAGATATCCCTCCCGCACGCGGCGTTGAAACACCAGCCCCTCCTGCTCGATGCGGTCTGCCTCCCGTCCTGATATTTTCTTCCTGGCCAGGGCAGCGGCCGGCTCCAGATCCAGCAAAAAGGTGTGGCCGGGAACCAGGCCGCAAGATCCGATGCGGTTGGCGGATTGCACCAGATCCAGATTGAGGCCGCGGGCAAAGCCCTGATAGGCGGTGGTGGAATCATAAAACCGGTCGCAGATCACCGTGCGCCCGCTCGCCAGCGCCGGCGTGATCAACTGCGCCACCATCTGACTGCGCGCCGCCTCATAGAGCAACAGCTCGGTGACCGCAGACATCTCGTCCAAAGCCTTATCGAGCAGCAGGGTGCGGATTTTTTCCGAAATGCGTGTGGCGCCGGGATCGCGCAGCAGCAGAACGGCGCGATGGTCGGACTGCAGCCGATCGCACAGCAGCTTGCTCTGCAGTGATTTGCCCGAGTAATCGATGCCTTCAAAGGTCACGAAAATAGAGGTCATTCACACACGCCCAATGTCAAAATAACCGTCAGCGGAGTTCGCCCCCAAGCCGTCCGTGCGGCCACCGGAGCGAAAGCCTAGGCACGCTGCCATTTGCCGCGATGAAACCGCCAAAAATTCATCGACAGGCGGATGGTCTCATCCAGACTCTGAATGCCCCAGATGCCGTACAGGCCCCAGCCCAAGGTAAACGCCGCCACATAGTTCAGACCGATTTCGAGCAGCGCGACGAAAAAGATGGTGTTCCACATCAGCCATTTTAACTCGCCGACGCCGCGCAGGTTTCCAGAGACGACGTTGTTCATCGCCTTGGGGATCTGGGCGAAAGCAAAAATCCAGATGGCCTTTTGCCCAAGGTCCAGCGTCGCCGCGTCCGTCGTAAACACCGAAACGATGGTGCGCGAGAAGCAGATCATCACCGACACAATGACCAGCACAAACACCGCCATAACCCGATGGGCCAGACGCGCCATGCGGATGGCCATGGATTTTTCCGCCGCGCCCACATGCTTGCCGGTGATGCTCATGGCGCCCAAACCGAAACCCATGTACACCATGGAGAGCACCGCTTGAATGCGCGTGAGAACGGTTTGCGTGGACAGCACGACCACGCCCATGGTCGCGGCGTAGCTGGTCACCACCAGCTGGCCCAGCGCCCAGGTCAGTTGCTCGATGGTGGTCGGCATTCCGGATTTGAACAGCTCCTTCGCGGTCGCCCAGTTGGGCTTGGCGATGTCCCGGAAACACAATCCCAACGGCAGTCTGCGGCTGCGCAGCAGCAACAGGGTGATGATAAAGCCGACGCTGTGGGCGATGCCCACGGCCAACGCGGCGCCGCGCACTTCGAGGCGCGGCAGGCCGAACCAGCCAAAGATCAACGACGGACACAACAGCAGATTGAGCAAGTTGATGGTGACGTTGACCATCATGGAATAGCGCGTCTCGCCGATGGCGCGAATGATGCCGACGGCGACAAAATTGGTGATCAACAACGGTGCGAACCAGGCCACGGTGCGCAAGTAAGTTACACCGGATTCGCGCGCCAGCCGGGAGCCGCCCTCTTCAATCAATTTGAAAATATGGATGGCGCCCGAGTACCAGATCAGGGCGAAGATAAACGCCATCAGCATGCCCATCATCATGGCCTGACCGAAGATATGGTTGGCCTGGCTGAAATCGCGCGCGCCCAGGCGACGGTTGATGATCAGGCTGGCGCCTACGACAAAAGTCAGCAGAATGGACAAAAACACCAAAATAACTTGAATGGCCATGCCCACGCCGGCAAAGACGGAGGCGCCCAGCCGGCCGATGAAAATGGCTTCGATCGTCCACATGATCGTCTGCGAGGACAGATCGATGACCGCCGGCAGCGAAGTCTTGAGGATCGTGGATATTTGCGCTGGCTTATTCAATAACGGCGTCTTCTTTCATTCCGGTGTATGGTCTATCCCGGTGATCCGGTTGTCCGGACCCACGTGGACAATACGGACGCGCCAATCCTCTAGGTCGCGGTCGTCCGCCAGCGCATTGGCGATGATGATGAGGAGGTCGCCCTTTTGCGCCCAGCGCGCCAAAGCACCGTTGATGATAACCTGTCCGCTGTCCGGTACGCCTTCGATAATGTAGGTTTCCGCACGATGGCCATTGTTGATATTCAGAACCTGTACTTGCTCGAACGGCTTGATATCCGCCGCCCGCATCAGGGTTTTATCCAACGTCAAGCTGCCCGCATAATCCAGGCGAGTATCGGTGACCGTCGCCCGGTGAATCTTGGCGCGGCACATGAAACGCAACACGGTTCAGCACTCCTTGTTATTCATGATAGATGTCCGACGGCGCCTTGATCCATTTCTTTTCTTTTTCTTTCATCCAGATGTGGTCAGCCAATTGGGATTGAGATGCAGCCGGACGCACAGGCGTACCAGCGGCGACATCAGGCGTTTAAAACCGGTTTTAACGGACGGCGGAATCAACTCAATGCTCATAATCATCCACTGCTTTTTGCGTCGCCTTTTCCACCCGCCGGCTCTGCCCCTCCACGATGATGACGAATTCGCCTTTGAGCGGCAGGCCCGCCGCCTCCTCGATCAAGCGGGAAAGCGTACCGCGCAGCACCTGCTCGAACTTTTTAGTCAATTCCCTGGCGATGGCCGCCGGACGGTCGCCGCAGGCCTCATAGAGATCCGCCAGAGTGCGCTGCAGGCGATGGGGAGATTCATAAAACACCATAGTGCGCGGTTCCGCCTGCAGGTGCTGCAGCCGTTTTTGCCGGCCTTTTTTCACCGGCAGAAATCCTTCAAAGCTGAACCGCTCACAGGGCAAACCTGAAAGCAACAGAGCGGGAATCAGGGCCGTGGGACCAGGGACCGCGCAAACCGGCAGATTTTCCTGCAGTGCCGCACGAATGAGGTAAAAGGCCGGATCCGAGATGCCCGGAGTGCCGGCGTCTGTGATCAACGCTATGGAAAGCCCCTGCTTGAGCCGCCGGATCAGGCCTGGCGCCGCCCGGTCCTCGTTAAAATCATGATAACTGACCACCGCGGTGGTGATGCCGTAATGATCGAGCAGGACACGGCTGGTGCGTGTATCTTCGGCCGCGATAAGATCCACCTGTTTGAGAACCGCAACCGCTCGATAGGTGATATCCGCCAGATTGCCGATAGGGGTGCTGACGACATACAGGGTTGCGGCTGAAACCACGCTCTTCTCGGTGGCCAATGGATCCTTTTCGTTAAACAAAGCGGCCTCCATGGACCCGGTTAAGTATGCCGAATAAAACCAAATATATTACTAATTTTTCGGCTAAAAGTCAATTAAAAGAAAGACAGCGGATCGGCCGCCCATCCCTGCCGCGGCAGCAGTGCAGCGGAGAGGGCCGGGCTACTCCAGGCAGCGGCGACAGGCGCCCTGGCCGATGCAGACACTTTTGTACAGATGCACCAAACCCTGCTGATGGATCGCCCGGGACATACGCTGCAACGGCTCGTGGCGGCCGTGAAACAGCCTTTCCTGCATCCAGCGGGTGATCTCATTGTGCGCCATGGCGGGAAATTGGGCATAGAGGTCCCGCACTGCCGCCAGGGTTCTTCGTGCCTCGGTCTCTTGACAATAGGCATACAAAGCGGGCAAAATCACATTGATCACCATATCACGGCTGCGATCACGGCCCAACAGCGCCGTTGACGTGCAGCCGCAGGCCTCCGGCTGATCAAAGGTGTACCGGCTGGACCAAAACTCGTGCTGCTTGACCTCCAGGCGGGTTTCCATCTCATAAATGCAGGGTTTGGGGCGCTCTTTAAAAGTCTCGAGGGATTTGATAAATGGGGTGAGAAAACCCTCCTGGCTGAAGCGCAGAACCAGCTCCGCCAGCGCAGCGATTCTTCTGAAGGGAAAATTGGCCGGCCGCAGCCGGAAAAACTGCCAGGAGCCTGCACGAATGGGATCGATTTTGGCCTGGTCGGGAAAAGAACGCCAACACTGCAGCAGGGTTTGGGCGTATTCGGATTCCGCCGCCCGGCCGGCCGGCGGCAACAGACCGGAAGCGCCGAACAGATAGGCCTCGCACTTGGTACGCGCGGTCTGCACATCGTCGTTCCACAGGTAGCTCCATAACCGTTCCACCGGCAGGATCTGCGCCAGCCGGCTGAAAGGCAGATGATTCTTGGCATAGCCCAGGGAAACAGCGAGGCTGGAATAGACGATCTGCTGCCAGCCTGCTGAAAGGCGCATTTCAGCCAGCCGCTGCGCCTTAATCTCCAGCCGCGCCATACCCGCCTGTTGCAGAACCCGCTCCTGACAGGCGGAATCCTGTTCCCGCAGCCGGCAATCCGGCAGCTGCTTTGTGTCAACGGTCAGGGACTCGACTTCGAGTTCCTCGCTGGGCGATTGCAAAAACTCATCCATGTTCAGGGTGGCGACCGGCGTCCGGTCCTGGCGCAGAGCGACAAAGCCGTCTGGGGTGTGCATGGTGACGATATGAAGCAGAACAGAGTTGTAACGCGGATCGGTGTGATGATGGTGGCTGTACCAATCGCCGGCCAGAGGATGAATCTCGACGTCCCCTCGCTGCATGCGGCCGTCCAGGACGATGAGGGCATTGAGAAAATCGGGGCCGGCATCATAATTGCGCACCCCTTTTTCCAAGATTTGCACAGCCCGTCCGTCGATGGTGTGGAGGGGTTGATCGAAAGGCTGGTTGACCCAGAGCTGATAGAGAAAGCCTTCGCGGGCTGCTTCGCGAACGTGCATATCCACCTTGCAACTTTTCAGTTGAGGAGCGTGACCTTCAACACCCGCCTTTTATCTCCGTATTCAAAAACCGCCAGATAGATGCCGCTGGCCAGGCGAAAGCCCAGGTCATCACGACCGTCCCAAAAAAGGCTGTAGCTGCCGGCCGAGCGCTTTTCTTCCAGCAGCGATTTGACCTTTTGCCCCAGCGCGTTATGAATCGTCACCGCCGTGCGCAGGCCGCCGCTGTGATCGATGGGCAGTTGAAAAGTAAAACAGGTGATCTGGCTAAAGGGATTGGGAAAAGCAGGAGACAGCGAAAAAGTCGGGATGATCTCTTCAGCCGGATCAGCCTGCAACAGGGCGGCGGCGTCCAACTTGCCCGCCCCCCAGTAAAGTACATCCTGATTGGCGGCACTCCTGGCGCTGGCGGTCAGCATGGTGCGAACCTGCGTCGCCGTGGCCGTCGGATGTTTTTGCAGGAGCAGGGCAATGGCGCCGGTCACATGCGGCGCCGCCATGCTGGTGCCGCTGCTCATGGCATGCAGCCCGTCGCTGAGCAGAAAAGCCCGGGGGTACTCGGCGTTGCCAGAGGTAAAGATGCTGGATGGGCTGTCCAGCCCGGCTAATTGGGACAACGCACTGGCGATGATCTGACCCGGCGCAGCGAGATCCGGTTTGATCGGCGAGCTGTACCGCGCCGGCCCGGGACTGGAGAACGAGGCGATGGCGCCGATCTTGATCGTTCCTCTGGAATCGATGGTCAGATGATGTCCGTCGGCGTCGTCCCAGGTCTCTTTGGTGGTGTAGGCAGCCACACAGAGCGCATTCTTGGAGGTGCCGGGAATCGCCACCTTGTGGGTGTTGACGTTGCCGGCGGCGAACACCGCGTTGAAACTGGTATGCGCGATCCAGGCGTGCGCATCCACCGCATCGCCGGTGAGCCGGATGGTCCAGATGCCCTGTTTGGGCGCCGCACCGCCGGCATCGCTGATATCGACATAAAATTCACGGTCGCCGTTAAAAGGATTGACGCCGACCACATATCCGTTGTTCTCGGCGTAAAAACCGTTCCAAACATAGACGCTGCCGTCCGCGCCGCTTTTATCGATATATTGACCGGCTGGAACCGGGCCATAGGTGAGGCCGGTGGGCGATACCACGGTGAGGGAGATCTTTTTCGCGCCGCTGTACCAGCCGTCGATCTGCACTCGATCGTTGTCGCTGCCGGGGTCGGCGGCATACGGCGGAATGTTGACCTCCATCTTGGAACCGCTGCTGCCGGCGGCGGCGAAGGCGTGAATGGCGTTTTCCGCATCGTTGCCGGCCACGGTGACGATCACCTTGCCGGGTTTGTTGACGCCAACCAGCTGATCGATGTAGCGTTCCACCGGCGAAGTGCCGTCGTGCGCGCCGGCATGACCGCCAAAGCTGAGGTTGGCGACATAGGGCTGATTCAGCACAGCAGCCACAGAGTCGATGAACGAGAGCGCGATGATCTGATCGCTGGATTTAAAGCTGGAGACAGCGGTTTGCCGCGTGGCTTTGACGATCACCAGATCCGCCTCAGGCGCCATGCCGCAATAAAGGCCGTAACTGCTGCCGCCGCTGCCATCACCGGCGGCGATGCCGGCCACATGGGTGCCGTGACCGGCGTAATCGTGATGGCCGGTATCGCCGTTGCTCTCCAGCGCCTGGTTGATCTCCGCCTCGGTGATGACGCGGCCGCCGTAATAGGCGCCCGCCAGGCTCAGATCGAGAATGTATTTTATCCGGGTTTTGCCCTCAGCCGTGCGAAAATCTTCATGGCGCCAATCGATGCCGGAATCGATGATGGCCACCAGCACGCCTTTGCCGCTCACCGCAAAACGTTGGCGGGCTGAGGCGGCGCCGACATCGGCCGCGCTCTGGTCCAGGCAGGGGTAGGCGTAGCTGTCATCGTCCACAGAGATCACATCAGGCAAAGCGCTGATCGCCGTCAGATTGGTCACAGGGATTTCAGCGATGAGCAACGGGCCCCGGCGAAATTGCACAATGGCGCCTGTGGACAGGGGCAGAGCGGCTGATCCGCGCATGGTCAGAAGCGCAGTGATCGCCGGCGGCGCCCAAGGAGCTCGTCCTTTGGCTAGAGCGGCTTGCCGGCGGTGCGTTACCCGGTGGAGAGCCGGCGAAAGAGTTCCGCTCGAAGAAACGACCACCCAGCATAAAAGAAGGCTGCAAATTCGATGAATCACTCTATTCAATTGAAAAAAATCCATGGCGACCCTTGCAAGAACCGATCTATGAATCTCCGCTAATACGACAAAACCTCCCTAAAACAATTCAGGGAGGTTTTAGCAAAGGGGAAAACTGGCTAGTGACCTGGGATAATCATCAGATAGAGATCCATGGTGCTCATGCGATAGACCGGCGCCGCCCCTTTTTTGCGCACAGTGTAATTGCCGGCGGCCCGTGCCAGGCCGAAGCGCGGTTCAAAGTACTCGTTGCCGTCACCGTTCTGCGACCAGAGTGTATCGCCCGCGGTGCGATCGTACAGGTAATTGTACAGGCGTGGCCACTGGACATTGAGCGTTTCGAGCTTTTCGTTATGCGAGGCGGGCACTGTCACCTCCACCCACCCTTTAAGGCGGGCAGCGCCGCGATGGCCGAATTCCAAAGTGTGCGTTTGCCCCTGCGCGTCCAGCGCGACAAATTGAGTGTCGGCCTGGACCGTCCACGCGGTGCGGAAGCGCTGCTGCTTTTTAAAGATGATCCGCTGATAAGAGAAAGGGATCGGCTCGCGATAGGGAAACCCGGCGGCAAGGGCAAAGCCGGCCAGATCCAGGTGAACGCGAGCGGTTAGAGTGCCCTCCGCATCCTCCCGATAAGAATTCAGCCTGTTGTTCTCGATGTAATAGTGAACCTTTTCTCTGCCGGATGAATCTGTGCGGCTGAAATAGCGCGGAAGATATTCAAGCTGATGTTGTATCTGTTTCAGGCTGTCGGTCACATACGATACATACTTGATCTCGCTTTTCTCGACCAGCGGCAACAGCAACGGGGTGGGGATGTCCTGTCGCTTTGCGCAGGCAGTAAGCAAAAGCAGTGGAAGAAAAATGAAAAAAACCGGTTTCTCTTTGTGCAAGTTGGTACTCACATTTTAAAAAAGTCACTGCCGGATGGCTGCAAGAGCCGCTGGTAATTAGGATCGTAAAGCTCGCCTCTTTTGGTGGAATGGATCAGCTCGTACTGATTGAATCCCGACCGGTCGACGAAAACAAATAGGACGCCGTTCTCAATATTCTCATAATGCCAGACCTCATACGGCTTGGTATCCTTGCTCACGCTGTGGCGCTCGATGTCTGATGGCTTGCCATAGCGCAGATGGATCATGCCGCGATCGCTGCGCCATCCCGGCTTGCCGGAACGACTGTAATAAGTATGGACATAGTCGCACTCGTGCATATACTGAAGGCGAAAGTCCTCCACGCTGGCTGCGCCGGGAGGCAGATGCGTAAGCCATAGATTGTAGATAAAATTGCGCCGGCCCTCCTCCTTGAGACTGCGATAGATTTCCCGATCCTCCTTTTTGGTCACGGCGTAAAGCTTGTCGAACTCTTCATCGAGTTTTTTCGCATCAAATCCGTCGAGAAAATGCAAGGTAAGGGCTGTTTGCCCGGAACCGGCGGCCAGGGGCCTGACCCCGGGATTTTGCACGAGAAAAATTTTGCTGTTGCTATTCAGTACATTGTCGGTCGAATCGGTGATGCTGTATTCGAGACGGTACACGCCGCTGGGCAGATCCTGAACCGAGAACTGACCAATCTCGCGAATGATGTCGTGTCGCAGTTCGCGATCATGGCTGATGGCCGGCAATGGTTCATAGGGTTTGCCCTGCACGTCCAGAATTTTGGCTTTGACCTTGAATCGGTTTGCCGGGATGGTGCGCTTCAGATCATAGGCCTCATAGTAGAAAAACAAGTCCTTATTCTGCTCGCCGAAGGTCATCTCCGGATTGGGGATGATGCAATAGTAGCGTTTGTGAAAAGATTCGGCGCAGCTGCTGTCAAAGGGGGTAATGGCGTTGGCCAGTTGCACATCGCTGAGCAGCGGCGCCTCAGTGGAATAGGCGTGCGAAGAAAATTCGAGCTGCAGGCTGTCGAGGCTCTCCCGCTGCAAGTCCCGGGCGAAGAGCTTGAGATGGTAGGTCTGCCCGGGCAGAATGGGATAGCGCAAAAGATCGACCAATTGTTTGTCATCTTTGTGTTGCGCGGTATCCAAAACCGTGTTGCTCACACGCCAGGTTTTATTGGCCCAGAGAGTGTCGTTATGGATGATCTCCAGACTCAGCAGCACCTCGCAGCGCAGACGGCCGTCCACCAGAGCATATTGGGGACCGTTTTCCGGCAAAGAGTAATAGATTTCCATATAACTCTGCCCGTCCGGATTGCGAAACTGGGCCACATCCATGCTCAACGAGATCGTGGACGCTTTCATCGCCGGGGCCATCAGGCCGCACAAAGACAGAACCAAGGTCCAGCGCCATTTTTTCATGCAATTTTTCTTTGATTAACTTGAACGGTGATGGTTTTGCAGAAAATATACAGCGTCGAAGCGAAAATAACAAGCATTATTATAAATGACAAGGGTCTGGGATACGTTATCCCAGACCCTTGTATTGGAAAACAGGCTAACTTGAGATAGACCACTCCCCTTTTACCGGACGGTTGCAAGGTTATCCGGCTTGTTGGGAAGCTGTTTTAAACTTCTACGAAGGTTCCCGTTCAACGAAACGGCCGTCTTTGCAGAATAACCTTCGCGGAAGGCGATTCAATTAAAAGCCGAACGACAGGGTAAAGACGTTGTTCGCATTAAAATAGTCGACCGAACGATAGGCGTAATCCAGCATAATCGTCAAGCCGCTGAAGCTTTTATGAAAACCGCCACCTGCGCAAAATCCGTAGATATGCGCATCCGCGCCCGTGGGATCATTCTGTTGACCCAGGGGAATGCCGTAACCGCCGCGCAGAAAGACCATATCGGCGAAAGAGTACTCGGCGCCCACATTGGCGTAATCGTCGTCATAGTTGTTGTTGACGATCGTCGTCTGCAGGTGCAGGGTATTCTTTTCAGTCACAGTCAGCTTGTAGCTCAGGCCGATGTCCAGAGTGGAGGGCAGTTCATCCTTGCCGGCCACGGTTTTATAAAAACTGGTAGAGCGGCTTACATCGAGCGGATCCGCCTTGAGTAGCAGGCCGTTGCCGTCCATCTTCAAGCCGGGCCCGAGGTTTTTCAACGCAACGCCGATGCCGAGGCCTTCGATATCGCCGAGGTTCTGATACTGCACGCCGATGTCAAACGCCAGGCCGGTGGCGCCGACGCGATCCAAGGTCTCGGAGATCAGTTTCGCCGAGGCGCCGACGGACACGCGTTCCGTCAGAGCGCGTGAGTAGGTCAGGCCGATGGTCATGAACGAGGGCGAAAACAGAGCGCCGGTGCCGTCCGGTGCATCCTCGGTGGTGATGGGGATGTCGCCCAGGGCCAGGGTCTTGAAAGAAAGACCGATGCTGCCCAGACGGCCGAACTGCGCCGCCACTGCGGCATAACTCACATTGATATCGGCGATGTACTGCATCTGCGAGAACTGGGCGGTGGCGCGAAAAGAGGTGCGGTCCAATCCCGCGGGGTTCCAGTAGATGGCGTCGATGCCTGCCACGCTGGCAGCCGAGGCGCCTCCCATGCCGATGTATCGCGCTCCAACCGGAATCAACAGCTCGGAAGCCGCATTGGTTCCAGCCCGATTGGAGGCGCCCGCAAAGGCCTGAACAGTCAGAACCGTCAGGATTGCCAGGCTCACAATTAACACCTTATCCAAAAAAGCTTTCATACTCTATCTCCTATCAGTGTTTTGCAGAGATGTTTCACGTTGATAATCAGCCATTGTGAACACTGCCCATGCGGCAACCGTCAAGCTGCCGCATGGTTGGCAATCAGTATATGGTCAGGAACTGCTGCTCTCGCACCACGGCCAGCTTCAGCGTCTTGGTTTTGCTCAATTCCGGCATGTCGATGTAGATGATGTACACGCCGCTGGCCACGGGCAGGCCCGCTTCGTTGAGAAGATCCCAGGCGGTGAATTGGCTTGCGTTGTTCTTTTCCAGCGTTCGCACCAGAATACCGGACAGGGTAAAGATGCGGATGGTCGCCGCGGCCGGCAGATGATTAAAGGTGACGAAACGACTGAACTGATTTTTTTCAACGATGTTGAAACCATAATAGGGATTCGGGAAAACGTTGATCTTTTCCACATCCACCACCGCATCGGCCAACTGATTCGTGGGCGCCACGGAGCTGAAGGTAAATTCATCCGCCGGTGTGTTGAAATGGTTCGCTTCCAGAATAACCTTGTCGCCGGCCACTGGGAGCCGGGCGCCGCGGCGGCTGGGCACGCCAACGTACATCAGGTCGGTGTTGTACACGCCGTTCAGCATGTCGTTGGCCGTGTACATCTCCTGAGGCGTGGTAGAATAGTCGCTGGCGAAGATGAACATGAATTCGCGGGTGGCGTTCATACCGCCCTCGGTGTCATAGCGGCCCGGCATCCAGGCGCCGTTGACCAGACCGGACGTGGTGTTGTTTTCATTGAAACCGACGTTGAGTCGACGCGGCGGAGTGCTCTCCATATCATAGGCGGCAAAACAGACCGGCCGCATGTCCTGATACGGATATCCACCCGCCTTGTTGATGATAAAAGGCTCGAATTCCGGCTTGGCCGGGGTCGAGGTGGCGCCGACACCGCGCATATAGCGGTAAGCCATGGAGACGTTGGGATCGTTCATGTCCGTCGGTACGCCGAACTCATCGCAGGCGGCAAAACGGATCTCGACGTTCTTGCAGCCCGTGGCCGGCAGCCCAGTGCCGAAGAAATTTTCAGCCCAGCCGAACAAACCAGCCCAACCCTCCATGGGCCAATTGGTGGCCGCACCGGCTGCATCATTAAAAGCGGTCAGGAAACGGTTGCCGGACGGCACATAGTTGTAGCTGTTATCCTTAAGACCTTTGTCCGTGGGACCGGCCACTTTGACCTGCACACCGTCGACAACCAGATAATCATCGTCGCCGCTCTGGTTGGTCTGGCCGGAGAGTTTGACCGTGCCGGTGGTAACATCCGTCAGATCCCAAACGGATTCGCCCTCAACGTCACGGAAGGAAATCTTGTAGCTGTGTCCGGTCAAGCGGGTGTTGTCCATAACCTGAGCGGTCACAACGCCTTCGCTCACTCCGCTGGCGTGGACCACGTCCAACATGGCGCCATTCTCTGTAGTAAGCCGTACACCCGGTTTGGGCGTTTGCGGAACGACCTGGACAACGGTCAACGGGCTTTCCAGGGTGGTGGTGGTCAATCCCGGCGTGCCGTTATAGCTGTAGGAAGAAATTCCGAAATAATAAGGACGGCCGTTGGCCAGCGGCATATCGCGGAAGCGGTCGTTGGTGATCGTCAGCGTCCGTTTGATGCCCGAGTTTTTACCGATCTGAGCTGGTTTGGACAGCACCAGGCCGGAGGCGGCGTCAAAGGATTCCTGCACGATGGTGGTCACTTCGTTGATCACGTCATAGGTGGCCAACTTGATGCCCTGTTCAGCGGTTGCGCCTGCGTTGGGCAGCTGATAGATATTGTAGCCCTCGAACGTATAGCCCTTGCTGTCAAATCTTTCCACCTTTTGTACCTCCGTCGCATCGCTGCCCCAATTGAGAAAAACCTTACCGTCCAGTTCAGTGGACGTCATCAGCGGGGCCGGGGGTGCGGTGGGCAATTCGAAAAGAACGTCAAACGCGTTTTGCGCGAAACGGTCGTAAAACTTGAGCACTGAAACCGAAGAGAGGCGGTCGGAGCCCATGGCGCCGGCTACGGCTACAACGGTCTCGACACTGTCGCCCAGGGAGATGCTGGTGGGGCCGGAAACCATCAGAATACGACGGTCGCCGGTGGCTTCATCGATCCACCCGTCACCGGTGACCGGGTCGCCGGGAACGCGGAACATGGTGGTCTCGCCGGTCTGCGGATTGGTCCACGGAGTGCCTTCCGGATACTGCGGCCGCGGTTTGAAACCACGCAGCAGGTTCCACCACTGCATGCTGCCGTTATAGGTGCGCTGGTCGGGATCCGAATCGGTTTGGCCTGCTGCAAAAAAAGCGAACGAGGTCATGCCGAGGTTTTTAAATCCGGCGCGTTTCTTCAGACCGAAAATACCTTCGCTGCCCTCTGCAGGAACCATGGGGCCGGCGAAAAAGTCATAGCCGCCCGCTGCCGGAGGATAACCAGCCGCCGCATAGGTGATATCCGAAGAGGAAGAATTATACACGTAGCCGAGGCTCAAAGTAGTATCGCAGCCGCAAAAATCATCGCCTGCTTCGCCGAGATCAGGATCGGCCCACTGGCAGACATAGAGGTCGTTGATGGTGGCGTTGGACGGCGTCTCAGCCCGGCCTTTATAGATCATGCGGAATTGTTTGAAAATAATATTTCCCATGGCATCGGCACGCTTGTACGCCCAGAGTGTGGCTTGAAGCTCAACACCCGTGGGCACACTTCCATAAAAATTGGCAGCCTGCGATACATCCAGATCATTGACGCAAAGCCAGACCACCTGGTCGCCGTTGGCATAGCCGGGCTCATCCGCATCCGGATAGAGCATGGGCGTGCCGTCTGCATTGAACTGGGGTGTATAGACGCCGTCGCCGTTGGCATCATAGAACGGGGCGCCCTTGTAGGCCGGCCAATCCATCCAATCCGCTTTGTAAACCGCGCGTAACTGCGCGATATCGGCAGCGGTCACACTGGCCGCACTGATGCTGTTGACTTCAGCCGCATCCAGGCGCAGAGCGTCGTCGGACAGGGTGGCAAAGTCTTTGCGAATACGCCAGATGCGATCGACTTTGGATTTGTCGCTGACGTCTTCAGCAACCCCTTTGGAGAGGATGGCGCCTGGGACCGTGCCGACATCATAGCACTGGCCGCCGATACGGATGGCCGGCTCAATGCCGTCGTTGACAACGCCACCGAAGATAAAACCATCCTGAAAGATAACCGCGGTGGAAGGGCTGCTGCCGCGCGGAAAGAACAGGCCTGAATTGCCGTTGGGCTGGTTGGCCGATGTGCCGTCCGCCCAGATCCACAGGGCAACGTTGCCGATGTTCACCAGCGTTCTGGTAAAATAATCACCGTTTGTTTTGCTCAACTTGGTAGCCGGCAAGCTTCTCCCCTCGATCTTCGCATAGCTGGGTGTGGTCTGAACAAACCAGCACACGCTGAGGATGAGAAGAAGGATTACTAATTTTTTCATTCGTGACCTCCGTAAGTACGATTTCTTTTGATGGGTCTAATCCGCTTCGAATCAATCTTGTCCTTCGAGGGGGTGCTGGACCCACTCGAAGGACCTTCGGCCCGAAAGCAACTTTCCACAGGAGCGGGAAAATTAAAATTCCAGGCGAATACCGGCGCGGACCTGGCGCGGCACACCAAACAGACGTCCGGATTGGGTGTTGGTGCCGTTTCCGGAGAGATTGATGGCATCGTACAAGGCCCAGAACAGATCGCCGCCGTGTGCGGCTGCGATGGAGGCGCTGGTCTGCGTATCGGCTTTAAACCCATCATCCCAAGCATTGCCGGTGCGCATATAGACGTTGGTGACATTACGTTTATTGGTCAGATTCATGGCATAGACGTAGAAATTCGCGTCGAACGGACCGAAATCGACGGTCTTGTCCACGCGCAGATCGATGGTGTAATTCCACGGCGTCATGGAGCTGTTGACCGATTCCAGCGGGTTGCGGTTTCGTGAATCTTCGATTTCGCCGCCTCTGCTTTCATCCTGCTGGCCGAAGGCGCCTTCACGCAGGGTGTAGGGATGTCCGCTCTGGAACTGGAACAGCAGGTTCAAACCCAGTTGGCTGAGAATGATGCCGCCGTCGTTCTTGCCGAAACGATAGTCCACGTTGACCGAGCCGACGTGCGGACGGCTGAAATCCAACGGGCTGATGATCGTCGGAACCGCCACGCCCTGTTCCGTGCCGGCCAGAGAAGAGCCGGTGACCGAGCCGGTGCCCAGCGCCGAAGAGTAGGTATAGTTCACTTGGGCGGCGACGCGGTTGGTGCGGCGCAGGGTCAGCGACAACTCTACGCCTTTGGTAGTGGCAAAATCGCCGTTTTCGAGAATATTATAGTAGGAGATGGCATCATTGGGTCCACCCTGGATACGGCTGGTGGTGATCCAGTCCTGGATGTCTTTGTAAAAAACCGTGACATCAAAGGAGGCGGCTTCAGCGAACTGTTGGTTGAAACCGACTTCGTACTGGGTCGTGATCATGGGATCCAGGCCAAAGCCAGGCGTGGTAGTGAAATAGTTACCGCCTTCAAAGATATTGGTCAGATAGTACAGGGGCAGATAAACCTGATCCAGCTTGGGCGCCTGGACGAATTTGCCGTACTGGACATGGAAGACTGTGCGGTCTGTGGCTGGAAAAGCCAAACCCAAACGCGGACTGACATAGATCTTGGCATCCTTCTGGACCACTTCATCGGCGATCAAAGTTTTGTTGGTCTGATCCCATGCCGGATTCGCCATATCGGCAAAGGTGAAATCGTCGTTGTCGATGTAATCAAAGCGCAGGCCGGCGTTGATCACCAGCTGTTTGGCTTCGAATTTGTCCTGAATGTAGGCGGCGCCGTAGACCGGATGCTTCGGGCCGTCGATGCCGTTGACATTGCTATCGACTTCGTTGCCCCACATGTCATAGCCGATCATGCTGGAGCCCGTGGCAGCAGCCAAGGCGCCATAGTCAGACAGATCGCCCGCCAGAGCGCCGGCATACACATCCGGGTTGTTCAGCCGGTTGGTGAACATGCCCCATTCGGCCGCTGAAAAGGTGCGATAGGTCCAGCGCTGAGCATCGGCGCCTAATTTGAGCTCATGATTTCTCCACTGGGTGGTGAAATCGTACTTGCCGCCGACATAATTGCGTTTGGATTTCGCGTATCCGGCCGGAGTTCCGGGGTCGGTGAAACCAAAGCCGTAGATATCGACGGTGTTAGTGACATTGCCGGTGGACCACTTTAGAAAATCATAGCCGGCCGCGGCATTTGCGGTGCTGTCAAAGTAGGCGTAAAAGTTTTCGCCGAACACCCGGTCATACTCTTTGTAGCGGCGATCAAAAAAGTCAAAGCTGACCTCATGATAGGTGCGCGGATTGATGATGTGGGTCACCTTGGCGGTGTAGAGGCCGCTGCTGGTCTCGTTGAGGCCGATACGGTCCTTGTTGAGAATATCGCCGACATAGGCGCCGTTCTGCGCTTTGCTGTAGGAGAGGTTGGCGGCCAGACGTACGCGAAACTTGGATGCGTCATAGACCAGGGTTCCGGCGCCGTTATAGGTGTTTCTGTTGTTCTCATCCACCCAATTGTCAAGGGTTTTCAGCTGAGGATAGATTTCGTTATAGGTGGTGGTGCGCAACGGAAACGTGGTTTCATTAACCATGGCGGCGGCGTTGTTGAACTCAAAGCCTTTCCAAAACCGGGGATCATCATCCCCCCAGAAAGTGTTCTGGCCGGCCAGGAAAAATTTCAGTTTGTTGTTGGTCATGGGCACCGGTCCGGAGAGGGTGGCGGTATAATCGCTGTACTGCCAGGAGCTGGTGCCGAGGAACGTTTCACCCGGTTTGGCGAAATTATCGGTCTCGCCCTGAATGGTGAAATTATACTTTTCAGTGCCGGAACGCAGCGTAGAGCGGATGATGCCGGCGTTGGCGCCGCCAAATTCGGCGTTATAACCGCCGGCCTGCACCTGGAACTCTTCCAGGGCTTCCGGAATGATGGTGACCAAGTTGGAGCCGCCGATGACATCACGGGTGCTGGCGCCTTCCAGGATGTAGCCGATCTCCTCCGCGCGGCCGCCGCGGATGTAGATCTGGCCGTCTTTCACCAGCACGCCGGGCTGCAGGGAGATGATGGAATTGACGCTGCGCGTCGGAATGTTTTTATAATCCTCCAAGCGCGCGATACGCACCGCATTGGTGGCGCTTTTGTTCACCAGCGGACGTTCGGCAATGATGGTGACATCGCCGGCGTCCAGGGCCTGGCTGGGCAGTTTAAAATTCATGTCAGTGGTCAAGTCGGCGCTGACGCGAATGTTCTCGATGGTCAACGAACTGTAACCGACGAATGAAGCGCGAAGCGTATAGATTCCGGGCGGAACGTTGAGCATCAGGTAGCCGCCGTTGATATCTGTAGCCGCACCCATGGAAGTGCCCACGATGAGAATGTTCGCGCCGGGTAATCCTTCGCCGGTCTCCTTATCGACTACCTTGCCGGTAATTTTACCGGTGTCTGCTCCAAACAACAAAGCAGGCAAAAGCAGGGTGCAGATGAGGGCGAATGCGAATTTAAATTTCATAGAATAGCCTCCGTCTTTACTACGATGGGGAACATCGTATTTCGATCGTTAATTGTCTTTTACGCCCAAAGTCGACAACGAGCCGCCGGCCTGGGAGCCCAGCACGAAAATGGTGTTGCGTTCAGTGACCGCACCGACGTTGACCGCGGTGGTCGTCAGCGCATCAGCGCCGCCCGCCGCCTTCACGGTCAGTGTGTAGGCGCCCGCCGGCATCTTTTTGTAAGCGCCGATCCCTTTGTACGCCAAACCGCTCCAACTGGCGGTTCCAGCCGTACCCTCCAACGAAATGTCGAGCGGGCCGGCATCAGGCGAGCAGTTCACTACGCGAACCGTGAGCGAATCCTTGTTGGCAGGGGGATCGAACACGCGCCGTTCCTGAATTTTCAGGAAAGTGCGATCCTCACCCACTTTATCCAAAAAGATAAAAGTCCCGCGGAAATCGGTGCTCATGGACAGCAGCACGGTTTCGCCGTTGGACAGCTTGACGGTTTTGGTTCCAGAGGTGAATTCGGCGTGCGGGATCACTCCCTTGAAGGGCAGGTTCCCTGCTGCCGTTCCATCGACGGTTACGGACACATCCCCCATGTCCGTGGCGGCGTGGATGAATCGATACTCTGCTTTCAAGGCAGGCGGGGTTGGGCCTGTTGTCGGCACATCCACGCAACTTGACAGCAGCGCGACCAGGAGTAGAAAGGCTCCGATCAGTAGATAGAGGTTTTTTTGTTTCGTCTTCATATTCATGCACTCTCCTTTGTACTTTCACCTACCCTAGAGGTTAAGGCCGATTTAGTGAAATTTTTTTTTGAAACTTTTTTCCGCCTCTGTCGTTAACTATGGTGTAGACTAAACGGCTGACGCCGGTGAATTAATAAAGCTTGATCATTCGAATAATCAGCACAAATTACCGCCCCCAACCGATTAGCCGCATTGATTACGTTTTACGTCTTATTATTTATTAGAATATAACTTGTACATTACGGAAGAACTGGCAGGGCAACTAGAGTTTACTGACATAATCATGAAGGCTGGGTACATCTATGCCTAACCTCATGTGCTTGACTCTCTCTACGTAAGCTTTTATCATCCATCCTAAGCTACGGAGGATTGAGCCAATATACGTAAATTCTTGATAGCCGTCAAGTTTTTTTTAATAATTATGGTTATGCTTTATCACTTTCCACTCTCCAAAGCCCTCTGCAACAGCCGCCACAGTTCCTCTTTACCAACGCCCGTCTTGGCTGAAAAAGCGACCACACTTTGAAGCGCCGGCGAATGGGAGGCCAGCGAGGCCAAACTTTTTTGCAGTTCGCTGCGCGATAGCTTGTCGGCTTTGGTCGCCACCACCAAATAGTTCAACGGCCGTTCCTGCAGCCACTCCAACAACTGCTCATCCAGGGCCGACAAGGGATGACGGACATCGATCAACATCACCACTAAAACCAATCCCGGGGTATCCTGCAGATAGGGTTCGATCAATCCCTGCCAGGATTCGCGTAAGGTTTTGGACGACTTGGCATAGCCATATCCCGGAAGATCCACAAAATAAAAACGATTATTAATCCTATAAAAATTAATCATTTGTGTTTTTCCGGGCGTCGAGCTGACAAAAGCCAACCGGCGCTGGTTCAACAGACTGTTCAGCAACGTCGATTTTCCCACATTGGAACGGCCGACAAAGGCGATATGGGGGATCGGCTCTTTGGGCAGCTGCGCCGGGGCAACCACGCTTTTTATAAATTCTGCAGAGATGATTTTCATTGCGCTCTCACATTCAGATTGTTTTTGAACCACTCTTCATTCGCCTATGACGGCGTTTTTCTCCTCCCTCTCCCCTCCACCCCATCGGCGGCGGAGCCGCCTCCTACAAAATAATTCGCAACAGGCGACCATCGCGGTGTGTTCTCCCCATCGGCCCGCCTCCTACAAAATAATTCGCAACAGGCGACCGTCGCAGCCCGCCTCCTGCAAAATAATTCTCGATCGCCCTTCATGTGCTAAACAAAAAACGCCTCCTGTTGAACAGAAGGCGTTGTCAGATCCGTCACCCTTTGCTTCACGCAGCGTTTTCCCGTAAGGCGTCCCCTTCAACCGCGGCGCCGGATTTTTTCTTTTTATAGACCGGCTCCGCCTTTTTGGTGATCACCTCGCGGGTGATGCGGCAGGTCTCCGCCTCCTTGTGCGAGGGCAGATGAAACATGATGTGCAGCATCGCCTCTTCCATCACCGAGCGCAATCCGCGCGCGCCGGTGCCGCGCTTTTTGGCGATGGCGACCACCTCTTTCAAAGCGTCCGCATCAAACGTCACCTGCACGCCGTCCAGTTCAAACAGCTTTTGATACTGTTTGGTCAACGCGTTTCTCGGCTCGGTCAGAATACGCAACAGCGCCTGGTCGTCCAACTCGCCCAGCGTGCACAGCACCGGCAGACGGCCGATCAACTCGGGGATCAGGCCGTACTGCAGAAGATCGTCCGGCTCCACCCGGCTGAGGATCTCGCCCAACGCCATGGATTTGGACTTTTCCGGATTGGCGCCGAAACCGAGGGACTTTTGCCCCACGCGGCTGGAGACGATTTTGTCCAGCGATTCGAATGCGCCGCCGCAGATGAAGAGAATGTTGCGCGTGTCGATGTTGATGAAATCCATTTCCGGATGTTTGCGCCCGCCTTTGGGCGGCACCGCGGCGATGGTGCCCTCCAGCATCTTGAGCAGCGCCTGCTGCACCCCTTCGCCGGAGACATCGCGGGTGATCGAGGGGTTGCCGCTCTTGCGGCTGATCTTGTCGATCTCGTCGATGTAAACGATGCCGCGCTCAGCCCGTTCGATATTGTAATCCGCCGCCTGCAGCAGCCGCACCAGAATATTTTCCACGTCCTCGCCCACATAGCCGGCTTCGGTCAACGTAGTGGCGTCGGCGATGGTGAACGGCACCTGTAGAAACCGCGCCAGGGTCTGCGCGATCAGCGTCTTGCCGGTGCCGGTGGGGCCGATCAGCAGCACATTGCTTTTTTCCAGCATCACCTCATCCGGGCTCGGCATGTGCTGAATGCGCTTGTAATGATTGTACACGGCCACCGCAATGGTGGTCTTGGCGTGTTCCTGACCGATGACGAATTTATCCAGCTCCGCCTTGATCTCCTGCGGCGTGGGAATCGACTCGAGATGCTTGAACGGTTTGCGCGTCTTGTCGCGGCTGACGATCTTTTCCGCCAGCGCCACGCATTCATTGCAGATGCTCACGTCCGGGCCGGCGACCATGGTCTCCACCTGCTGCGAGCTCTTGCCGCAGAAAGAACAGATGACCAAACGGCGGCTGTTTTTATTCTTATGATCCATGCGCTATTTCTTTTTTTCCTTGGTGGTCACGCCTTTGCGCACCATGATCTCATCGATCAGGCCGTACGCCTTGGCCTCCTCCGGACTCATGAAAAAATTACGGTCCGTGTCCTTGGCGATCTTGTCGATGGGCTGACCGGTGTGATACGCCAGGATCTCGTTCAACCGCTCACGAACGATCAGGATCTCCTTGGTCTGGATCTCGATGTCCGACGCTTGTCCCTGCGCGCCACCTGCAGGCTGATGGATCATCATCCGCGAATGCGGCAACGCCGAACGCTTGCCCTTGGCGCCGGCCGCCAACAGCAGCGCGCCCATGCTCGACGCCTGGCCCATACAGATGGTGGCCACGTCGGGCTTGATGTACTGCATGGTGTCGTATATCGCCAGGCCGGCGGTGACATAACCGCCCGGACTGTTGATGTACATGAACACATCCTTCTCCGGATCCTCTGCCTCTAAAAACAACAGCTGGGCGATCGCCAGACTGGCTACGACATCGTCGATGCCGGCGCCGATGAACACGATGCGCTCTTTCAGCAGACGGGAGAAAATATCATACGCGCGCTCGCCCCTGCCGGTCTGTTCTATGACAATTGGCACCAATCCCATGGACTACTCCTTTGTCTCGCTAGGCTCATTTTCCAATTCCGCATGCTGCTGCTGATACCGGCTCCAGGGCTGCTGCAACTCGTTGATCTTGGCCGACCGGGCCAGCAGGTCATACACTTTTTCCTCTTCCATCGCGTCTCTTAAACGATTCAGCGCCGCTTCATCCTTGCGCAACTCCTGCACACGGGCCTCCCCCTGCTTGCCGCCGGCGCTGATCTGAACGAACCGGGCCTCCAGTTCCTCCTCGCTGATGGTGATGGCCTGGTCTTTGATCAGCTGCTCGCGCAGCAGAATCCAGGCGATGTTGCGATGCACCATGGGCATAAAGGCGCTGCGCAGCGCCTCTTCATTCATCGGGCTCTTGCTGCGCTTGCGCGCATCCTCCATCACCGCCTGCAGGTATTTTTCCACCATCGAAGGGGGCGACTGCACCGGATTGCGTTTGATCAACTCGTCCTCCAGATTGCGGCGGAAATGCTCGACGCTCTCCGACTGCGCCTGGTAGTGCAAGCGGTCCGACACCGCTTTCTGCAACGCCTGCAGATTCTCAAACTCCCCCATATCCTTGGCGAACTCGTCATCCAGATCCGGCAAACGCCGTTCCTTGATCTCCTTGGCCGCGACCGAATAAAAGACCTGCTGAACTTGGGGCGTCTGCGTTTGCACCAATTGCGATTCAGCCGGCTTTTCCATGGTGAGCTGAACGCGCCGCTCCTCACCGGTCTTGATGCCCAGGAGCTGCGCAGTGATCTCTTCTCCGTCCTTTAATTCCAGAACCCGGTCCTCCAACCGCTGACCCAGGATCGGAACGCCGGACACATCCAATTCCTGCAGATCAGCGATGACGAAATGGCCGGTCTGCGCTTCACCCTCCACGGTGTAGACCATGGCGTTCTGCCGGCGCATGGTCTCCAGCGTCTGCGCCACCTCCTCGTCGGATACGGAGAAAATATACCGATCCACCGAGAGCCCCTGATAATCGGGCGTAGAAATCACCGGACGAACATCGAATTGAAATTCAAAAGTAAGACCCTGCTGCTCATCAAAACGGAGGTTGGCCAGCTCCGGCGAATCCAGCAGGTCGAATTCATTTTCCTTGAAAATGGTCTGATACGCTTCCGAAATATAAGGACGGAACACATCCGCTTCCACCTGTTTGCCATACATCTTTTTCACCAGATGGGCCGGCACTCTGCCTTTGCGAAATCCCTCCAAACGGATGTTTTTCAGCTCTGCGTACTTGGCATCCAGCTCCGGTTTGACCTGCTCCGGCGGCACGCGGACGCTGACCACATGGTGCCAGTTATCTCCACGTTGAATCTGATAGTCCAAAATCTACCTCGTGTGGAAAAAGTTTGTTTCGGGAATATTTGCGCGTCCCACCGCATAAAAAAAACCGATCGCCGGCTGAAGCAAACACACCCGAAACTGTTTGCTGTGAAAAGAGCCGTGGGCATCGGCTGGTGCGAGAGGGGGGACTCGAACCCCCAAGTCTTTGGGACACTAGATCCTAAGTCTAGCGCGTCTGCCAATTCCGCCACTCTCGCTTGTGGGGATTATCAATTTATCCATTTTTCTGTTGAATGTCAAACGCTTTTTCCGCTGCTGCGGGGCCCGGCGGCTGCTCCTGCGGCCATCTCCTGATAGATGGCCCTTGTGCGCTGAATGACCTGCTCCACACTGTGACGCTGCACATAGGCCAGGGCCTGTTCCGCCAGCCGCTGCTGCAGCTCTGCATGTTCAAGGAGATGGATCATCCTTTTCGCCAGCAGGGCGGGATTCGCCGGCTCGGTAAAGAGCACCTCTTCCCCATCCTGCAGCGCTTCCGCCATTCCGCCCACCGGCGTGGTGATCACCGGCAACCCGCTGGCCATGGCCTCCAGAACCACCATGGGAAATCCCTCCGAGTACGAGGGCAGCAGCAACAGGCCGCTTTCAGCCAGCAGTCGTTTCTTGGCCGCATAGTCCACCCAGGGATGGATTTCAAAATGGTCCTGCAGGCCGTGTTCCTGCACGGTTTGTCTCAGCTTGTCGATCTCGTGATCGCCGCAAAAAACAAACCGGCAGTGCGGCCGCTGTGCGAGCACCAGCGGAGCGGCACGGACGATATCGTACACGCCTTTGCCCTTGAGAATGGCGCCGAGAAAAAGCGCCTGCTCTTTGCGTCCGTTGCGGCTAAAGGGGAAGAGCCGGGTGTCGATGGGATTGTGCACGTGATACAGCCGCTGCTCCGGCAATAGCGAACGAAAGCAGTCGATCATGGCGCGGTTGGCGAAAATGATCCCGTCGCTGCGGCGCAGCAGGGCGACGATGAAACGCTTCACCCATCCATGACGGCTGTGCACATAATCCCAGAAATGGCTGGGGTGCACATGCAGCAGCAGTGGAATGCGGCGCTGATGCAGCAGAAGCATGTACGGCACTTTGCGCCAGAAACTCATATCAGAGGAAAAGTGAATATGCACCAGATCAGGCCGCTGCCGGCCAAGACGCCGGGCAAAGGAAAACCACTGCCGCAACGCGGAAAACAGTTTGGCGAGTTTGACGCCGTCGCCGCAGGAGGAGTGATAGCAAACCCCGTTGTTGAAAAATCCCGCTTCAGCCAAAGTGTTGAGCACCGTGGCCACGCCGCCGCGCCGATGCCGCGAGAGGCTGATCACCACCACCCGCAGCGGCTGGACGGTCACAGGGGCCCGAGCCTGGCCCTCGCTCATCGCCGGCCTCCGATGGAACGGGCTTGCTCATAGATTTGCAGCAACTTTTCATAATGCACATCGGGCGAAAACAGCCGCTCCGCCTTGGCGCGGCCGCGGCGGCCCATGTCCACCGCCCGTTGCGGTTCGCCTTTCAACTGCTCGATCCGGCTGACGAATTCGTCCAGGTTGCCGGCGGTGTAGGTATAGCCATCCACCCCTTCGTCGATCAACTCTGGGATTCCGCCCAGGCGCGAGCCGATGACCGGCTTGCCCAGAGCGAGCGATTCATAGATGACCAGCGGCGAATTGTCGTGCCACTCTGAGGTCACCACCGTGAACCTGGCTCGGGCAACCAGGGTTTTCAGCGCTTCGCCGGACTGATAGCCCGCCAGGGTGACGTGGCTCAACCCCTCGGCCTTGATGGTCGCTGCCAACTCGGCCTCCAGGGGGCCGGTGCCGCAGATGATCAGACGCAAGTCCTTGATGCGCGCGGCCGCCTGCAATAAAAAACGAACGCCCTTCTCATGTGTCAACCGTCCCATGAAAAGATAATAATCCGACGGTTCGTAGCACGGCTGATAGGCGGACAGATCCAACGAGTACGGCTGCACCAGAATCAGCTTGCTGCCGTAACCGTACCTTTTCATCTTGTCGGCCAGAAACCGGCTGGGCGAAACAAAGACATCGACATTCTTTTTATACGAACCCAGACAGCGGTGCAGCCTGGCCTCCACAGCCACCAGCAAACTGGCGGCGTAGGAATCGCGAAAACACTTTTTAGCCACGGCGTTGAAAAAGCGGCGACCGCGGCAGGCCTCACAAAGCCGGCGCCGTCCGTCGAGAAAAATATAGTTGGGGCAGATCAGCTTATAGTCATGAAGCTCCATCACCACCGGAAGGTTAAAGGCCTTCAGCGTGCTCAACACCGCCGGCGACAGGTGGTGGTAGATGCTGTGCACATGCACCATCTCGGGCTGCGTGTCGCGGATCAGCCGCGCCAGCTGCTGCTGAGCGTTGCGGTTGTAACAGACGCGCGCCGCTTTGCGCGCCAGCTCCAGCGGCCGGCGCACCGACTCGCGCAGTTGATCGGGATTGAAATGCTCGGCAAAATAGTCGCTGTAGGCGCAGGGCAGATTGCGCGGGTGATGCATGGAAAACGGAATCACCTCATGACCATGGCTGCGCAGCAGATCGCTCATGTTGAACAGATAGCGTTCGGCGCCGCCTTCGATATAATGAAATTTATGCACCGTGAGAATGCGCATGGGTCAATCCACTCCGCCGTCGAAAACAGGCAATTGATAGATGACGATCTCGGGCTGCAGACGCGGATTGGCGGGCGTGAACGTCTGCAACCGTTTAGCGTTGGCTTCAAGCCAGGCGAAAAATTGCTTGCGCTCCTGTACCACCTGGGGATATTTTTTGTAGGAATGTTTCCAGTCAAAAAAGACGCGGCTAAAGCCATCGGCCAGATAATATTGGGCGCCGGAATCGCGCAACGCGGAGATGAACTCCGGCGTCAAATTCAGCCGCCGCGAGGTCAGCTTGAGCGAGGAGAGATGGTAACAGCGGGACGAGTCCGGCCGGGCGTCGCGGCAATCCGGCAGAGCCGGGGGAAACGATTCGGTCATGATGCGGCTGTGCGCCGGAATGTTGTGCAGAATCCAGGCGCGACTGATGGTGCGTGGATCGGGCTTTGCCAGGCCGTTGAAATAGCGGCCACTGCGACCTGCCTGCGCTACCGCCAGCGCCAGCACCATGCCCAAGAGCACGGCGTTGCGCCGCTCCGCCTGACGGCTCAACCTAACCGCCAGCGACTCGAGCGCCAAAGCCGCTGCCACCATCAGAAAGGGGACTATGGGCAGCAGATGGCGAATCGCCTTGTAGGCCACATATTCAAACATGAAATAGGTCAACAGGGTAAAGGACAACTGTAACAGGTCGGCGCGCCGATGCCGGCGTACCATCAAAAACAGCCCGACCAGAGTGATCGCCATCAGCACCGGCCCCAGGGTGCCGAGAAAATCATTGGGATAAAAAACGCCAAAGCCCTCCGATTGATCTCCGGTCCAGTAGGACAACAAACTGCCGCCGCTGCCGAGCTTGCCCTCTTTTTCAAATTGGCCGGTTCCCTGCAACCCCTGCCGGGTCTGGCTGAAATCCAAAACAAAAAGCGGACAGAACAGTAAAAAAGCGATCACCAGAGTCGCGGCCAGCAAAAACAGACGGCGGTTGAAAATTTTATTCCACGACCAGCCGCTGTCCTTTGCATGACAGAGATGGGCATACAGCGCAGGCGCCACGGCAAAGAACAAACTGAACTTGGTGGCCAGTGCCATGGCGGCGAAGAGGGCGCTGGTAAAATAGTGCAGGGGCCGGGGTTTTTCCAGCAAAGACACGGCGCTGGAAACAGCCAACAGGGCAAATAACGACGCCGGCAGGTCCACCGTTGCATAATGGCTCTGCTGAATATGAAGAAAGTTGAACGCCAGCAGGACAGAGGCGATCCAGGCCACTCGTTGGGAATACAATCGCTTCACCAACCGATAGAGCAGCCAGACCGAAAGCACGCCCATGAACGCCACCAGCAACCGGCTGATGAGAAAAAGCGGAAACGGCGATAGATTGTAAAATTGCGTGACATCCGCCGGCGTGGCGAAACGACCGGTCAAAAAATTCACCACGATGTACAGGCCGATCGGTAGCGTGAGCAGATAGGTGAAAAACGGCGGATAGACGCCAATGGCAAAATAGGCCGAAACATCGGCAAAGTGCGACGAAAGCAGCCGGCCGGCCTGCGCCACCAGCTTGATCTCGTCTGGATGATAAAGAAAGGGTTCGCCGAAACGGATATGATAAAGCCGTAAACAGGCGGCTGCCACCAGCAGCAGGGCAAGATAAAGGCTGTTCTTCGAAAGACGGGCCAAGGATCACCTGAAATTTATTTAATAAAAATATGAATATAGGGGATAATTTGCCATAGCGCAAGAAAATTATTCCCCAGCCAATGTATATACACGCAGTTACACGGTTTGGCGGAAAAACAGCCTTTGTTCGTCCGACACCGGGCGGCCGGGAGCCGGACGATTCAGCAAACCGAAAAAAGTTCAATTAACATCAAATAACCGGCGTGTTTGTACATTCAGACGGCTAAAAGAAGGAAACTGCCATGAAAAACTCATACCAGCTGTTCAAAATTATGTTTATCTTTGGCTTAGCCTGCGCACTCAACGGGTGGAGCCAAGGCATCGGCATAAATGGCTCAACCTTCGCTTCCCGGGACAAGGATGAACAGACCACCTATTTCGATTATGGCTATGAGGACACCTCAAGCGACGACTCGGACTGGGAAAACCGCTCAGAGTACTATGACTCTGAGGAGACGGATTATGAGGAAGCAAAACCCGCCCTGCATTTACACGTGTACCTGGGTTTGCGCTCTTCGTGGCTCCCGGGTCCCCGTGCCTGGCAAATCGGCCAGAGCTATACCTATGGCGCGTGGCGCCGGCCGCATGTCTCCGTTTACTATACCTATGACTGGTATTGGAATGATTGGTACAGGGATCTCTACGATCTCTCCTCCG
>CAZKQR010000008.1:0-29632 GCA_964554965.1 uncultured Cytophagia bacterium | reverse complement strand
CCATTCCTTTAATGTAATGCGCTAACCTATGATTAACCCGCCACCCACCGGATAGCGATTCTATCCGGTCTGTGGCTAACTATCTAATTCATCATTATATAAGCTTTAATTTACCAATCATAACACCGGTCAGCTCGACCGGATAGTAAAATCGCGAGATCTTGACTAACTACTATATTAAAACGTGTTATGACATGACTGCGAAAATTACTAGCCGGTCCAAAAGACCGGATAGTATTCCGTAGTGATTTTGTCCCTTGCTTTGAATGGCTTTCTAGCATATATTCAGGGTGTACAATATAACACCAGCCATTGATCAACACACATGGAGGCGGCCATGGCAGAGAAAAAACTTCTCGATCAGGTGCGCGATGTCATTCGCACCAGACATTATAGCTACAAGACTGAAAAAAGCTATGTTCGCTGGATTCTCCAATTCATCCTTTTCCACCACAAACGCCATCCCCGGGACATGGGTGAATCGGAAATCGCCGCCTTTCTCACTCATCTCGCCACCAAACTGAATGTCGCCGCTTCCACCCAGAATCAAGCCCTCAACGCCATCGTTTTCCTCTACAAACATGTTCTCCACAAAGAGCTCAGCACCTTCCACGATATCCAATGGGCCAAGCGACCACAACGCCTCCCTGTGGTTCTAACTCTGGAAGAGGTCCGGCGTGTCTTGCAGCGTCTTTCCGGCCGGGAAAAAATCATGGCCTGCATTTTATACGGCGCCGGCCTTCGCCTCATGGAATGTTTACGGCTGCGCGTGAAGGATATCGATTTTTCATCCCGGCAAATCTGCGTTCGTTCAGGCAAAGGCAATAAGGACAGGGTGACCATGCTTCCCGAAGCGATCAGTCAAGAATTGCACTTTCATCTGGAGCATGTCAAACTTTTGCACGCCCAAGACCTGCAAGAAGGCTTTGGTTCTGTTGAGCTGCCCCAGGCCTTGGAACGCAAGTACCGCAACGCGGATAAAGAATGGGCCTGGCAGTACGTTTTTCCCGCTTCACACCGTTCCATCGATCCACGCTCCGGCATCGAGCGCCGGCACCATTTGGATGAGACTGTGCTGCAAAAAGCGGTCAAAACGGCCGTTCGGGAAGCAGGCATCCACAAACAGGCCGGCTGTCATACCTTTCGCCATTCCTTCGCCACCCATTTGCTCGAGAATGGCTACGATATCAGAACCGTGCAGGAGCTGTTGGGACACAGCGATGTGCGGACCACCATGATCTACACCCATGTGCTCAACCGCGGCGGCCTCGGTGTGCGCAGCCCTTTGGATGCCGTGAAATAAAAAAAGCGCAATCCAGCTCAAGAAATGAACTTGATTGCGCTCTCTTCGTCATCAGACCCCTCACAACAATCGACGATTGATTTCTTTAACGTTACAAAAAACGAGAAAGAAATGCAAGAAAAATGATGAAAAATTTTTCACAGCGAAATGGCGGCGATTTAAAACGTTTTTCATGTTTTTCACGGCAGCGAGCGAATCAACACGGCCATGCCGCAAAAATTACGGCATCATTCAGGGGGCGGGCGGTTTTTACTCACTCTCTTTGCATGGACACACGAGAGCAAAACAACGCCGGCAAGCGTACGCTGCCGACGTTTTTGCTTCGGGAATATCCAGGCCAATCACCACCAGTTGATTTTTTCCCTTTTCCCCGGCCGAAAAAGGGATCTCGGTCCAACGTTCCATGTCAGCGTCCACATAAAAGACCTGATCTTCGATGGTGACGAACCCCTTGGCGCGCAGCCGGTTGTTCTTTATCTTTTCATAAATGGCTTGCCAGGTTTTGCGGCTCAGTGAACCCGTGCCGGTGAAGGTTTTCGACTGCACCGGGTCCGGCCGGCCGTCGCCCACCTCGCCCACAGCCTCATGACGGGGCCGGCGGATGCGATCCAGTTGGTCGAGAGGAAACCGGGCGTGGTGGGTTTCGATGACCGGCGCGGTCAGCGCCAGGCCGGCCAGCGCCTGTTTGGTGGCTGCCAGCTCTTGGGCGGTGGCGAGATCGGTTTTGTTCAACAGGATCAGGTCTGCGCTTTTGACCTGGCTGATGGGGGCGTTCAAAAATTTTACGATTTTGAAAAAAGAGGTCGCATCCACCAGAGCGATGCAGGCCTGCAGATCGATGTGGCGGCGCAGGTTGGGCAGCGCCAGCATGCGTTCCATTTCCGTGGTGTCGGCCAGGCCGGTGGCCTCGATGAGCAGCAGCTCGGGCTGCAGTTGGGTAGCGATGCGCTCCACTTCGTCGATAAAGTCGGTGCGCACGCAGATGCAGAACAGGCTGCCCTTGTTCAGCTCCACCAGCCGGTAGTCGCCCTCGACGAGCAGAGCGCCGTCGATGCCCACCTGGCCGAACTCGTTCACCAGCACCACGGTGCGCCGGCTTTTATAGTGGGCGATGAGCCGGTTCATCAACGTGGTTTTGCCGGCAGCAAGAAAGCCGGTGAGTAAAACGGTCGGGATCATTCCAGCACCTTGAGCCACTCTTTGATGACTTCGACCGACGGCACCCGGCCTTCGGATTTGATCCGTTCGGTGACGCTGATGACAGCGGGCAGGGTGTTGACCTGAAAGTCGGCGATCTTATTGGGGTCGGAGATCTGGCGGATTTCCACCAGGCTGCCCAGTTCCATCTGCGCCTGGTGCAGGTTCTCCATGGTCTGCCGGCACTCTTCGCTGTCCTCGGTCAGCACCAGCAGCCGTCCGCGATGCTGCCACATCTTGATGGAATATTTTTCATTGATGCGTTCCTGGATGGCCTTGATCAGCTCCTGGCGGGAAGGGATGAGGCTGACGAACTTGATGCGGCCGTCGATGCAGATGGTGGGAATGTTCTTGACCATCAATCCCATCATAAACTCCACCGACTCGCGCTCTTTGATTTTATGTTCGCGCCAGACCACCAGGCCCTGAAAGCTGTCCACTGCGGAGCGCACGGCTTCCACCATGTACTGGCAGGGGGCGCAGGATTCAGAGTCCAGGGTGATCACATCCACAATGACTTTATCCGAGCGGCCGTATTCGCTGAGGTTCATGATTTCGTTCGCCTGCTGTTGGCCGCTGATCAGCTCGCGCGCCACCTGGCGCTGATAGGGATCGTGCACCAGATCGGTGATGAGCTGCAGGTGGCCGGCCGGCGTGGCATAGGGCAGGTCGCAGCCTGGGGCCAGAACAAAGCCGGTGTCGCCGCCGATGTCGAGGCACTCGAGGGTGTTGCGTTTGACGTCGGTGTCGGCGCCCAGCAGCAGTACCACGGTGAGCTGCAGGTTGCCGCCAAAGGAGACATGATATTTTTCGCAGGTTTTTTTGACGAAATCCAGCGGAATGTTTTCATCCACCGAAATGTTGTCAGGACCGGTCTGGCACATGTTCTCTACATTTTTCTGCGCATGGCCGCAGACGAAGAACGAACTGGGCTTGTTCTGCCGGCGAACATGCTGGAAGAAATCCGTGGCGTAAGGCGTTACATATTCATGAAAGGCTTCGGGCGAGATCTGGCTGGTCATGGGATCGACGATGGTGATGATGTCGCACTGATTGCGGATATAGATGTCCGCCATGGCTTTGGCCGTTGCGGTGCAGTATTCAAGCAGCGCCTTGACCTCTTCGGGCTGGTCGTACATGTCCATAAAGATGGAGGTGCCTTTGAGGTGCAGGGCGAGGGTGAACGGGCCGGTGATCAGTCCGTAGAGCGCCACGTCCGGCGCCGCCTGATGAACCTGTTTCAGCGCTTGCAGGATGGTGGGAATGCGGCCGGACTGTTCGCTCAGTTTGGGCAGGTCGCTCAGTTTTTTTTCGTCCAGAACATGGGTTTGCACTGCCGGCGGATTCTCTTTGGCCCACTGCAGCCGGCAGCCCAGCGCCTCGGCTTCCACCGACAGGTCGAAATAGATGGGAATGCCGTCTGGCCGGTAGAGCTCGATGGCTTTGAGCGTGCCGCGGGTGAGCAGTTCTGCGGACTGGAGATAGGACTCTGCGTCCGCCTGGATCAGAAAGCCGCCGTGGCAGCCGACGAACGGCACCCAGGGGGCGCGTTCGGTTTTTTCGCCCATCAGGGCTTTGAGCAACAGAGATTTACCCATGATTCAATACCTTTCCACTCTGGTCAATAGTGCAAAAACGAATGATAACTTAGGAAAAATTAGACGTTCGGACAAGGGTTTTTTTGGGCGCACTGTGATAATTGCAGAATCTACACAGCGTCTGGCAACGAGCAGAATAGGTGAAAGGGCGCGGCGCTCTGTGACGTTTCATCGCAAGAGGTGCAATAGTGCGCTGCCGGCTTTTACCAACGGAGGAGATTGCTGTTCGCTCCAGCATGAATGGATGGAGTGGCTACCTTTCTAAGGGGTTTGCTTCGCTCCAGCGCAGATGGGTGTCATTTTCGTGTGCTGCGGCTTTACTCGCAATGTCTTTTTTTAGGTTATTTGTTGGATAACGGTTCATGGGCGTTGGTTGCCCGAAAAAAATATGGCCCTTTCGCCCATTAATCTATTATGATCATCATGTTTTTTGTGCTGTTTTTTCAAAGGTTATATAATGAGCTGCAAAGCGGTTAAAATAATAATCGGCTATATTACTATTTGCAATTCCCAGCAAGATTTATTATGTTGAGGCGGTTAATAAAAGAAGGGAGAAGACCATGCGAAAAAGGTATATGGTTGGTCTGGTGGGGCTGTTGGCCTTTGCGGGTAGGGCGAACGCCGACATTGCCATGAAACGCAAAAGCCACACCGATCCGGTGAAGATGATGGGCATGACCACTCCTGCCAAAGAGGAGGTGGTCACCACCTGGATCGCAGAAGGTAAAATGAGCACCGACAGCCCGGAGAACATGGTGATCCTTCGGCTGGACAAGGACCGGATCTACACCATCGATAAAAAGACCAAGACCTATGTCGAAATGCCTCTCAGCGCCATGACCTCCATGACGGCCGATCCGCAGATGCAGGAGATGATCAAGGCCATGGCCGGCCAGATGAAGGTGAGCATCACTGAGACGGCGGAGACGAAAAAGATCAACCAATGGAACTGCCGCAAGTACATTCAGGTGATGACTATCCCCATGGTCGGGCCGGTGACCAGCGAGGTCTGGGCCAGTGCGGACATCAAGGTGGATTATGAGCTGTATGCCAAATCCGCCGCAGCCATGTACGCGCGCATGCCGGGTATGGGAGCGGCGATAGAGGATATCGTCAAGGAGATGAAAAAGATCAAGGGCGTGCCGGTGCTGACCACTACCACGATGAAGATGATGGGCGCTGATGTGAAATCCAGCGAAGAGCTGCTGGAGGTCAAAGAGGGCAAGGCGCCGGCGGCTGTGTTCGAAGTGCCGACCGGCTATAAAAAAACCGAGAGGGAATAGCGCAGCGTCAAACAGCTTCATCGGCCGGTCCGCGGGTTGGACCTCAAAGAAACGCGGACACGTTGCGACCGCTAAAATAGTTTGTGCCTGTTCAACGGCCGGGGCCACACGCCTCGGCCGTTTTATCTACATCACAAAGCCGATCTGGTTCTGCGGCGTCCGGCAGTCCATATCCAGTCCGCGGTCGCGGTGGTCGGCGATCTCGGCGGCCACGCCGATGCTGCGGCCGTAGAGAAACTGGGTGAACGAGAGATCCTGGACCATCTTTTCCGTGATGCGACCCGCCTGCAGATCCTTCCACACCAGCTTGAGGATGATCACCGCCAGCACTGCGTCGATGTTGACGCAGAACACGTTTTTAGTCACGCCTTCGTTGAACAGCTCCTGCACCAGATGATGATAGAACTCGTGAAAGACGTTATAGATGCCGCGTTGCCCCAGCTCGCTGCGGAGGAACGCTTCGCGAGGATCGATGTTGACGCTGTTGCCCTTGAAAATCGGGTGGTTGATGCAGGGGATGCGGCGGACCGGACGCTCGGCGGTCTCGCGTTCGCTCTTTTTATATTCGCGAGAACGGCGCGCCGCCTCGCGGGCCAGGAGCGCCAGCTCCTCTTTCGCTACCGGCCGGCTCGGGTCCAGATTCGCGTCGCGAAAATTTTCCAGCAGAAAGGCAATGGCCTCGAAGCCGTTGCCGCCGTGCGCCAGGCCGGTGTTGGTGAGAAAACCCAGTATGGAAGTGGCGATGTGGTTGCGCGCACTGACCGATTCCTTGGCCCCTTTGGCGGAGAGCGTGCCTGGACCGTTGGTCAGAGTCAGGCCGATGAGCGCTTTGAATTCGAACAGCTCGGCTTCGTTGGGCCGGCGGTTGAACAGCACGGCAAAGGCGTTTTCGGTAAAGCTGTTATGCAGGTTGGAGATTTTGGCATCGATCAGTTCATGCCAGTACGGATTGCGGCTGCGATCGATGACCGAATAGGCGACCACGCGGCTGAGGATATAGATGTAGGTGACGGCGTCCTCCACAACCTTGCGGCTGATGCGTTTTTCCAGCATCGGTTTCCAGAACAGGGCCACGCCGATGCCGCCGAGGAGGAATTCATATTCATCGCGTATGTTCAGCTGCTTTTCCTCCGCCAGGCGGATGATGTGCTGCAGCACGCGCACGGGAAATGTGGTCTTGGTCGCCTGTTTGATCTCGGTCAGCAGCAACTCGAGCACATCGGTTTTGCGCACCGGTTCAGTGGTGAGCAACTCGGAGATCAGATAGAGATCCATGGCAAGGGGGAATTCCTCGGTCAGATCGCTGATCTCGAATTCACGGATCATGTCGATGAGAAAGCGAGTGTATATGGTTGCTTTGGCGAGGAAAGAACGGTTGCCGATGAGCGCGATCTGCGAGCCGATGTAGGCGTTGGGCGTGCAGCCGTTGTTGCGCGCCACATCCACCAGGTCCATGCGCCGCTCGTCCATTTTCAGAAACAGGTTGAGCAGCAGGTTGATGGTGGGGATATCCTGGGGTTCGGGCATGACCTTGGCCAGGCTGAAATAGATGTTCTCCTCCATGGTGTAGCGCGACAAATCGAGAATCGAACGGCCGTGCAGCTCGGAGACCTGGGTCTGCGGATCCATGCGCGAGGCCCCGGACTTGTCCGCCATGTTCTGCCGTAGAAAATGGGCGCCCACCTGTTTGTTGATCTCTTTGATCTGCTGGTCGTAGGGCGGCATGGCGCGCACCACCGGCATGTCCAATTCCGCCGGCAGCGGCATCAGCGAGTCGCTGATCCATAGTTTCAGCGACAGGTCGCCGGTGGCGGGGAAATCGCTCACTTCGCCGTGGCCGGCAAAGACCGCTTTCATGGCCTCGGGAAAGTGTTGAATGGAGGCGATGCGCACGCCCCGTTTGCCGACTACGGGTGTGGCCGGATCAAACACCGGCACGCCGAAATAGTCATCGAACCACTGTTCCTTGGATTCAGCGTCGTCGCCGCTTCCGGCTAGAGCACCGGCGTGGCCGCAGGAGCGCTGAATGTCTTTTTTCCACCGGCCGGTGACGCAGACCACGATGGGCTTGTCAAAGCCGAAACGGCGTTCGCTGATCCAGTCGAGCGCTTGTTTTTCATAATAGCCGCCGGGCTCCACGTACAGTGCCACCGCTTTGGTGCGCGGGTCGTTCTGCGCTGCATAGAGAAACTCGGGCAGAGCGAAATGGATGTATACGTCTTTGCCTGAGCTCACCGCGGTGCTGATGCCAAAACCGGCGGAGCGCAGATATTCGGCGATGGTGGTGGTAAAGTTGCCGGAATTGGAGTGGATGGCCACCGACCCTTTGGTCAGCGCTTCGGCCGGCCGGTCGCCGCCCAGGGCGCCGCCGACACGCACATGGTCCCAGGCGTTAGCCATGCCCAGGCAATTGGCGCCGATGATGTCCACGCCCGCCTCCTGACAGACGAAGCGGCAGTTGCGTGAATCGCGAGCAGGCACTTTTTCGGTGACGATCACCACCCGTTTCAGGTCCTGGTTGTAATAGACCAGTTCCGCCACCGCCTGGCTCACCGCCGGCGGCGGCAGATAGATCACGCCGATGTCGAAAAAGATTTTTTGCTGGATCACATCGCGAATGCTGCTGTAGACCGGAATCGGGCCCACCGGAGTTTCCAACTCTCCTTTGCGGCCGTACTGCACGCCGGCGACCACATTGCCGCCGCTGTACTCATGCGAGACCGGCGTGACCTTGCGGCTTTCGGTGCCGAGAATGTTGATGACGCACACGCGCGAATCCCGCGTCACCAGCTCTTCCAGAGAGTGGATGCCGATGAAATAGGGGAACGGTTTAGTCTGTTGTTGCCTCATGCAATGAACCTTTTGTTTTCGTATTCCCGGCGACCCTGTTCCCTCCACCAGCGGTCGATCGCCTTGGCATACTCGAGCACCTGGATCATGGAGGTGTCGTAGCCGAACATCTTGTACGGCAATTTGCAGGTGTCGAGGATATCTTTCCCGTAGAACATGCCTTTGATCAGCTGCGGGCCGCCGCGGCCGACGACGGTGTAGATCGGCGTTTTGCCAAAGATGGCGATGTGATCGCGCAGTGCATCAAAGATTCCCTTAAAGGTTACATAGATGTCGGTGTTGTTGGCTTTGCCGCCGATGATCAGCAGCACACTGGCCTGAGCCAGCCAGTGTTTGAACACGATGCGGCTGATGGCGTACATTTTTTCATAGGGAGGATTGCCGCCGAAATCAGAGGCAAAGATGGCCGAGCTGCCCAGGGTTTCGGTGGCCGCCGAGTTGGCGCCGCCCCCGAACATGAACGGAATGATGGCGCCGTTGGGATTCAACTCGAGCACGTCGCTCTGGCCCTGATAGGTGCGCAGCTGGTTGATTTCGGATTCAAAGGGGGTGATGTCCGATTGAAACACCGTGGACGGCAATCCCAGCCTTTTCCATGCCGGATTGTCCTGGTCGAACTGCGCCTTGAGATCGCAGGCCACAGGGATCAGCCTGTTGTCGCTTTTCATCATGCGGATGGGATTGATCTCCAGGGTGGTGAGGCCATAGTTGTCGTACAGGCTCCACAGCTTGGGCAGGCTCTGCACCAGCGGCGAGATGCAGTCTTCCGGACAGCCGGTATCGGTGAGCGCATTGGTGATGTCAAAGGATTTGAGTCCGATGAAAGGGTCGATCCAGATCACCTGCTTTTTATCCGTCGACAAACTCTCGATGTCCATGCCGCCGAATGGGCTGATGGTAAACACCGGTTTACGATGGATCGTCGACGCGCTGATGCTGAAATAGACCTCGATGTCCGAGGGGATGAAGGCCTCAAAGGTGACGCCGTTGGCGGTCACGGCCTTGGAGCCGTACTGATGCACGGCGAAATAGAGCTCTTTTTTCGCCTGCAGGGCGTCCACCAGGTTGTCGACGATGCGCACCAGCCCGGCTTTGCCTTTTTTGCCCACACCGCCGGAGAAGAACGGTTTGACCACCAGCTTTTTATGGGTGTTGAGCATCTGCTGGATCTGTTCCTTGGTGGCGTCGGCGGTTAAAAACGGGGCATAGGGGAATTCGACCAAGTCCAAAAGCTGGGCGCCGTATTTAAGTCCGGATATCTGCATAGAGCCCCTGTAATGTTACGTGAAAGGCGATTTGCTCCGGAGGGCCGGGCCGGCGGATCGGTCGGCGTCCGGATTCGGTGATTAGTTTATAAAATCCCGGCGTTATTCGCAAGACTTTAGTGTTGCCGGCGATTTCTAAAAGTAACCCCAGGTCTTGAGCAGCGCGATCCCCAGGGCGAGGGTGATCGAACTGGCCAGAGTGGACAGCAGGATAATGTTGCCGGCCAGGCGACCGTTGCTGCCCATGGCCTCTGCCATGATATAGCTGGCAATGGCAGTGGGCGAGGCAAAAAAGAAAAACAGGCTGGCTCTTTCGTAAAGCGAAAACCCCATGTGCACTGCTGCCAGCATCACCAGGATCGGGGTCAAAATCAGCTTGAGAAACGAGGCGATGGCCGAAAGGCGGAAATCCTGTTTGATCCCGGAAAAGGTCAGGCTGCCGCCGATGCCGATCAGCGCCATGGGCAATGTGATGGTGGAAAGTTGCTCCGCCGCGGAAAAGATCATCCGCGGGATGGGTATTTTGAACAAGGAGAACGGGATGGCCGCAGCGGTGGCCAGGATCAGGGGATTGGTGGCGATCTCTTTGAGCGTTTGGCCAACCGTAACCCGGCGTTCACTGCGCTGGGTGACCGTGAGCGCGATGATGGCCAGCAGATTGTACGGCGGCATCATAAAGCTGAGCAACACTGCGGCGTTGGCCAGCGGTTCCGGTCCAAAGGCGCTCTGGATCATGGCAAAGCCGAGGATGGCGAAATTGCCGCGAAAGCTGCCCTGTATAAAGGCGCCACGGTCGCGGCCATTGGCCGCCCACAGCGAGCCGGCAAACCAGGCGATGGCAAAGGATAGAAAAATGGCGGCGTAGGTGAACAGGACCAGCCGGCCGTTGAAAACCTGATGCAGATCGGTGACACTGATTTTAACGAACAGCAGAGCCGGCAACGTGACATGAAAAACCAGACGGGAGGAGAGGGTGAGAAAATGGCGGTCAATGAGATGGCGCCGCTTGAGCCATACGCCCAGAGCGACGATGAGAAACACCGGAGCGACGATGTCGACGGCGAAAAGAATATTTTGAATCATGAGCGTTCCGTGATTAAGAAAGCTTTCATTCTGCGCCCTCTGTCGAGGGGCGCAACTTGCCCCGCGCCAGGGAGGCGAACACACCGATGAAACAGAGTGCAGCCGACGCCTGCAGCACGAGGCGGATGGTGGTGATGAACAGTCCGTGGAGTTCCGGCGTGATGACCCGGTGGCCGACGATTCCGTTGAGCGCCAGAGTCGCCAAGCCCATGCTAAAGATCTGCCCCAGCTGGCGCATGGCGCTCACGGTGGCGGAGGCGATGCTATAGTTTCTTTTCGCCACAGAGCTCATGATGGCGTTGGTGTTGGGAGAAGAAAAGAAACCAAAACCTAAGCCCAGCAGGGTCAGGCAGGCGAGGATGAATCCGGTCGATGTTGTAGAGTTCAGAGCGCTGAGGAGCAGCAGGCCGAGGACGGTCATCATCATGCCCGCAGAGGCCAACCGTTGCGGTTCGATGCGGTCCGACAGCCGGCCTGCGATGGGGGAGGTCAGCGCCTGCACCAGGGGTTGCACCATCATCAGCATGCCTGCGTCCCGCGGCGGCAGTCCCTTGACATACTGTAAATACAGACTGAGCAGAAACACCACGGCGGTGGTGGCGCCATAATTGAGAAAGGTGGCCACATTGGACATGGCAAAGGTGCGGTTGAAACGGAACAGGGAAAGGTCGACGATGGGATGAGCGGTCCGGCTCTGGCGCCAGATGAACGCCAGCATCGCGGCCAGGCCGAGGGCGATGATGCCGATCGCCTTGGCGCCGGGCAGGGAGGTGAATCCGTAGAGCAGGGCGCTGATGGAAAAGGCGAACAGCAGCGATCCCGGCGCGTCAAAGGGTTCGCCGGGGGTTTCTGCCGGCTCCCGGCGCAGGTTTTTCAACAACAGCAGCAGGATGAGCAGCGAAAGCGGGCCCATAAGAAAGAAAAGGGATCGCCAGCCCAGCGCCTGGGTGAGCAGCCCTCCGAGCACCGGTCCCACCGACAAGCCGATATACACGGCCGATACGTTCAGGCCCAACGCCCGTCCGCGTTCGCCCGGTGGAAAGGCGGCGGTCAGCATGGCCATGCCGGTGGGCAACATCATCGAAGTGCCAAGGCCCTGAGCGGTGCGGGCTGTCAGCAGCCAGCCAAAGTTGGGCGCAGCGCCGGCCAGCACGGAGGCGATCATAAAGAGCGACAAACCGATGATGAACAGAGTGCGGCGTCCATGAATGTCCGCAAGACGGCCGAACGGCAGAATAAAAGCGGTGGAGGCCAGCAGATAGGCAGTGGCAACCCAGCTCATGGAAACGGCATCCAGATGCAGATCGCGGCTGAGAGAAGGCAGCGCGATGTTGACCGCAGAGGCCATGAACGGGACAAAAGCGGAGGTGGCCATGACGATGAAAAGCAGCGTTCGCTTGCGGGCATCCATGCTCATGAATAAATCTCTGGCAGATCTTTGCGCCGGCTCGGATGTTCCCGTTCCTGCAGATCCTGGGGCAATCCTCCGGCATCGCCGTAATAGCCCACCGCCACAGCGACGATGATGTCGAATTTTTCTTTGTCGATCTGCAGGACCTCATAGGCTTTTTCCCGGTCAAAGCCCGCCATGGGATGGACAAAGAGGTTCTGTTTGGTCGCCTGCAGGGCCAGCGACATAAAGGCTGAGCCGCAATCGAACTGGTAGGTATAGTTGGCCTGGCCGCTCTTGGACCAATTTCTTCGCCCCAGCAGGTAGAGCAGCCGCGGTGCGCGGCAGGCCCATCGTTGATTGCCGGGATTGAGCAGGCTGCGAAAGCGTTGCAGCGATTCTTCGTTTTCCGGAAGCAGAAACAGCCAGGGCTGCTCATTGGCTGCGGAGGGCGCCCAGCGTGCCGCCTCTAAAAGCGAGAGCAGCGTCTGCTGCTCGACCGGCTGGTCCGAGAAGGCGCGCGGCGACCACCGTTGGAGAAATTGCGCATCGACGTCGGCTTGAGATTTTCGTGGATTGAGTTGGGACATGTACCTTCCTTTTCTGTTCAACAGAGTGATCAGCCATCGATCAGGCGGCCTGGGCCTGGGCGACGCTGAATTGCGTCAGCGCATGCGGCTCTTGGTCCATTGCGGACGCAGGATAGCGGCCAGATCCGGAGTGCGCTCCAGGATCACATCGGCGCCGGCCTGCTGCAGCTCCGGTTTGTCGCCAAAACCGCAGAGCACGGCCACGGTACGGCAGCCGGCGGCCTTGCCGGCGCGGACATCCACTGTGGTATCGCCCACCATGACGCAGGAGGAGATGTCCACCTGAAGACCGGCTGCGGCGAGAAGCAGCGGCTGCGGATGGGGCTTGGTTTTACGGCAGGACTGAGCGGTGACGATCACCTGAAAATATTTTTCCAGATCGAATTGGCGCAGAAACGCATACGTGCCGCGTTCGCCGCGGCTGGTGACCACGGCCAAGGGATAGTGCGCGTGCAAATTTTCCAGCAGTTCATGGATCCCCGGAATGACGACAAAGTGTTCTTTGCTTTTGACGAGCTCGCGAAGCGGTTGCGACAGCGCGTACAGCCCTTTGATCAGGTAAAAGCGGTCCAGCCATTCGTACAGTTCGTTGACCGGGGTTTCCAGCCGCATGATCAGCCGGCGGGCGGCGGTGAGCGGGTCCCGGCCGCCCAGCCATCGTTGCCAGGGCTGGAACCAGCGCGCCAGTTTGCCCGCATAGAGATCGTCGGTATCGCTCAGGGTGCCGTCGATGTCGAACAGTACAGCACGGATCGGATCGGGATCAAAGGACATACACATTCCATTCATGAACCGTTTAATATACGCAGGAAAAAACTGTTGACAAACAGGAAAAAAGGGATTATATTTAACCAATTGGTTAAACCAAATGGTTAATCCAGTCGGAGAACTAGGCGATGACCCGAGGGGCGCGCGGCGGGACCCTCCCGACGCGGGAAAAGATCAAGGAGGCGGCCGGCGATGTCTTTCTGCACAAAGGCTATGCGGCGGCGCGCATGCAAGAGATCGCGGATCAAGCCGGCGTCAACAAGGCGCTGATCTATTACTATTTTTCTTCCAAGGATTCTCTGTTCGAGGCGATCATAAGGGAAGCCTCTGAAGAGCTGGTGATGAATCTGTCCGACCTGTTCGCGCTGCAGGAAAAGGATCCACGCCGGCTGATCAAGAGGCTGGTGCATGTGCACTTTACTTTCCTGCTCGAACATCCGCAGTTGCCGTGTCTGATGGTGCGTGAGCTGAGCAGCGACAATCCTCTGCCGAAAAAAGTGCTCGCGGATGTCATCATGCGGTTCAGCAGGGGGAAAATCGCCCATCTGCAGCAGCTGTTCGATCAGGCGGCGGCGGCGAAACAGCTGCGACGCACCAATGTGCAACAGCTGCTCTGGAGTATCTTTTCGTTGAATGTCTTTTCTTTTATCTCCTGGCCGGTTGTTGAAGGCGTCTGGCCGGAGATCGGGCCGTTTGATCAGGCGATGCGCATGCGGGAAAAAGCGGTGGCGGACCTGATCCTGAACAGCCTGTTGCCCCGGCGATCAGATTGAGGATTTTTATGCATACCAGGATGTTGCTTTTACTTTCCCTGCTGGGCTGGTCCAGCTGTTTTGGTCAGGCGACGTTGCCGGATATGGTGCGCAAAGCGCTGGCCAACAATCCCAGCCTGGCCATCGCCCAGTCCGAGGCCCTGACTGCGGCCGAACAGGTGGCGCAGGCGTCCGCCGACCGGTTGCCGACGCTGGAGATGAGCAGCTCGTATCGCCATCAGAGCATGGTGCCCGAGTTGCGCATTACGCCCATCGAGCTGCCTTTTGGCGCCGGGCTCTATTCACCGATTCCGAACGGCGCGGTCACTCTGGGAACGGTCGACACCTATGACCTGCGGCTGACGTTGTCGCAGCCGCTCTTTGCCGGCTTTCGCCTGAGCAACCGGGTGTCTGCCGCGCGCAGCGGTCTGGCTGCCCGCAACAGCGAAATCCAGCGGCAGCGTGCGGAGCTGATTTATCAGGTCGAGACCGCCTACGGCCAGGTGCTGAAAACGGAAAAATACATGGACATCGCCCGGGCCGGACGCGAACAGATCGCCGGCCATTTGCGCGACGCCAGAAACCTGTTGAATCAGGGCCTGCTGAAAAAGGAGGAACTGCTTCAGGTGCAGGTGCATCTGTCCGAGGCGGATCTGGCTGTGGTGCAGGCTGAGAACGGACATGCCATGAGCCTGGCGGTGCTGGAGAATCTGTTGGGTGAAAAGATAGCGCCGGACGTCACCTTCAGCCCGCTGCCGCCGGCCTCCGGTGAAACGGCGGATTTGCAGAGCGCGGTGGACGCTGCTTTTGCCAACCGCGCTGAGCTGAAAACGATTTCATACACGCAAGAGGCCAACCGTGCGCTGGTGGCCATGGCCCAGGCCGGCCGCTTGCCCGCTCTGGCTGCTTTCGGCAGCGTCGGTTACGGCAAGCCCGGACTGGATATGCTGAAAAAGGAGTGGATGGATTACTGGCTGGTGGGCGCAGGGCTGGAGTGGAAACTGTGGAACGGAGGCAAGGTCCGCAGCCAGGTGCAGCAGGCCAAACTCAACGGCACCATGCTCGAAGACAGGGAGCGTCAGCTCAGGGAGGCCATTCGTCTGGAGGTGACCAAAGCCTTTCTGCAGTGGCAGGAGGCGATGCAGCGACGGCAGTTGAGTGCGGTTCTGCAAAACCAAGCGGAGGAGAGTTTTCGCGTGGCCGAGCATCAGTATCAGCAGGGCCATCTTGCCCACAGCGGTTATTTTGACAGCCAGACGGCGCTGATGAGAGCGCGCATGGGGATGGTGCAGGCGGAGATCGATTGCGCCGTCAGCCTGTCCGCGCTGCGTCGCGCTGAAGGAGTGAATGAGAACTCTTATCGCGTTCAATGAGGATAGAGGATTGAGATGAAGGATCTATTGGTTTGGAGTTGCACGGCCGCGGCGTTGCTCTGTCTCGCCTGCGCTGATCAAGAACGCGCCGGCGTGTCCGGCGTCGGCACTCTGGAGGCGAGGGAAGTGCTGGTCAGCAGCAAAAGCGCGGGCACGGTTCTGCGCCTGCCGGTCCGTGAGGGGGATGTGGTGACCGCCGGACAGCTGGTAGCGGTCATTGACAGCGAAAAAGTGTATTTACAGAAACAGCAACTGCTGGCCGGACTGGAAGAGCTGCGCTACACCACGGTCAACGCCCAGCGCGGCGTTCAGCTGGCACAGGATCAGTTGGTCCATGTGGCCAAAAAGTTCGAGCGCATCCGTTCGTTGTGGCAGGACAGCAGCGCGACGTTGCAGCAGTATGAGGATATTGAAACCGCCCATAAAGCCGCGTCCACCCAGCACGCCAACGCGCGGACCACACTCGATGCTCTGCGTGCAAAAAAAGCGCAGCTGGATGCGCAGCTGCTGTTGGTGAACAGTCAGCTGGCGGATGGACGTATTGCCGCGCCCACCGACGGGACGGTGCTGGAGACCTATATCGAGCAGGGCGAGATCGTCCGCCCCACCGGCGCCATCGTCAAGCTGGCGGATCTGCAGCACATGTGGATCAAGATTTATCTGAACGAGGGCGATCTCGGCCGAATCCGCATCGGCCAGAAAGCCGACCTGCAGATCGCCTCGCGGCCGGATCAGCTGTTTCCCGGCCGGGTCACCTGGGTATCGCCCAAAGCCGAGTTCACGCCGAAAAATGTCCAGACCCGCGAGGCCCGCTCTGATCTGGTCTATGCGGTGAAAATTGCGGTGGAAAATCCCGACGGCGTGCTCAAGATCGGCATGCCGGCGGATGTATATCTGCGCTGAGGCCGATGAACCCCTGCATTGAAATCCATGGACTGAAAAAGTCTTTTAGTGACACCGTCGCGGTCGACGGTCTGGAGCTGCTCGTGCAGCCGGGCGAGATGTTCGGCATGATCGGACCGGACGGCGCGGGCAAGACCACCACGCTGCGCATTCTCTGTGGCCTGTGGCATGCGGATGAGGGCGAGGCCAGAGTGCTGGGCCATGAGGTGAAAACCGAGGCGTACCGGATTCGGCGGTTGATCGGCTACATGCCGCAAAAGTTTTCCCTGTATCCGGATCTCACCGTGGCGGAAAACCTGCGTTTTTTCAGCGATCTTTTTCAGGTTCGCGCGGATGAGCGGGAACAGCGGCTGAAACGGCTGCTTGCGTTCAGCCGGCTGGGTCCGTTCGCCGGCCGTCAGGCGCGAGCGTTGTCCGGCGGCATGAAGCAAAAGCTGGCGCTCTCCTGCACTTTGATTCATACGCCGCAATTGCTGCTGCTGGATGAACCGACCACCGGCGTGGATCCGGTATCGCGCCGTGAATTCTGGGACATTCTCAACGAGCTGCGCGGCGAAGGGGTCACCATTCTGGTCACCACGCCCTACATGGACGAGGCGGCGGCGTGCGACCGCATCGCCTTTATTCATAAAGGCCGTCTGTTGACGGTCAGCCGGCCGGCGGACATACCGTCCCTTTATCAGGGCAAGGTGCTGGAGATCAAATCCCGGCGCAACCGGGAGATCGGCCGCCGTCTCACCGCCTCCGGCCGGTTTGATTCGGTGCAGATTTTCGGCGATTGCATTCACGCCGCCGCCCGCGTCGATCCAAAGCGGATGGTCGCATGGGTTGCCGAGCTGGCGCCGGAAGAGCAGGAGCATCTGCAGATCAAAGAAATTCCTGCGGGGATTGAAGATGTCTTTGTCGCTTTATTGAAATGATGAACATGGATAACGCCTATTCGGTCGAGGTGAACGACCTGACCAAAAAATTCGGCCGTTTTATCGCAGTCGATCGCATCAGTTTTTTTGTGCAAGACGGTGAGATCTTTGGCTTTCTCGGCGCCAATGGCGCGGGCAAGACCACGACCATCAGAATGTTGTGCGGCTTGATCGTGCCCACATCGGGCCAGGGCAGGGTGGAGGGGCTGGACATTTTTACCCAGACCGAGGCCATCAAGCAGACCATCGGCTACATGTCGCAAAAATTTTCCCTGTACGACGATCTGACGGTGGAGGAGAACCTCGTTTTTTACGGTGGAATCTATGGCATGCCGACGTCCGAGTTGTCCCTTGCCTGTGAGGCGGTGATCCAGCGCATGGATCTGGGCGCGCAGGTAAAAAAACTGACCCGCTCGCTGCCCGCGGGCTGGAAGCAACGGCTCGCTCTGAGCTGCGCGATCCTGCATCAGCCCAAAATCCTTTTTCTCGATGAGCCGACCGGTGGAGTGGATCCCATTTCCCGGCGCGCGTTCTGGGACACCATCCACCAACTGGCGGATGGCGGCACCACCATCTTTGTGACCACCCATTATATGGATGAAGCCGAATACTGCAACCGTCTGTCGATCATGCATGAGGGCCGCATCATCGCGATGGGTTCTCCGATAGAGCTCAAGGAGCGGTATCAGCAGCCCACGGTGGAGCAGGTGTTTATCGATCTGGTGAAACCGGCCAAAGCCTAGGCGGGAATGGAGCATGAAACCGAGAGTCGTCGCTGTTCTACAAAAAGAGTTTATCCATATCTGGCGCGATCCCTACAGCCTGCTGATCGTGTTTCTTTTTCCGATGATCATGATCCTGCTTTACGGCTATGCGATCACCTTTGACATCAAGTATATTCCTCTCGCCATTCTGGACCAGGACCGCTCGCCGGCCTCGCAGCAGCTGGTGGAAAAGCTTACCAGTTCGAACTATTTTCGTATCACCGCCCGGCTGCAGGATCGCCGTGAGATCGAGCCGGGCTTTCTCCATCGCCGGATGAGCGCCGTGCTGGTGATTCCCCCTGATTTCGCTCGCCGGTTGACCAGCCGGCCCGAAACCTCGGTGCAGCTGATCATGGACGGCGCCAACGCCAACACCGCCATGATCGCGATGAACTATCTCAAATCATTTCTGACCCGCATCACGCTCGAGTTGAACCAGGGGCTGCTGGCAACGCCGCTGGAGATCGAACCGCGCATCTGGTATAATCCGGATTTAAAGAGCACCCATTTCGTCGTGCCGGGCCTGATCGCCATCCTCATGATGATGATCTGCGCCATGCTCACGTCGCTGACGATTTCACGCGAGCGCGAGACCGGCACGCTGGAACAGATCTTTGTGTCGCCCATCCGTCCGGTGGAGATCATCATCGGCAAGGTGGCCCCGTATATTCTGCTGGCGTTTCTCGATGCCATGGCGATCCTCGGTTTCAGCCATTGGGTGTTCGGCGTGCCGATCCGCGGCAGCCTGGCGCTGCTGGTGTTCTTTATGCTCATTTACATCTATGCCTCGTTGAGCCTGGGCGTGTTTATCTCATCGCGCACACGCACGCAGCAGGCCGCGCTGTTCGCCGCTATGCTGGGCACCTTGCTGCCCTCGGTGTTGTTGTCCGGATTTGTCTTTCCCATCGCCTCCATGCCCCGGGTGTTGCAGTGGATCACCTGCATTGTGCCGGCCAAGTATTTTCTCATACAGGCGCGCGGGGTGATGCTCAAGGGTGTGGGGTTCGAATATCTGTACCTGCCCACGGTTTTTCTGCTGATCTTTGGAACCCTGCTGCTGGCGGTGAGCGTCAAACGGTTTAAAACCAATCTGGAAGGCTGAGCGATGCGGCGCATTCTGCACATCATCCGCAAGGAGTTCATTCAAATCCGCCGCGATCGGGCCATGCGGGGGCTGATCCTGCTTGTGCCCATCATCCAGATCTGGGTGCTGGGCTATGTGATCTCTTCCGAAGTCAAGCATGTGGCCACGGTGATCTGCGATCTGGATCGTACCTCCACCAGCCGGGCGTTGATCGAACGCCTCAGCCATACGGCCTATCTCAATGTCCGCTATCACGAAGAGAGCGAGAGCCTGGTCGGCGAATACCTGGACACCGGTCGCGCCATGATCGCGGTGGTTCTGCCCAAGGATCTGGAAAAAAATCTGCACACCCTGCAGCCCAGCCGCATTCAGCTGCTGGTGGACGGCCAGGATGCCAACACCGCCAACGTCGCGCTGGGCCATATCGCCGGCATCCTGGAATCCTATCTGACCGACCGGGTGCGCAGCCAGTCCAACGCCGCTCTGTTGTCCGAGGAGATCCATCTGTTGACGCCGGTGGTACAGGTGTGGTACAATCCCAATCTCAAGCTCAGCGATTTTATGATTCCGGGCATTGTGGTTTTTTTGCTCACCTTGATTACCACGCTGGTCAGCGCCATGGGTCTGGTGCGGGAGCGGGAGATCGGTACCCTGGAGCAGCTGCTGGTGGCGCCGATTAAAAAACATGAACTGCTGATCGGCAAGATTATCCCCTTTGCCCTGCTGGGTCTTTTCGAGATGGGCCTGGCGATCGGTTTTGCCCGAGTGTGGTATCATATTCCGATCGTGGGCAACTTGGGACTCTATCTGCTGCTGAGTGTCATCTATTTATTCACTACCCTGGGGCTGGGTCTGTTGGTTTCGGCTTTCTCTCATACGCAACAGCAGGCGATGTTCATGTCCTGGTTTATTCTGATTTTCATATTGCTGATGTCCGGCTTTCTTTTTCCCATTGAAAACATGCCCAAGTTGGCGCAATGGCTTACCTATCTCAATCCCATGCGCTATTTTATTCTGATCACCCGGGAGCTTTTTATCAAGGGCGCCGGGCTTCGCCATCTCTATGTTCAGGGTTTAATCCTCTGCCTGTTCGGCGCCCTGATCTTTACCTTTTCCGTCCTTCGTTTTCAAAAGAGGTTGACCTAGCATGCCCGAGTTGCCGGAAGTGGAGACCATTCGCCGCAGTTTGCAGCCGTTGCTGGTCGGGCGTGAAGTCAAGACCATACTCGTCCGCGAGAGGCGGTTGCGCCGGCCGGTGAATGTGCGGCAATTGCGCAAGTGGATTCAGGGCCACAGGATCACGGCGCTCAGCCGGCGCGGCAAATATCTGCTCTGGGAGATGGACAACGGCAGCCGGCTGTTGATCCATCTGGGCATGAGCGGCCGCCTGGGGTATTGCGCCGGGGAGGAGGAGCTGGAGCCGCACACCCATCTCTGCCTGTGCCTGGACAACGGCGCGCAAGTCCGCTACCGCGATCCGCGGCGGTTCGGTTGTGTGCAGGCGGTGGCGCCGAATGAGCGCTGTGGGCTGCTGGAGGGCCTGGGGCCTGAACCGTTGTCCGCTGATTTCACCGCCGATTATCTTCAGGACGCACTATGTGGGTCCAAACGATCGGTGAAAGCCGCGCTGATGGACAGCCGCGTTGTGGTAGGGGTGGGCAATATCTACGCCAACGAAGCGCTGTTCCATTGCGGCATTGCGCCGCAACGGCACGCCGGGGCGCTCTCCCGCGAAGAGTGGAAGCGGGTGACCGAGTCGGTGATTCAAGTGTTGCGGCAAGCGATCCGCAAAGGCGGCACTACTTTGAACGATTTCCGCAACGGGCTGGGGGAGCCGGGTTTTTTTCAGGCCGATCTGGCGGTGTACGATCAGGAGGAGCAACCGTGCCGGCGCTGCGGCCGGCCGATTTGCCGTGTTGTGCTGCAGGGCCGCAGTACGTTTTATTGTCCGGCGTGTCAAAAATGAATAGGATTCTTTTTTCGGCCGGCCGATTTAAAAAAATGTTTATTTCTTTTCAAATATGCTGTATATTAACAATCCTTTCGTCCTTAAAAAAGAATCAATAACCGCATGAATAAATCGCAGCAATTTTTTGTCGGCCTCGGCGACAAAGCCATCAGCTTTTTCACCCATGTGTACGACATGGCCTATTTGCTGATGCAGACGATCAAGGCCTTGCCGCGTCTGTGGTTTTACCGCCGTCAGCTGATCGAGCAGGTCTATATCTTTTCGGTCAAAACTTTGCCCATCGCCGCCATCATCGCCGTCTTTATCGGTCTCGGCGCCACGGTGCAGGGTACGTATCAGTCCTCGGACCTGTTCTCCCGGGCTATTACGGTCAATGTCATTTTTAAAAGCACCATCCTCGAGCTCTGTCCCATCGTTCTGTCTCTGGTGCTGGCGGGCAAGTTGGGCGCCTCGCTGGCGGCGGAGATCGGCAGCATGAAGATCTCTGAACAGATCGAAGCGCTGGAGACCCTGTCGCTGGATCCGGTGGGATTTCTGGTCATGCCGCGCGTGGTGGCCGGGTTGCTGATGCTGCCGGTGATCACCATCTTTGCCAATTTTCTGGCCATATTCAGTTCCTTCTTTGTCTCCGCGGTCATCTCGGAATGGATTTCGCCGCAAGAGTTCTACAGCGGCTTGGAAATGGATTTCAAGGCGTTTGAGATGTATTTCGGCAATCTGATCAAACCCGCGGTCTATGGTCTGATGATCGCCCTGGTGGGCAGCCATTTCGGCCTGCAGACCAGCGGCGGCGCCCGCGGCGTCGGTGAATCCTCCACCAAGGCGGTGGTGATCTCGGCCATTCTCATCGTCATCTGGGATTACTATCTCGGCCGGCTGTTACTGTAAGCTCTGAAAGACACGCTCCATGATTGAGGTTCGTCAACTCTACAAAGGTTTCGACGGCATGCCGGTGCTGAAAGGCATCGACCTGGACATTCATGACAACGAAACGCTGGTCATCCTCGGCCCCAGCGGCCAGGGCAAGACGGTGTTCATCAAGACGCTGGTGCGCCTGATCCATCCGGATTCCGGCAGCATTCGCTACGACGGCGAGGAACTGCTGACTCTGTCGCACAAGGAACTGTACCGTTTTAACGACCGCATCGCCTTTGTGTTTCAAAACAGCGCCCTGTTGGATTTTCTCAGCGTGCAGGACAATCTGCAGCTCTATCTGGTCATGCACAAAGCCATGCCGCAACAGGAGATTCAACGGCGTACGCTGGAGGCGCTGCACTTTGTCGGGCTGGACGACGACGTGCTGGACAAGTTTCCCGAAGAGTTGAGCGGCGGCATGCGCAAACGCGTGGCGATCGCGCGCGCCATGGTCAAACGGCCGCAGTACCTTTTTTACGACGAGCCGACCACCGGTCTGGATCAGACCAATGCGGAAAAGATCAGTGAATTGATCAAAATGTTGAAAAAGGAGATCTCCGCCACCTCCATCATCGTCACGCACGACATCAAGCTGATGCGGGACGTCGCCGACCGCGTCGCGTTGTTGAAGGACGGCCTGGTCAGTTTCGTCGGCGATCGCGATGAGGTTTCCGAAAAGATGTTGGACTTTTTATACGAGTGACGAGGAAATCATGACCTATACTAAAATGAGCTATATTTCCGGCGTGATCATTTTCTTCAGCGCCATCATTCTGCTGGTCAGCGTGCTGTGGCTCTCCGGCGCGCGCATCCTGTCCGCCAGCGAATATAAAGTGTTCTTCCGTTTCGAGGACGTGGTCGGTCTGCGCGATCGTTCACAGGTGTACATGCGCGGCTACCGCGTGGGCTGGACCAAGGACATTATCTTTGAGGAGAAGGACGTTCTGGTGCGTGTGGACATTAAAAAACGTTTTTCGATCCCCAAGGATTCCAAGATCGAGATCAACACCCTGAACTTTCTCGGCGAAAAAGCCGTGACCATTATACCCGGCGAATCCAAGGAAGTTATGAAGCCGGGCGATATCCTCAGGGGTGAGAATAAGGACATCATGGTGGTGGCGCGCACTATTCTCAACACCGTGCGCACCAAACTGAGTAACGGCGATCTGGACAAAAAGGCCTTGGATCTTTCTCAGACTCTGACGACCATGAAAGAGTTGATGAGCAGACTGGACCAAAAGGTCGAGCGCGTGGATGTGCCGCTGATCAACCGACAGATCGTCGAGCTCGGCCAGGCGGCCAAGAGCGTGCGCGACCTGGCGGTCTCGACGCAGACGGATGTGCATCAGGTCAGCGCCGGCATGGACCAAGTGCAGTCGGCGGCGAAGAATCTCTCCGAGCTGTCGGTGCAGATGTCTCAGCTGGTCGCGGGTCTGAACCGCGGCGAGGGCACCGTGGGCGAACTGGTCAAAAACAAGCAGACGGTTGAGAATCTGAACGCCACGGTCAATGAGCTCAACCTGCTCATCAAGGATATGCAAAAGAACCCCGGCAAATACATCAATTTTTCAGTTTTTTGAGGCTCCTGCTGAGCCGCAAAAAGCCCTGGTAAATTTTCCCGGGCTTTTTCTTTATCGCCGGGCCGCATTCGATCAGCCACCGCCGAATCCTTAAGGACTTGCCGCTCCCGGCTTGAGCGGCTGTGCGTGGCGCGGCAAATCCGCGCGCTCCGCTTTCCGTCCGGGCGAAGGATTCATCCGCGTTCGCGGAGACCGCCCGCGCTTAAGCGCTGGGCCGATGTAAAGCCCTGGACCCATCCTAAGAGGCTACTATGGCACGAATCATTGGCTTTTTCCTGCTGCTGTCGCTCTCCTTTCCGCTGCAATCCACAGAGATGACCATGAAGAGCATCCGCGAGTTCGGCGTGCTGCCGACCAATGATCCGCTGACGAACAAAGCGAACCTGCAGCAGGCCATCGATTGGGCGAGCCGTCGCGGCGCCGCGCTGTGGGTGGAGCCCGACGAAATGGGCTATCCCATGGCCGGCGGTCTGGTGTTGCGGCAAAACGCCGGGCTGATCGGCGTACATGGGCCGGTGGGCCGCGGCACAAGGCATCCGCAGCAGCAGCGGCCGGTGGGCAGCGTGTTTATCATCGAGGACGAAGAGTCGGCCTTTATCACCGTGGAGAGCGCCACGCAGATCCGCGGCATCCAGTTCTGGTACCCCAAACAGACGGTCACGGATTCCAGCCGAATCATCCCTTATCCGGCCTCGATCCGAGTGGCGCAGAACAGTTCGGCACAGGGGGTCACCCTGTCCTGTCTGACTTTTTACGGCGAATATCTGGCTATGGATTTCAACGCCGCCCCCTCTTTTCCCTGCGAGCAGATCCTGTTCGAACACTGCTATGGCTATCCGCTGAGCGGGCAGTTTATCCGCATCGATCGTTGCTACGACATTCCCCGCATCCTTCATTGTCATGTCAATCCCGCCAACCGGCGCCTGATCGAAGGCGGCTACAGCGTGCAGGTGATCGATGCGGTGGTGCGCCGCGGCTCCTACTGCTATGCCATTGACCACACGGACAACGCCCAGCTCATGGACCTGTTCGCTTTCGGCGTGCACGGCGGCATCCGATTGGGCGCGGCCAGCTATGGGCAGCTCACCAATTTTAATTTCGATTGTGTGACCGTGGGCATTTATAAAGACGGCGATCAGGACTTTAACCGCAACTGGCAGATCAGCCAGGGATCGATCATCGCCAACACCGGCGCACGGCTTGCGGAGGTTCATCCCATCGTCATCACCGGCCAAGGCCACACCTCTCTCGTCAATGTAGAATGCTTCTCCGGCGGCAACTCGGCGCTGACAACCCTGAAACAATCGCAGGATTACCTGTGCGTGATCGGTACGGAAAAGCTCACGGTGAGTTTGTTCGGGTGCCGCATGCGCAATTATGCCGCCGGTCACCCGTTCACGATTCTCAACGACCGGGCCGTGATCCAGGCCGTTGGTTGCATCGATGGGCTGGGCAATCCGTTCAATGTTTCGGGCCTTGAAAAAGCGCCGCTGCGTCAGGGCGGTCGATGAAACCCCTGCCGGCTGGTCCGGCGGTGAAGCGGGGAAAGCGTGTCGCGGATGAAAAAGATTAAGGCATTGTTCATTTTTTTATGGAGCATCCTGATGGGTTTCAACCACATCTCCGCCGCAGCGCTGAGCAGCTGCGTGCGAATGCACCAAGGCCGGCCCACGCTGTTTATCAACGACGAGCCCTGGGTTCCGCTGATGTATGCGCTTACCGATGTGCCGGGCGGCCGCTGGTCCTGGGAAGAGGTGCCGCAGCGCAACCTCCGCCTGTTTGCTGAAGCGGGCGTGCGTCTGTTTCAGGTGGATCTTTTTTTAGAACACATATGGCTTGAGCAGGACCGGTTCGATCTCTCGCGGGCGCGGCAGCAGATCCGCGGTGTGTTGGAGGCCTGCCCCCAGGCCGCGGTTTTCATCCGCTTTCACGTCAACGCGCCGCGCTGGTGGGCCGATCAGCATCCGGAGGAAACCACACTGTACGCCGATGCCAAGGCTAAACCGGACGACTCGTGGGGATTGCAGCGGATTATACAGGAGGACGCCGCCGCGCCGGTGCGGATCAGTCTGGCGTCGGAAAAATGGCTGCAGGCGTGTGGAGAAAAAGTGGAGCAGTTTTGCCGTGAGCTGGCAGCCACGGAGGAGGGCGCCAGAGTGGCCGGTCTGCAGGCGGCCGGCGGCATCTACGGCGAGTGGCATTATTGGGGCTTGCTGAAAAATGAGCCGGACATCAGCGAGCCCATGCAGGCCCATTTCCGCCGATGGCTCAAAGATAAATACAGCACTGACCAGGCGCTGCAAAAGGCCTGGGGTCAGGCGCAGGTCACGCTGGCCGGCGCACGAGTGCCGTTGCTGGAAGAACGTCTGCAGACCCGCGACGGCATCTTCCGCGATCCTCGAACCGAGCGCAGAATGCTGGATTATTATCGCTGTCAGCATGAGCTGGTGGCGGACGATATTCTGTATTTCTGCCGGCTGATGCGCAAAAGCTGGCCCCGCCCGCTGGCCCTGGGCGCTTTTTACGGCTATTATTTTTCCGTGTTCGGCCGCGAAGCCGCGGGCGGCCATCTGGCTTTGCAGCGGATTCTGAACTCACCGGACATCGATTTCCTCTGTGGTCCCAATGTCTATTATCCGGCCCACACCGAGGTGGGCGATCCCTACCGTTCCCGCGGCCTGCTGGAGAGCATGCGCCTGCACGGCAAGCTGTGGCTGGATGAGATGGATCAACAGCCCTATCTCAAATCCGTCCAGGATCCCGGCTATGCGGCCGGGGTGGTCAACAGCGTGGCGCACCTGCGCCGCAACACGCTGTTCACTTTCACCAAAGGAATGGGATTGTGGTTTTACGATTTCGGCGCAGCCGGACAGCGGATGAACTCCACCGCAGCCGAGTTCGTCACCGGCTGGTGGGATCATCCGGTTCTGATGAAAGAGATCGCCGGCTTGAAACGGTTTCTCGATCAGGCGTGGAAGAAACCCTACCGGTCTGAGGCCGATGTGCTGATGGTGTTCGGCACTGACGGTTACTATCACACGGCGATCAAACCGGAGCTGAATCCCATCGGCGACCGGGTGGTCAACTGGACCACTCTGGCCGCCTATCAGGCGGGCGCGGTGTTTGATGCACTTCATCAGGATGACCTCGCGAGGTGCAACCTGGATCAGTACAAACTGGTGGTTTTCGTCAACACCTTTGTCGTCTCCCCCGAGCAGCGCCGATGGATTCGAGAACATGTTTTCCGTCACGGCCGTCATGTGATGTTCTTGTATGCATCCGGCTACAGCGACGGAGAGTCCAACAGCGTCACGTTCATCGAGCAGCTGACCGGCATTCGCGTCGCCCGCGTAGAGTTAGCCAGAAGCCCGGAAATTCACACTCGCTTCAGCCCCACACCGTGGATCCTCGAGGACAAACCGTTCACGCCGGTTTTTGCGATCACAGACGATGAAGCCGTGCCGTTGGCCGAATATGTGGAAAACGGAAAAACCGCAGTGGCTAAAAAAACAGTGGCTGATGCCACCAGCTGGCTGATCGGCCTGCCGCCGGTGGAGAAAGACCATGTGCGCCGTCTGTTCGAATCCTGCGGCGTGCATTTTTATGCCGAGCCGGGAGATATTTTCTACAGCGGCGGCGGCGCCCTGGTGCTGCACAGCAAGACCGGGGGAAGAAAAAACATTGTGCTGAAAAACGGCCGGTCCCTATCCCTGACTCTGCCGCCCGGCGCCAACACCGTGGTGCTGGACAGCAACAGCGGGGAACTGCTTTTGCCCTGAGAGGCCTGACTGATTTCACGGCGCCGGTCCGGCCGGCGCAGCCTGCCGCTGCGGCGGCGGGGATGCACGGCCAATGAGATTCGAGGGCGAAGCCTGGATGTTCCCGAACCCTAAGGAGTGAGCGAGATGGATTACCTGCGTGCTTGGGATTACGTCATCTTTATTTTTTATTTCATCGTCTTGATCGGCATCGGCAGCTATTTCCGAAAAAAAGCAGCCACCGACCTGGAACACTATTTTCTCGCCGGCCGCAATATGCCCTGGTGGGTGCTGGGCCTTTCGCAGATGTCGTTTTGGTTCGACATGACCGGCACCATGATCATCACCTCCTTCCTCTATCTACTGGGCCCGCGTGGCATCTATATCGAATTTCGCGGCGGCGCCGGGCTGGTGCTGGTGTTCATGATGCTCTGGGTCGGAAAATGGCATCGCCGTTCCGGGGTCATCACCGCCGCTGAGTGGATGATCTACCGCTTCGGCAAGGATTTCTGGGCCCATTTCGCCCGTTTGACTTCTGTGGTGGCCAACGTCATTTTAAGCCTCGGCATGCTGGCCTATTCTTTTAAAGGCGCCGGTCTGTTCCTTTCCATGTTTCTGCCGTTCTCACCCATGGTCTGCTGTCTGATCATGGTGGTGATCACCGCCATTTATACCATCGAGGCCGGTTTCTACGGCGTTGTCTTTTCCGACATCTTTCAATCCCTGTGCATCTGGCTGGGCGTGGGCCTCATCGTCGCCGTGGCTGTGGCTAAAATAGGCGGCATATCTGACCTAAGCGCTCTGGCCACCTCAGTGACCGGCAATCCCAACTGGACCGGTTCTTTGCCGGATTTCAACACCCCCATGCCGGCGGGCTATGAGCAGTACAGCTGGTTGTTCATGCTCATGCTGCTATATTTTGGCAAGACTATGATCCAGGGGTTGGGCGCCGGCGCGGACCCGCGGTTTTTCGGCGCACGCAGCGATCGTGATTGCGGATTGTTGTGCTTTACGGCGGAATGGACCATGATGCTGCGCTGGCCGCTCATGATCAGCTTTGCCGTTCTCGGACTGTTTCTGGTAAAGGATTTTTTCCCTGATCAAACGGTGCTGATGCAGGCCGCTACCCTGATCAAGAGCCATGCCGGCGCCGTGGCGGCGAACGAATGGCCTGAGTTGATCGCCCGCATTATGAACCATCCGCAGTCTTTTCCCGGCGAATTGATCACCGGTCTCAGTCAGCTGCTGGGACCGAATTGGAGCTCCAAGTTGAATCTGCTGAGCTATTACGGCACAGTGGATCCGGAACGCATTCTTCCCGGCGTGCTGTTGCATAGCGTTCCGGTGGGCGTTCGCGGCCTGATCCTGGTGGCGTTGATGGCAGCCGCTATGTCTACCTTCAACGCATTGACCAACGGCGCCACCGGTTTTCTGACCCGCGATCTCTACCAGGGCTACATTCGGCCTCAGGCCAGCAACAAGGAGTTGATCTATACCACCTACTTTTTCGGCATCCTGATCAATGTGCTGGGATTTATCATGGCCTATTCCACCAAGAGCATCAACGACATCTGGGGATGGATCACCATGGGATTGGTGGGCGGCATCACCATGCCCACGGTGTTGCGGCTGTACTGGTGGCGGTTCAATGCCGGCGGCTTTGCGGTGGGCACTCTGATCGGCCTGGTGGCCGCCCTGGTGCAGAGGTTTTTTGCGCCCGGTATGCCGGAGTGGCACCAGTTGGTGTACACCATCGTCATCGGCACCGCGGGATGCGTCATCGGCACCTATTTGACTCCGCCGACCGACCGGCAGGTGCTGGAACATTTTTATCGCACCACCAGACCGTTCGGTCTGTGGAAACCGTTGTTCTCTATTCTATCGGTCAACGAACAACAGGCCATGCGCTACGAACATCGCTATGATCTGATCGCACTGCCCATTGGTCTGTGCTGGCAGTTCACTTTGCTCATGCTGCCCATGCAGCTGGTGATCCATGAATTTCAGGCTGCAGCCGTCACCGGAGCGGTGTTTCTGCTATGCTCCATTGGAATGTACTTTTTCTGGTATAAAAAATTGCCTCCGGCTCCGGCCCAATAGGGAGGATTATCATGGACCAAGCCGTGCTGTCAAACAAAGAGCAGTATCCGGCCGAGGAGATCATCTTTGCCCATCTTGGCGCAAAAAAGGCGCACTGGTCGGCGCTCTTTGAGTACATTCACGCACATCACCCGGATTTTTCTTCAGAGTGGCGTTATTATCATGACGGAAAGAGCTGGCTGATGAA
>CAZKQR010000007.1:23581-30274 GCA_964554965.1 uncultured Cytophagia bacterium | reverse complement strand
CGGATGAAATCTGATTTTCCCTACCTTGACATGAGCGGTTTCAACGTCATTCTGAAAAAGATGTGCGAACAGGATCCGGTGGCCCATCTGCAGGTGGATGCTAAAATCGCGGCGGTCTATCTCAACAATTCTGAACTGGCTCAAGCCATCAAAATCGTAGAAGGGAATTCACCGGGCGACACTTTTACCCAGATACATCTGGCCATGGATAACGCCTTTGAAAAAACGAATCCCAAAACGGTCAAGTGATTGAAGAACGTGTACGGTCAACGGCTGATCGCCGGCGACTCGAGCGCGGCGTTTGGGAGAGGGCCGGCTCAAGCGCCCGTCAGGGCAGTTCACGAATGCGGAGCTGTCTGAACTCCACCGGCGAGCCCTCTGATTCGAGACAGATGCAACCCGCGCGCGGATGGCACTCTTTGCCGCCCGACACCTCTTCGCCGTTCACCCACAACCGCACCTCGCCGTTGATGGCGCGGATATAATAGTGATTCCACTCGCCGATGCCTTTGCTCAAGTTCTTTTTGGGAAAACTGCGCGATCCATTGGGCGAGGTCGGCGGAAAAGGAATCATGGTAGAGTTGCCGACGGCGAACACATCGCCGTTGGTGGTGAACCAGTCACCCTTTTTGCCCGTCCGTTGTTCATACTGTTCGGCATAACCGTGATCCAGCGCCTGAATCTCGATGCCGTACTTGGGCAGTTCGTCCGGCTTTAGTTCCTGCAACGCCTGTTCCGGCGCCCAGATAAAGATGCCGGAATTGCCGGCCGAGCGCAGATGCCGCCACTGTACCACCATCTCAAAATTCGTAAACATCTGCTTGGTAGCCAGCACGCCGATGGGGGAGCCGCTGCAGGTGACTCCGTCAGCCTGCCAGGTCCATGTCTGGGGATGGCAGTTGACCCGGCGGAAATCGTTCTCACCCAGGCTGCGCCAATCCGATCCAGATCCATCGATACGCGCAGCCGGCCCTTCGCCGGACTGCTGCGAGACGCTGAGGGCGGGATGGAAGCAGACAAAGACGGCCAGACACAACCCCGCGCTGATTTTCCTGTTCATGCATTTCTCCTGAAATATGGCCGGGCCTGTGCAGGCCGGCGGCTGGTTCATTGCAAGGGGGGTACAATCGTATAGGTGTTCTGATCGAGATCGATCGTCACCTGTGTGCCGTCGCTGTAGGTGGTGCGCTGCCGGCGCCGGCTCTGATCGAGGAACTCGTGACGGGTCATCTCCAGCAACCCCACACGCTGGTGCAGCCGGCACATGGCTTTGACCTGCTCCATCTCTGTGGCCTCTGGGTTTAAAGAGAGATAGGGCAATCCGGCGTTGAGCAAACCGTGAAGAAATCCCGAATCCGCATGCGGCACCCCCCACTCCCCCTCTCCTTTCGACCAGGGCAACAGAATCGCATCGTGATAGACCAGATTGAAAAGCGGAATCGGAATGCCGATCGCCGCACCTTTTCCCGGATTGGGTTCCAGGGCATAGGGACCGTGATGCACCAGATCCAAGTAGGGGATCGCCCAATCGCACGGCTCCTCCGAGCTGATGATGCCGCCGTAAGAACGGACATAATTAAAACACTCGGCGCGAAAGGCCAGACACGCGCTACGTGTGACCGGGTGATGTGGATTGTAGCATTCGTCCGGCGGCACCACGTCAAAGACATCCAGATAGGCGCCACGCAACTTGACGCCGTGGTCTAAAAGCGATCGGTGATTGCGCCGCACCATCCCTGGCGCCAGGCTGGGGCAGAGAATGGACTGATCGCCGCCGTACCAGGTGTGGCCGAAATCACGCGTGCCGTCGCTGAGCAGGATGGTGTGATCCGGATCATAAGAAGCGGCGTCGAGATAATAATCGCGATACTGATCGTGCACCGCAAAGACATAGTTCAGACTGTCGCACACCTCAGCCAAGTGCCGTATGCCCTCCCAGCCGCCCGCCTCCGGACAGGGCGGCAGAATATCCGGGTGCAGGTTGTCGTATCCGCGCAAACCCCAACCATCCAGATGCAGGTAGGCTCTGTTCACGCCCTTATCGGAGAGCTTGCGCAGCTGGGCGGCGCGTTCGGCAAAGGAGACCAGCTGGTGATTGTTGTGCAGATTTACTGAATCATAGTAACTGGAGCGGGGCTGGATATGATAGAGGATGGAGGTATGTATCACCGGCGAGCCGATCAGGTTGGCCAAACGGGGCGTTCGGTTGATCTTTTCACTCAGTAGAACCAGGCGCCCTCTTTCCTGCACATAGCGGCGATAACGTTTGGCCAGAGTGACATAATCCGCCTGCTGAAAAAAACAAAAGCGGATACGGCGGGGATAGCTGAAGCGGCCCAGTGAGTGGCGCCAGCGCGCTTGAATGAGCGTAGGCCCGCCGGCAGGATGATCAAAGCTGCAGCCGCCGTCATCCGGCGTCTCCAGAATCGCCATCATCGCAGCTTGCCCCTGTACATGGCCCCACCAGGGCATATAGAAGCCGCGGCTGTGGCAGCGATCATCATACAGCGTGACTTTATCAGGCCAGGCGCGCGGCAACAGCATGCCCTGCATGAAAGGCATGACTAAAAGATCCGCCTGCTGCGGATCCAGTGCGTTCGGCCACAGACACTGCTGCAGAACCGCCTTGCGCTCCAGTGCTGCGATCTCGCACACCAGATCCTCCTCTTCCCCTTCAAGGCAGACCGACAGAACAATGCCCAGATCCAGTTCGCGGCCCTGAACAACAAAACCATCGAGGGTGATGCGAAGACCCTTTTTGAATCCCGTCTGATAGGGAGCGATGGTGCGCTGGGTGGCATCCAATAAACGGCAGCGTGCTGTGATCGTTTGCTGCACGGTCAATGGCTCCGCTGCGCCGGCTGCAAACGACCAGGTCGCCGCTTGATCCTTCACGGTCATCGCCAGACTCGATTCCTCGATGCGAACATGCCTTTGTTGTCCATGGATCCACCAGCTGCCGGCCTCCTGGACCACCTGCACTCCCTCAACCGGGTTGAGCCCATGCCCAGCCGTCGCCCAACTCATAGCCAGAAGGACGAGAACGAACATCTTTTTAATCATAGAATACCCGCCTGATCTTTTGTTAGATGACTTTTAAGGTTCCGGTCAATCGAATATCCGCAGAGGAAGATCCGATCTGGATCTCAAACCGTCCCGGTGCCACGACAAAGGCTTTCTTGCTTCTGTCCCAATAGGCCAGTTCGGCCACCGGCAGGGTAAAAGTCACACGCCTGCTTTCACCAGGCTGCAGCATCAGCCGCTGAAAACCTTTTAACCGCTTGACCGGTCTGGAAACCGGGGCCGGCAAATCCCTGATATAGAGCTGCGCCACTTCCTCTCCAGGCCGGTTGCCGGTATTCTTAATCTCCACGCTTATGGCCACGGTACTATCCTGAGAAACACGCGTTGGCGAGGTCTTGAGCTTGGCATAACGAAACCGGGTGTAGCTCAGGCCGTAGCCAAAGGGATAGAGCGGTTCCTCCTTCTCACAAGAATAGCTGTCGCTTTTTCTGATCTCCGCCATATAGGTGCGGCCGTGACGGATGTCGTAATCATCAAACCGCGGCAGTTGCTCCACGGAACGGTAAAAGGTGAGCGGCAGTCGGCCGGCCGGATTATAGTCGCCAAAGAGCACATCAGCGATGGCATGGCCGCCCTCTTCACCGGGAAACCAGGCCTCAAGGATCGCTGGAACCGTGTCGTGCAACCGGGTGATGGACAACGCACTGCCGTTTTGCAGCACCGCCACCGTGCGCGGATTGGCTTGAAGAACAGCCTGAACCAGATCGTCCTGAATACCCGGCAGATTTAAATCCGACCGATCCACACCTTCATTTTCCACGGAAAGATCTGTACCGAGAAAAACCAGAGCCACGTCCGCCTTGCGCGCAGCGTCGACGGCCGCCTGAAACTGCCGCGGATCCGCCGCTCCTCCGCACAAACGCATGGCGGATTTGTACCAATACTCGACATACTCGATGCGCAGGTCATAACGTCGGCCGGACTCGAGTTCGAGGATGACGATCTGTGTGGCGGCGTTCCGGTTCAGACTTTTATTCATCACCTGGCGTCCGTCGAAATAGATACGGACGACGTCATCGAAATGTGCGCTCAAATAATATCTTCCGCTCACCGGGGCGGTAAACCGGCCGGTCCAGCGCACGGAAAAGGTGTCGCTGTGAACGGCCGCATGCGGCGATGTGCGGCCCCAATCGAAATCAAGAGACGAATCGATGCGCGTTAAAACCGGTTTGCCGGAAAAAGTGAGGTTGTTGAAATATTCTCCAAGCAATCCCCGCTCTGTGCCGGTGCCCTGCGGCGGCGACAGCAGTGCCGCCGGGATCACGGGCAGCTGCGGCTGAATGGCGCACCCTTTTTCATAAAAGAGCCTCGCTTCGCCCAGCCTTTCGCGCAAGGCCTCCAGAGGCGATACCGCATAAGAATATCCGCCGGTATAGCCGCCAAGTTGGGTGGTATCGGCGTTGGGGCCGATCACAGCGATGGATCGTACTTTTCGTTGATCCAGGGGCAGCAGACCGCCGTTGTTTTTCAACAGCACCATGGCCTTGCGAGCCGTTTGCCTGGCTAATTGCCGGTGTTGCGGGCTGTCCACCACCTGCATGGAAATTTTACTGTAGGGGACCCTCTCGGGAGGATCGTACAATCCCAGACGGAATCGTCCGAGCAACAGACGGCCGACCGCTTTATCGATCGTCGCCTCGGATATCAAACCGTTTTTCACCACCCGGCTGAGATGGTTTTTAAACAGATCACCGCACTCTAAATCCAGCCCGGCGTTGACCGCCAGAGCGATGGCCTCGTCAATCCCGGATGCATACCGATGGTTCTTGTAAATGTCGTCAATGCCGTTGCAATCAGAGACTACACTGCCCTCGAACCCCCATTCGCCGCGCAGCAGGTCGGTGAGCAGCCACGGGTTGCAGCAACAGGGCACGCCGTTGAGCGCATTGTAAGCGGCCATAATGGACTGGGCTTTGCCCTGTTGGATCAAAACCTGATAGGGGGCCAGATAGTATTCGCGCAGCAGTGTTTCGTCGATCTCGCTGGAGCCGGTATGACGGCGCCACTCTTCGTTATTGGCGACAAAATGTTTGGGCGCCACCAGGGTTTTGAAATAACGCGGATGCGATCCCTGCAATCCCCGGGTCAGCGCCAGGCTGAGCCGCGAGGTCAAAAAAGGATCCTCGCCATAGCACTCATGGGTGCGGCCCCAGCGCGGATCGCGGGCCAATTCCACCACCGGACTCCAAAAGGTCAAGCCGGTGCGATACATTTTGCCGTGAAAACGGGCGCGCGCTTCATCCGAGATGGCGTCGCCGACGCGCAGGATGAGTTCCTCATCCCAAGTGGCGGCCTGGGCAATGGCTTGCGGGAAAATGGTGGCCACGCCGGTGCGGGCATACACCGCATGCCCGGGCTCGCCGCCCCATTGATAGGCCGGTATACCGAGCCGGTCGAGAGGAGCCGGTGTCCGGCTCATCATCTGCGACAGCTTTTCCTCCAGGGTCATGCGCGATAACAGATCCTGTGTGCGTTCTTCAAAGGAGTAAGAGGGATCCATATACAGAGGGGTTTGCGCTGCAACAGAATTGAACGGGCCGGCGGTGGCAATGAGAAGGACAACAGAAATGATGCAAAAAGGACTGTGTGTTTTCATGGGACCTTTCTTCAACAACTGCGGGGATGTTTAAGCATACCCAAGCGAATGACCAGCCTGTGGCAGCGTGTTCTGCCGTAGTGGGCAGCGTGACAGGATGGTCCGGCCGCCACATACGTTTAATCGGCAGGCCTTATTTCATCGCATCGAGATACAGCGCCGCAGCGCCGAGAATGGCTGATTGCGGCAGATCGGAAACCGCGATGTGCAGCCGGTCCAGCGAGCGGCGGTAAGCAAACGACTGCAGTCCCTGCCACATGGCCTTTTCAAAATAAGGAAATGATCGGCTGACCGACCCGCCGAGCACGATGATCTGCGGGTCCAGAGCGTAAAGGATCAATTTGACCGCCTCGGCCAGATGCAGACCATACTCTTCAAAGATGGCCAGACTGTCGTCATCCCTCTGGGCCGCCAGCTGTGCGAGCGTGGCGCCGCTGCGGTTATAGTGACGCTGAAAAAATTGTCCTGAGCAGTAATGTTCCAGCACGCCATCCCGGTACGGCATCATGCCGAACTCGCCGGCGCCGCAATTCGTCCCGCTGTACAACCTGTCCTGGACAATCACGCCGGCGCCCAATCCTGTGCCGATGATCAGCCCGATGGCGTCACGAAATCCTTGAGCCTTGCCATAATATTTTTCGCCGACGGCAAAACAGTTGGCGTCGTTATTGACAAAGACCGGCAGATGGAAACGGCCATGGAGAATCGGTCCCAAAGGCACCTCCTGCCAGCTGGGTATATTGATCACGTCATAGGCGATGCCTTTTTCCGTGTCCACCACGCTGGGCACGCCGACGCCCAACCCCTTGACATCGGCGCTGTGCACCTGAGCGATGATGGCGCACAGATCGTCTAGAATTTCTTCGCGCGACCCGCCCGGTTTGACCGCCTGCACAGCGCTGGCAACCACTTTGTTGTTTTCCACCCGACCGGCGCGCATGTTGGTGCCGCCCAGGTCAACTCCGATGATCGGCATGCGGCTGCTTCCTTGTCCGTTGAATGGTTTGATTAAG
>CAZKQR010000007.1:2802-23571 GCA_964554965.1 uncultured Cytophagia bacterium | reverse complement strand
TAAGCACCAGCGGTCTGGCCCAAAAGCCGATGCTGAGAATATAGGCGAGGGTGATATAGAGAAACATCATGCCGATGCGCAGGCCGAACCAGTCGCCGAGCCGGCCGACCACCAGCGGCATCACCGCACCGCCGACAATACCGCTGCATAAAATTCCGGAAAAGCTGCCATGGTGCTCGCTGACCGAGTTGAGCGCCAGAGAGAAGACGATCGACCACATCACCGAGATGCCGAAGCCGAGCAGCGGAAACGCATAGCGCGCCGCCATCGCCGGGCCAAACAGGGCGACACTGAGCAGACCAATGGCCAGCAGGGCAAAACCGATCAGCACCTGACGGCTGTCGAACAACTTGAGCAGCAGCAGGCCCAGCAGACAGCCCGCGGTCATCAATCCCCAGAACCAGGCCACGCTGGAAGCGCCGATAGTCTGCGGATCCATGCCGTGGTAAAGCTGGAGATATTTTGACATCCAATTAGCGATCCCCTGTTCGGTCCCGACATAGGCGAAAATACCGAGAAAATACAACAGCACGGTTTTCTGTTTGAACAGCGCGACATGGGTAGCCCAGGCGCCGCTGCGTTCATCCGCTTTGCGAACCACTTTGGGAAAAGGGCTGAAGAGCATAACCACGACCATGATCAGCGTGACCAGCGCGATCACCCAGTACAGAGAGGTCCACGGCAACTCGGGCGGCACCAGGGTAGCCAGCAGCCCCATCAGACCGTTGGTCTGCGCCTCCGGCAGAGCCAGCTCGCGCACCATATAGCTGTACACAAACGGGCTGAGAAAAGAGGCCAAGCCGAAGACCAGCTGAGCCATGACCGAATTGAAGGCGAAATGTTCCTCGCCGCCGGCCGCGCGCAGCAACGGATTGATGGCCACCTGCAGCGTGGCCATGCCGGCGCCCAGCATGAACAGGGAGACCACGGCCACGGAGTAGACCGGCTTGAGCGCAAACATCAGCGCGCCGGCAAACGCAACTAAAAAAGCGGCGGTCATCACCGGCTTTTCCCTGAATTTCTCCAACAGCATGCCAGAGGGAATGGACATGATGCCGTAAGCGATGAAAAATGCGAACGGCAACAGCGCCACCATGGTAAAGCTCAATCGATAACTGCTGATGATGTCCGGTATCAAAGGCCCGAGGATGTTTGTTAAAAACGAGATGACAAAGAACACCAGAAAGATCAGACCGACGATAAAATGATTACGTTTCATTTTTATTGCTTTCTCTGCATGTGTGGTAGGCATCCGCACGGACCCATGGCATGGATCCGGCGGCACAGCCGTGCGCGGAATGACCGGCAAAGGCCTGCAGCGCCATGTGCCCGCCCTGCTAAACTATATTTTCAATAATGTAAGACGCAAAATCGAAATGCACAATATTAATTACACTCACGGCTGCGCTCGTCCGGCCCGGGGCCATGGAGTGATTTTTTTGTAACATCATTCACCCGGTTTCGTAAAACAGGCAGAACCCCTTCCATCATCTTTCCGATTTTCAACCGGTTGCGTGCCGGTTCACAGGGAGCCCTTTTCATGTCGAGAAAAAAAATCATCATCAGCGTGGTCGTCTTTTTAGCCATCGTGCTTGCCATCGTGGCCGTGATGGCAAAGAAGAACAAAACAGCCGCCATCGAAGTGCAGACCGCAAAGGTGGATCGCATCAAAATCGTCGAAACGGTCACCGCCACCGGCAAGATTCAGCCGGTCACCCAGGTCAAGATCAGCGCGGACGTGGCCGGCAAAATCACCCATCTGCCGGTCAAGGAGAGCGAGTGGGTGGAAAAAGGCAGCCTGCTGGTGCAGCTGGACAAGGAACGCTATCAGGCGGCGTTGGAACAGGCGGAGGCCAATCTGCGCTCGGTGGAGGCCAACGCCAGGTTGGTCAAGGAAAATGAACTCCAGGCGGACAAAGAGTACCTGCGCACCAAAGAGCTGTACGACAAAAATCTCACCGCCAAGGCTGCCCTGGACCAGGTTCACGCCGCCGTGCAGGTGGAAAAAGCGCGCTATCAATCCTACCTGGAACAGGTGGATCAGGCCAGGGCAACGGTCAAACAAGCCCGCGAAGATCTGGCCAAGACCACCATCTTTGCGCCCATGGCCGGCACCATCAGCAAATTGAACAAGGAACAGGGGGAGATCGCCCTGGGGTCGCAGTTCCAGGAGGATGTCATCCTGATCATCTCCAACCTCGCCGGCATGGAGGCCCTGGTCAATGTGGATGAAAACGACATCGTCCGCGTCGCCATCGGCGACAGCGCGACCGTGGAGGTGGACGCCCTGCCGGAAAGAATCTTTCGCGGCGCCGTCAGCGAGATCGCCAGCAGCGCTAAAATATCCGGCACCGGCACGACGGAGCAGAAAACCGAATTCGAGGTCAAGGTCGCCATCACCGACGCCGGCAAGGAACTGCGTGAGGGGATGACGGCGAGCAGCGAGGTCATCACCGACGTCAGGCCCCAGGCCATCGGCGTGCCGATCCAGTGCGTGACCACGCGCAGCATGGCCCAGTTGAAGCCCAAAGCGGGGGCGGACACCCTGTCTGCGGCGAAATACACGCCGGACAAAGACGGCTATGTCACCGTGCTCTTTGCCGTGAACAACGGCGTGGCTGAGGCCAGACAGGTCAAGACCGGCATCCAGAGCGAAACCCACATCGAAATTTTGGACGGATTGGCGGCGGGCGAGGAATATGTGACCGGCAGCTATCGCGCCATCAGCCAGACCCTGCAGAACGGCAGCCCGGTGATGGCCGAAAAAAGCCGGTAAAAGAAAAGAGCGTCCGATGATCTCCGTCGAGCAATACAAAGAGTCCCTGCGCATGGCCTGGACCGCGGTTCAGGCGAACAAAACCCGCGGCATTCTCACCACGCTGGGCATCATCATCGGCATCGTGGCGGTGTCCACCACCATGACCGTGTCCAACGGGTTGGGCAACAGCTTTAAGCAAAGCTTTTCGTCCCTGGGCACAGATGTGCTCTATGTCTCGCGCATGCCCTGGATCATCATGGATGATTTTTTCCAGTACCGCAACCGGCCGACGATCACCTTTAAGGAGAGCGAAAAGCTGCACCAGCGATTGAGAACCGCCCTGGCGGTGAATCCCACCACCGGCACCAACCGCAACGTGAAATACCGGTCGCAGGTGCTGGAAAACGTCGCCGTCGTCGGCACCACGGACAAACAAACCCTGATGAACGCAGCGGTGCCGGAATTCGGCCATTTCATCACGCCGGTGGATGTGCAATATAAAAAATACGTCTGCGTCATCGGCGCAGAGATCCGCGATCACCTGTTCAAAAACACAGACGGGCTGCAAAAGACCGTTCAGATCGGCCGCTACCCCTTCCGAGTGATCGGCATTATGGAAAAACAGGGCAGCGCCGGTTTTTTCGGCGGCCCGAATCTGGACCGGCAGATCCTGATACCGATCACCACCCTGGTACAGGCCTTTGGCGGCAGCCAGCGCGATTTCAACATCGCGGTCAAAGCTCCCAGCCAGGAGTCGCTGGACGATTTCCGCTTCGAGCTGGTGAGCGAGATGCGCAAACTGCGCAAGCTGTCGCCGACCGAGCCGGACAATTTCTCCATCAACACCATGGACACGCTGATGAACGCCTACAACAACGTCATGGGCGTGGTGGTGTTGATCGGCATGGTGATCACCGGCCTCTCCCTGTTCGTCGGCGGCATCGGCGTGATGAACATCATGTTCGTCTCGGTCACTGAACGCACACGGGAGATCGGCATCCGCAAGGCCATCGGCGCACCCCGGCGCACCATTTTGATGCAATTCCTGTTCGAGGCCTCCTCCATTTGCATCCTCGGCGGCATGATCGGAGTTCTGCTCTCTTTCGGTGTGGCCGCTCTGATCAACCGGCTGCTGTTGCCGGCGTCGGTTTCGCCGGCTGTGGTGATCATCGCCCTGCTGGTGTCCATGGCGACCGGCATCCTGTCCGGCATTCTGCCGGCCTATCAGGCGTCCCGATTAAATCCCATCGACGCCCTGCGCTACGAATAGACGGAACCGTTGCGGTTCTGAAAAAGGCAAAAACATGTTTATTGCAGAAGCGTTCAGAATGGCGTTGGCGGCCATCGGCGCCCATAAATTGCGCTCCAGTCTGACGCTGGTCGGCATCATCGTCGGCGTCGCCTCCATCATTGCGGTGATGACCGCCATCTCGGTCATCCAGACCAGCATAGAAACGGAGCTGGCGGTGCTCGGAACCCAGACCTTTCAAGTGCAAAAGTACGCCACCGGAGGCCCCATGAGCGAAGCGGAAAGACGCAAGATCATGGCGCGCCGGCCCCTGACCGTCGAGCACGCGAACCTGATCCGGGAACGTGTGGCGGACGCGGATCTGGTGGGCGCGGAATTGTGGTCCTTTGGTCATGCCGCTAAATACCGGGATGTCGCCACCAACGCCAATTTGACGATCTGCGGCGGTACGCCCGAGTATGCGGAAAACAACACCCATTATGTGCACCTGGGGCGCAATCTGACGGCTGAGGATGTGCAGGTCGGCCGCAGCTGCGTTCTGCTCGGATACGGAGTGGCGGAAAAACTCTTTCCCTGGACCGATCCGCTGCAAAAGACCGTCAAGATCGATGGCCGATCCTTTCAGGTGATCGGCGTCCTGGAAGAGAAAAAATCGAGCCTGGGCGGAGGCTTTGACAATTATCTGATCATGCCGATATCGAGATTTGAGAGAATGTTCTCCGAGCGCGATCAGTTCGGCAGGGACCGGTCGGTCAACATCACGGTGCGCGCCAAAAGGCCTGAGCTGCTTAACGATACGATCGAAGAAACCCGTGCGGTCATGCGCCAGTCGCGCGGACTGAAACCGCAGCAGGAGGACGACTTTACTATTTTTACCAACGACAGCCAGATTAAAACGTTTCACCAGACCACAGCGGGCATTAAAACAGGCTCTTTCGTCATCGGCATGATCGCTCTGATCGTGGCCGGAATCGGCATCATGAACATCATGCTGGTCTCGGTGACCGAGCGCACCAAGGAGATCGGCATCCGCAAATCTCTGGGCGCCAAACGCAGAGACATCCTGATGCAATTTCTCCTCGAGGCGATCCTGCTCGCCAACGTCGGCGGCGCCGTCGGAGTGGCCCTTGGGTTCGGCCTCGGCAACCTGGTCAGCGTGTTCACCCAGTTCGCGCCCCACGTTCCGCTGGAGTGGAGCATCGCCGGCCTGGTGTTTTGTACTCTGGTCGGGCTGACCTTCGGCATCTGGCCGGCCTGGAAAGCCAGCAAACTGGATCCCATCGCCGCCTTGCGTTTCGAGTAACGCCCCGCCGTTTCCTTCCCTGTCATTCTCAGGTCCCCCTCGAAACCAGAGCACCTCCTCGCTGAAATAAAAAATGTCTTTTTTAATTTTAATCCGTATATTTCAGAATGAGAATCCGTCGCTACGCGGCTCAGCCTGTGCAGGCCGTTTGGTGTTCGCGGCCGGATGCATCCATGAATCCAGTTCGAGACAAAGAACGGAGAGAAAGGAAGAAACGTGAAACGCCCCGTCCTTAACATCCTGATGGCGATCCTGGTATTGGCCGTCCTGCTGACCGGCTGCGCAAAAAAAACCGGAACCAAACCCATCCTCATCGGTGCATCTCTGCTGACCATGCAGGATGATTTTTATATCACGCTGGCCAAAGGGCTCACCGATGCGGCAGCGGCGCACCAGGAAATGCCGCTCAAAGTTCTGATTCGCAATTCAGATTTCAAACTCAACCGGCAGCTGGGCGACATCGATGATTTCATGCAGCAGGGCATCAGTGTGCTCATCGTCAGTCCGACCGGGCCCAGCGCCATCTGTCCGACCCTGGAGGAGGTAAATAAAAAGGGCATTCCGGTCATCACCGTGGATATTAAAAGCACCTGCCCGTCGGTGAAAACCCATGTCATGTCCGACGATCTGCTGGCAGGCCGGGTGGCCGGACAGTTTATCGCAGATCAATTGAACGGCGAGGGCTCCATCGCCATCGTCACCCACCCGATCTACTCCTCCGGCATCAACCGGGTCATCGGATTTCGCAAGGTGCTGCAAAAGTATCCCAACATTCACATTCTGGCGGAGCTGAACGCCGAATCCAGCAGAGAGAAGGCCATTGCGGTCATGGACGATCTGATGATGGCGCATCCGGAGGTCGACTATGTCATGGGCATCAATGACGTCATGACCCTCGGCGCCATGGCTGCGGTGGAGGGCGCGGGCAAGTCCGAGCAGATCAAGGCGGTCATGATCTGCGGCGGCCAAAAAGAGGCGTTCAGCCGGCTCAAGGCTGGAGATCCCTGTCTCAAAGGGGCGGCGCTGCTCTACCCCTATCAGATCGGCACTCAGGCCATCGAGGCCGCGGTTCGAATCCTGCAGGGCAAACCGGTAGCGCCGGAAATCCTGGCGCCGGTGAAATTGATCACTCACGAGAACGCGGTTGAACTGGAAACAGAGTGGTATGGGAAAAAATAGCGGCGGATCGTCATCGGGCCGGCTGGCCCCGCCGTTCTGAGCGGAGCCGGACACAGCCCCTCCAGTCGCCGTGCCGTTCACGGAAGGACCGGCGTCAACGGCAGAAACCTGATACACGAAAGGACCATCTGAGGATTAATTCGATCGGAGACAGCAGTTGTGAAAACTTTTTTCAGCCGCTACGGCAGTCTGCTCGTGCTGGCCGTCATGATCGTCATTATGACGGTCCTGTCGCCCAACTTTATGACCCTCGCCAACCTGTTCAACGTCAGCCGTCAGATCTCGGTGATGGCGGTGGTGGCAGCGGGCATGACCTTTGTGATCCTGAGCGGCGGCATTGACCTGTCGGTGGGTTCGGTGGTGGCCCTGTCCGGCATCATTCTCAGCTGGCTGATCCAGAAAGCTGGTCTGCCGGTCGTGCCGGCCATCATCGCCGGCGTCGCTGCCGCGGTCTTGATCGGCTTGATGAACGGCGCCTTTATCGCCAAGCTGAAAATTCCGTTTTTTATCGTCACCCTGGCGACCATGGTCATCGCCAGGGGACTCTGTTTTATCATCACCGGTGGATTTCCCATCTCGCAATTGGGCGAGGGCTTTCAGCAGATCGGCCGCGGCTATTTAGGGCCGATCCCCATCCCGGTGATCGTGATGGTGCTGGTCTATCTCATCGCCTTTCTTCTGCTCCAGCGCATGCGCTTCGGCCGCTATGTCTATGCGATCGGCGGCAATGAGACCGCCGCCAAGCTGGCCGGCATCCGCGTGGATCGCACCAAGATCTTCATCTATGGCGTGTGCGGGGCCTGCGCCGGAATCGCCTCGCTGATCCTGACCTCGCGGATGAACTCGGGCGATCCCAACATGGGCACCGGTCTGGAGATGGACGCCATCGCCTCCATCGTCATCGGCGGCACCAGCATCAGCGGCGGTTCGGGATGGATCTGGGGCACCTTTATCGGCGCCTACATCATCGGCATCCTCAACAACGGACTTAACATGCTGAATATTTCCGCGTATTATCAGATGGCGATGAAAGGATTGATCATTCTGCTGGCCGTCTGGCTGCAGCAGAGCATGCAGAAAAAGTAAGCGGCCGCCTCAACGCGCGCGCTCGACAAACTGATGAAACGCATTCCGGTGCGGCGTGCCGCTTTCAGCGTAATGGGTGATGTTCTCCCGTTCCACCACCTGCTGAAACCGGCGATAGCTGCCGTCCTCCCGCGCCGCCACCGGATCGTGCATACACTTTAAATACCATAGCGGCAGCCGTACCATCTCCACCCGCCGGCGATAGGTTTCGTTTTCCGCCACCGTCTCCGCCCGGTTTAACACCGCATCCGCTTTCTCCACCCATTCATCGGAAAACAAAATGTCATCCGGCTTTAATCCGAGATGAATGTGGGTAAACGGCGTCACCCGCCCGTGCAGCAGATCGAAATAAGCCCGCACAAACTGGCCGCTGCGGCCGTAATAGCCGAACATGAAATCATCGATCACCTCTTCCACGTCGCCATCGGGATTCCATAGCAACCGGCTGATCACATAGGCGCGCAGTTCGGCGAATTCACCGCCGCGGCTCTGATACGCCGCCTGCTCCATGATGCCGATGGCGTTGTTGTCGCGAAACGTCTGAATGTTGGCCTGCAGCACTTTGAAATTGGGATAGGGCATGATGTAATGGCTGAAATTCACCACATAATCCCAGATGTACAGATGCGGGGCGATGGCCGCCCAGGCTTCGAGATCCTGAACAAAGGAACGGTTCTCCGGGCAGGAATGAAAGTCATGGGCAAAACAGCATTCGATGCTGCACAAACGGATCACCACGTTTTCGTGCGGCTTGAAGGTCTTGGGCGGTTTGCGGGTGTACTGGTAGGCCAGAGTGCCGATGAACTTGTCCGGAAATTCGTTCTGTAGCTTCTCCGCCACCTGGTTGACAAACCAGACCATAGGCCCGGCTTCGCTCCCCTCCTGCTTTGCCAGCGCCTGGCAGTTCCCGCACTGGCAGGGATTATGCCAGTCGTTCTGAGACAGGCAGTAGATCAGGTATTGGGGATTTTCGATCATGGTTTTGCGCATGCGCTCGGTGATGATGGCCAGCACCTCCGGATTGGTCAGACACAGCTGGGCATGGTCGTGCACCCGTTTTCCATCGATCAGGCTGTAATAGTCCGGATGCGTCGCATAAAACTCGTCCGGCGGCATAAACCGGTAGAACGTGTGCACCGACCAGTAGGCTTCCACACCACCGGGCTGTTCACGATAGTTCATGGCGCCGTTCACCCGGTTGCGCGCCGCCCAGATGGGATCGAACGCTTCATAGTAAAAATCGTTGCGCACTCGGATCCCCGGTTTTTCTGTATGGCGGAGCCGTTCAAAGGACCAGCGGTCCTTCTGCGGCGCCACGCTGACCATCGGCGTATACCAACGGCAGCCCAACTCGCGCTCCAGCAACGAAAAGACGCCGTACATGGTTCCGCGCAGGCGGCCGCCCTGAATCAGCAGATGCGGCCCGAGGTTGAGGTAGCGGAAGGACTCATCCGCATCGTCCGGCCGGCTGAGGCTGTCGCCGAGCAGCATTCGGCTGTGACGGTTGTATCCCAGAATGATCTCATGGGAATGAAGCGGGGTCTGGTCGGTTCGAATCTCCAGCTTGGCGCTGCCGCACTCTTGCAGCCAGTACTGCAGTTCAGCGGCAGCCCATTTTTCCGATTCCGACGCATCCGCACCCAGCACGATCACATACTCGCTGCGGCCATCGGCGAAAACCGTGTGGGTGATGCGCTGACCGGCGTAGAAAGGCATCTCGGTTCGCCACACCGTTCGGTCCGCCGCCTCGGCTTCGACGCGCAGCAGATAGCGGTCGTAATGAGTTGCCGGCGCTCCGAGAGGGATCTCGGTTTGTCCGGACCACTGAGCCTGCCACAGCGGCGTGGGACCGGCCTCTTCTGCCAGCACCTGGCTCTGCAGCCGCCGCATCATTTTTTTCAAAAGCGGAGCCGTTTGCTTGAACTGCAGCACAGCAGCGCCGTTCGGGCGCTGCCGGATGTGAAAAAGCCGGCCCTGGTCGGCCAGGGTCTGAAATGAAAAGGGCTGCAGACGCACGCAGAATTGCCAGCGGTTGCCGCGCTCTTCGATCTTGAGCAACAAACGGTTTTTGCCCTTCCTCAGCATGACGGGAATCAGATCCTGGTCTGGTTTCAAACCGCGGCCGGTGGCATAGTCCCAGACCTGTTCGCCGTTCAGCCAGACCCGGCAACCGTCGTTGGAGCCCAGGGAAAGAAAGACCAGCTTTGCGCTGTCGCCGATGATCTCACGATAGGCATAGGCCGCCGCCCGCTCCTGTCCGGAAAGCGCACGATCCAGATCAATGACCGAATCCGGCGCTGAATAGGACTGCCAACGCAACCCGCCTTGGCGACAGGCGGGCTGGGGATTCTTTTCCCCGCCGCAGGCTTTAAGGAAATCGGCGTCAAATCCTGGGAGATGCTCCTGGCCGCCTTCATCCTCGGGTGCAGAGGCCAACGGAAAAGGGCCGCACAGCTGCCAATCGCGCATCCATTCGCCGTAAGGGGTGGCGGCGTGCGCCAGAGTCAGCCGGCAGATCACAACAAGAAGGGAAAGAATCATGGGGCGAAGACGGATTTTCATCAGACCTCCTGAAAGAGTGGGGTGAGGAGTTGAACGGACCACAAGCCGGCTTCCGCCGGAAGCGCGTGCATGGTATCCCTTGAATTTTTCTTAACCATTGCGTACATTATCCCTGATTGTCCACCCCCATCGAACGCCGGAGCCCTATGCTGGAACCAAAAACATTCTACCGCGAACTGGATGCCCTGCTGGCGAAAATCAGAATCGAACAGGCCGGCGTCAATTTTCTACCCCACATGCTGGCCGAGTTGGATTCTAGATTTGGCCGTCGGCTTCATTTCAAAGACGGCCGGATCTACGAGCTCGTCGAACGGCTCTTTATTCTGTCCCACAGCGACAAGGAGGACGCCTCCTGTTTCACTACGGAGATAGGCTTTACCCAGGAAGCGGTTCAGCTGGTTTATAAAAATCGCAGCTACATTTTTGATTCGCCCGATGCCGGCCGTGTATTTTTCAAAACAGAAGGAAGCCGGCCGGACAGTCAGGCCGCCTTTTGGATCCACTCACCGGAAAAACAGTGGCTGTTCGTCTTCTCCTTGACCGACGGCTGGATTCGGGAAGAGGTCAACCTGTTTCTCAATTCCGTGCGCACGGCCATGAACTACCGTCTTTTCTCTGACGCCATCGGCGCACGGTTCGGCCAGGCGATCCAGATACAAAAGAGCCTGTTGCCCGCCGACGCACCCGTCATTCCCGGCTATCAGATCGCCGGCCGGTCGCAGCCGGCGGAACTGGTGGGCGGCGATTTTTTCGACTATTACGAAATGGAAGGCGGCACCTTTGGTGCGGCCATCGGTGATGCCAGCGGCCACGGTCTGCCGGCCGCACTGCTGATCCGCGATGTCGTGATCGGGCTGCGCATGGGGCTGGCGATGGAATTTCGCACGCCGCACACTCTGCGGCGGCTGAACAGCGTCATTCAACGCAGCACCTATGCGAGCAATTACGTCTCCCTGTTCATCGCAGAGATCGAACCGGACGGCCACCTGTTTTATGTCAACGCCGGGCATCCGGGACCGCTGCTGGTGCATGGTCAGGAGATCCGCGAACTGTCTGCCACCGGCATTACGCTTGGATTTCTCAAGGACATTCAGCTGGGTCGCAATTACGTGCACCTGCCGACCGGCGCGGTGCTGGCGCTTTACAGCGACGGCATCGTCGAACGATTGAGCGAAAAGGGAGAGATGTTCGGCATCGAGCGGTTGAAAGCCTCTCTTGTCCGGCACCAGCACCTCGAGAGCCAGGCCATTCTGGAACTGGTGTTCGAAACCGTCATCGAGTTCGGCCACGGCGCCCCCTGGGAGGATGACGCCACGCTGGTGGTGATCAAAAAAACAGCCTAGTCTACTGCTGAAAAAACGTCTCCGGATCAGGCATCCTCAAGTTCGCCGGCGCCCTCTCAGGCGCAAAGGTAAAGAAAACCACACGGCCCTGGGTGCATTTCTCACCCGCGCTGCTGTAAATCTCCGCCTCGACCACGGCGAGGTTGCGTTTGGTTTCCACAACATGGCTGCGAACCGTCACCCGGCTCTCACAAGTCGATATCGGCTTGAGAAATTTCATCTCCAACCGCGAGGTCACGCCGGGTCTTTTGCAGGTGATCAGCACCGCCCAACTGGACACCTCATCGACCAACGCGGTCAAGACGCCGCCGTGCACGATATCACCCCATCCCTGAAACGAAGCGTGCGGCTGCCAATAAGCGACCACATCCTGCTCGTCCTGCCAGAACTCGAGATGCAGACCATGGGGATTGTCCGGGCAGCAGCCGAAACAGAAATAGCCCGGCTCGCCGGAAAAAGGATTGTGGAGTTTACGCACAGAGTCTCCGTTTTTCGACCAATGTAATTGAATTTTTTCTAAATTGCAAAGAGATACGTAACGCCGGCGATGTTCCTGTCCCGGCAAACCCATGCCTATGGAAACCATGCCGTGAATAAAATCTCAATCGCCGGCGACGGGTCTGCAAAGACGCCGGTTCTTTCCGCAAGACCTTTCATCCTGCAGACGCTGCGGTTGATATTCGAAAAAAACATCCACTACGACAAGGCGTTAGCCGCTGTATTCAAACAGCACCGGGTCAAGGACAAGGAGCCGGTGGCTCACGCGGTGCATGCGGTTCTGCGCCAGTGGCGCTTTCTCTGGGCGTGCCGCGGGGAGGAACCGGCGACGAGTCCTGCGTCGCTGCAAAATGTGCTTGATACCTGGGAGCGATTGCAGGGTTTGGCAGCAAAGCAAGAGGATGAAGACGCCTCTCTGCAGAACCAGGCCGCTTCGCTCGACAAAGTGGCTTTGAGCGTGCCGGCCTGGCTTTACGATCTCGGCCTGGCGGAATCAGGCGAGGAATGGCGCAATGACCTGGCAGCCATGAACCGGCCGGCTGAACGGGTGCTGCGCGTCAACACTCTCAAGATCGATCGCACTCGCTGCGCAGGCTGTTTCAACCGCACCTCCATCATTCACTGGGCGCCGGATGCTCTCTGGCTGCACGATCCCATTGACCTGTACGCCACGCAAGAGTTCCGCCAAGGACTGGTCGAGGTTCAAGACCCGGCCTCACAGGCGGTGACCGCTCTGCTGCAAGTGGAACCGGGCCAGCGGGTGGTGGACGCCTGCGCCGGCGCAGGCGGCAAAAGTCTTCACCTGGCGGCGCTCATGCAGAACAAAGGCCGCATCATCGCCCTGGATCCGTCTATCGTGCGGCTGGCAGAGCTGCGCCGGCGGGCGCGACGCGCCGGCGCATTCATCATCGAAGCCAGGCCCATCGAGTCGATGAAGACCATCAAACGGCTGGTTGATTCTGCGGACAGGTTGCTGTTGGATGTGCCCTGTTCCGGCACCGGCGTCCTGCGGCGTAATCCGGACCTGCGCTGGCGATTGACGCCGGCCATGCTGGAGCAATTGCTCGCCAAACAACAGCAGATCCTGCACCACTACAGCCGCATGGTGAAACCGGGCGGCCTGATCCTCTACGCCACCTGCAGCCTGCTCAAAGTCGAGGGCGAGACGCAGATCAGCCGCTTCCTCGAAAGCCATGCCGACGCCTTTAGCCTGTTGAATGAGAAACGCTTCAGTCCCAGCCGTGACGGCTTTGACGGATTCTATGCGGCGGTTTTGCAAAGAAAGGTATGATGTCCTTGAGCAAAGAAAAACTCGTTTTCGGATTCAACCGGAACATCCTCTTTACCGGTTTGACCAGTTTTCTCACCGACACATCGGTCAAGATGATCTATTCCATCATGCCCATGTTTTTGCTCTCCATCGGCGCTTCCAAAACCAGCCTGTCGCTGATCGAAGGCATTGCCGAGAGCACCGCCTCGCTGCTGAAAACGTTTTCCGGATTCTGGAGTGACCGGATCGGCAAAAACAAGCCGTTTATGCTGATCGGCTATGGCCTGTCCGCCCTCATTCTCCCCCTCTATGCCCTGGCGGTCACTCCGTTTCACGTGCTGTACCTGCGCTTTGCGGAACGGGTGGGCAAAGGCATCCGCACGGCGCCGCGCGACAGTCTGGTGGCCGCTTCCGCCATGGAAGGACAGAGCGGCAAAAGCTTCGGCCTGCAGAAGGCCATGGATAACAGCGGCGCCATCGCCGGTCCTCTGATCGCCTTTGCGCTGTTGACGCTGCTTCCCGGGGATTATCGCACCATCTTTCTGGTCGCCGGCCTGCCGGCGTTAGCGGGTGTTTTCGTCATCCTGTTCGGCATCCAGGAGGTGAAAAAAAACAAGAATGAACTGCTGAACAGCTTTCGATTCAGGGATTTTCCGGCAAAGTATTATCTCTTTCTGGCCATAGTGTTCCTCTTTACCCTCGGCAATTCGACGGACGCGCTGCTCATGGTCAAAGCCCATGACGTGGGCGTTCGGGTCACCTTGATCCCGCTGGTCTATCTGATCACCAGCCTGGTCTCCGTGCTGCTGGCTGTACCGATCGGATCGCTGGCGGACAAAATCGGCAAGGAAAAGGTTCTCATCGCCGGTTACCTGATCTATAGCACGGTCTATTACGGATTCGGCGTCACCCACAGCGCGACCGCCATCACGGCGCTCTTTGCCCTCTATGGCGTGTACTCGGCCGCCACGGACGGCATTCAAAAGGCCTTTGTCTCCGATATCATTGGAAAAAACAAAAAGGGTACAGGGCTGGGCATCTATAACGCTTTGCTCGGCGTCACTCTGTTGCCGGCCAGCGTGATCGCCGGCTATCTGTATGATACCGTCAATGCGAGCGTACCTTTTTACTTGGGCGCCTGCACCTCGGCCGGCGCGGCATTGCTGTTGCTGTTCTTTAGCGGAAAAGATAAACGGTGAAATTGTTATTGCATCATTAGGTAAAACCAGACTATATTATATATCACTCATTAGGAACGAATCGATCGACTCTGCTGAATCCGCCATCTTGTACGTACGGTCTTAAACGAAAGCTTCCCATGTCTTCGACCCTCTTTTCTCCGGAAAAACCGCCCTATCGCCAAACCTGTACAGCCGTCTTGACCACACTGGAGGTAGACGCCAAGGCCGGCTTATCGTCTGAACAAACCGGTCAACGCCTGGAACGGTATGGCGCCAATGAACTGCCGCAACCGCCGTCTGATCCCAAATGGAAGAAATTCCTCGCTCAATTCAAAGATCCGCTCACCGTGCTGCTGTTGATCGCCACCGTGATCTCATTCATCGCCTGGATGATCGAACGCGACTCGGTGATCCCGTTTGAGGCGATCACCATTCTGATCGTCGTGCTGCTCAACGGCGTGCTCGGCTATCTGCAGGAAGCCCGTGCCGAGCAGGCCATCGCCGCACTGGCAGCCATGTCGGCGGCCACCGCGCGCGTGCTGCGCAACGGCGTGCAACAGACCATCCCGGCCCGTGAGCTGGTTCCCGGCGACATCCTGCTCATCGAGGAGGGCGACACCATACCGGCCGATGCGCGGGTGTTGGAATCCGTTGCGCTCAAAGTGGCGGAAGCCGCGCTCACCGGCGAAAGTGCGCCGGTGAGCAAAGACAGCGCTTCGCTGGATGCCGAAACCGGCATCGGCGACCGGCTGAACATGCTGTACAGCGGCACCGCGGTCACCAGCGGCCGCGGCCGCGCCGTGGTGGTGGCCACCGCTGCTAAGACCGAGATCGGTAAAATCGCCGACACGCTGCAGGAGACGGAAAAAGAGAGCACGCCGTTGCAGCGCGAGTTGGCCGGCGTCGGCCGAATGCTGGGCATCACCGTCGTCGCCATCGCCATTATCATCAGCATCACCATCCTGCTGGTGGAGGACCTCAAGGGATGGTCCGATATGGTGGACGTGCTGCTGCTCGCGGTCTCTTTGGCCGTGGCGGCTGTGCCCGAAGGATTGACCGCCATCACCACCATTGTGCTGTCCCTGGGAATGGAGCGCATGGCCAAACGCAACGTGATCGTGCGCAAGCTGAACGCGGTCGAAACCCTTGGCTCGACCACAGTCATCTGCTCAGACAAAACCGGCACCCTGACCAAAAACGAAATGACCGTGCGCAAAATGGTCACCGCCGGCGGCGAGGTGTCCATCACCGGTGTGGGCTATGAGCCGGCGGGCCATCTGGAGAGCGATGGAAAACCCCTAGAATCCGGACCTCTGTGGAACGAGGTTCGCTATGCCCTGCGCGCCGCTCATCTGGCCAACAACGCGCGGCTGGTCAAGAACAAAGAAAACGTCTGGACCGTTCAAGGCGATCCCACCGAAGGCGCTCTTTTAGTGGCCGCGCGCAAAGCCGGCTGGAATGAGGCGGAGCTCTCGGAGCGGTTCCCCCGCGTTCACGAGGTGCCGTTCAGCAGCGAGCGCAAGCTGATGAGCACCGCGCACAAGGATCTTGATAAAGAAGAACGCTATCTGGTGGTCAGCAAGGGCGCGCCGGATATCCTGCTCGCGCGTTGTTCCCATGTGCGCGTCGGCGAAGAGGTGCAGCCGTTGACCGAACAGCGGCGTGCGGCCATTCTGGCGTCGGTCGACAAGCTGGCCCACGAGGCCCTGCGCACGCTGGGTGTGGCGTTCCGCACCGTGCATGCGGATAAAATCACCGGCGAGATGAACGACGACGAGTTTGAAAATGAGTTCGTCTTTCTCGGCGTGATCGGCATGATCGATCCGCCGCGCGCTGAGGCGGCGGAAGCGGTTCAGGTTGCGCGCAAAGCCGGCGTGCGTTCGGTGATGATCACCGGCGATCATCCTGCCACCGCGGAGGCCATCGCCCTGGAGTTGGGCATCTGCGGCAAAGGCGATCGCATCGTCTCCGGCGCTGAGCTGCAGAAAATGGACGACGAAGAACTAAAGGCGGCGGTGAAACACGCCTCGGTGTACGCCCGGGTGGCGCCGGAACACAAGTTGCGCATCGTTCGCGCGCTCAAATCGCACGGCGATATCGTGGCCATGACCGGCGACGGCGTCAACGACGCCCCGGCGCTCAAGAGCGCGGACATCGGCTTGGCCATGGGCATCACCGGCACCGACGTCTCCAAAGGCGCGGCAGACATGATCCTGACCGATGACAACTTCGCCAGCATTGTGGCGGCCGTGGAAGAGGGCCGGGCGATCTTTGCCAACATTCAAAAATTCCTGCGCTACCTGCTTTCATCCAACATCGGCGAGGTGTTCGTCATGTTCTTCGGCGTCATTCTCGCCCGCATGATCGGGCTTCACGCTGAAGGCGGTTCAGCGGTGGTGGCGCCGCTGCTGGCGGTGCAGATCCTCTGGATCAATCTGCTCACCGATGCGGCGCCGGCTCTGGCGCTGGGCGTTGATCCAGCCGATCACCGGCTGATGAAACGGCCGCCGCGCGACCCACTGACCCACGTGATCACTCGCGACATGTGGATCGGCATCGTCCTGGTGGGAGCGGTGATGGGCATCGGCACTCTGTTGGTGATGGATTACTGCCTGCCGGGCGGATGGATCCCCGGAGACGGCGAGGTACGCTACGCCCAAACCATGGCCTTCACCGTGTTGGTGTTTTTCCAGCTTTTCAACGTCTTTAACGCCCGGTCGGGCTATGAGAGCGCGTTCAAAGACCTGTTCAGCAATCCATGGATCTGGCGCGCGGTTCTGCTTTCGGCCGTGCTGCAGGCGGTGGTTCTCTATATTCCATTCCTGCAAAAGGCCTTTGGCACATGGCCGTTGAGTTGGATGGACTGGGTGGTCTGCATCGTGGTATCGAGCAGCGTGCTGTGGGTGCGCGAGATATCCAAAATGCTGTGGCCTAAACGCCAGCTCCCTGCCGCAGCAGGGCACTAAACACGATACACGGGACCTGCGATTGGAAATGGCGGTGGAAACGCTCCCTGCCGCAGCCGTCAAAAACAAAGGCGATAAAAGGAACTGTTTTCATATAACCGATTGGATTGGTACTTCATCTCTAACAGGGAGGTTCGCATGAGCGTAAAAGTGCGTCTGGGAATCATGATGTTTTTGCAGTATGCGATATGGGGCGCCTGGTCTCCAGTGCTGTCCGCCTATCTGGAAAACACGCTTCATTTCACCGGCATGCAGATCGGCATCATCTACAGCCTGCTGCCGCTGGCCACCATCATCTCTCCGTTCATCGGCGGACAACTCGCCGACCGCTATTTTTCCAGTGAAAAAGTGATCGCCGTACTGCAGCTGTTCGGCGGACTGCTGCTGATCTATATCTCACGGCTGACCGACTATACCTCGATGATGTGGCTGTTCTTCCTCTATTCCCTGCTCTACGCTCCGACTATGGCGCTGACCAACTCGATCGCCTTCATCAACATGAAAGATTCTGAAAAAGAGTTCGGTCAGGTGCGCGTCTGGGGCACCATCGGCTGGATCGTTGCAGGTCTGCTGCTCTCGGGATGGCGGTATCTGGGCAGTGGTCCCGGCGCCGACACCCTGCTGCTGGCCGGCATTTTTTCGCTCCTCCTCGGCGTTCAGGCCTTCACCCTTCCACACACGCCGCCGCAAAAGAACTCCGCCAAACCCTGGGCGTTTATTGAAGCGCTCAAAATGCTCAAGGATAAAAACGTCCTCGTCTTTACCATCATCGCTTTTGTCGTGGCCACGGAATTGATGTTCTACTATGTGTTAACCGCCCCGTTCCTGGTGTCGGATAAAATCGGCGTCTCTTCCAACTCGATCTCTGCCGTGATGGTCATCGCCCAGGCCGCAGAAATCCTGGTCCTGGCCTTTCTCCTTCCCTGGGCTCTGCCCAAATACGGCATCCGCACCGTGTTGACCATCGGTATTCTCGCCTGGCCGATCCGCTACATCATCTTTGCCATCGGCTCGCCCGCCTGGCTGGTGATCGCCTCTCTGGCGCTGCACGGTTTCTGCTTTGTCTTTTTCTTTGCCGCAGCGTTCATCTATTTTGACACCATTGCCCCCAGCGACATCCGCAATTCCGCTCAGAGCTTTATCACTCTGGTGACCTATGGTCTGGGCAATTATGTCGGCAGCCTCTTTGCCGGCTGGATCAAATCCATGTTCACCACCCCAGAGGGCATCACCAACTGGACCAACGTCTTCCTCGTCCCCTGCGCGCTGACCATCCTGTGCGCGGTGGCCTTTTTGGCGTTCTTCAAAACCAACACCGCCAAGGCTAAAAGCTGACGCTAGCGGCAGGCGGACACTTGGCGCCCGCTCGACCAACAAAACAACAGACCATCAATAGACAAAAACGGGGCTGCTGGATATAACAGCAGCTCCGTTTTTTATTTCCAAATTGAAATTACTCGGCCTTGCCAACGACGAAAACGTCGAGGCCATCGACAGCGCCGTCGAAAGAGAACGGAAAAAAGGTAAAAACCTCCAACACCCTCGCCTTATATTGATTAAAAATCAATATATTGCTTCGATAGCCACAATTTTGGCACGCTCCATGTTCGGCACCCGGCTCCGCTTTTTTGACAAGCTCTATCTGGCCATCTACAGCGAATATGTGCGAGGCGAATACATCACCGATCGAAGCGAAATCATGCCGTACAGCCCTTCGTATGAGGATTGGCGCTACGGACTGGTGTTCTGGCATGGATGGGATCCGGGCGGCTGGAAGCCCAAAAAGCAACTGGCCTTGACGCCCTGGAGCGAGGTCTATGCGGATGCCAATTACCTGGATAAGGACAGCGAAAATATCGTGTATTATCTGGTATGGTTGGGGAGAATAAGATGAGTATGATGAAAAAAACGCTGCTTTCCGCAACTTGGCTCATGATCGTTGGTGTTTTCGCTGCGCCGGCTTCCATACCATCCATTGGAATGGCCGCAAAGATTCCGGCAAGGAGGCGGCTTCCGGAGCCTACATCTGCAGAGTCAGGGCGGGAGATGAGGGAGCCCACCTTCGGATCAGTTATGTGAAATAAGCGGGCGCCGGGGCCATGCGGCGGATTGCATATACCATAAACCCAAGTCTGGCGTGATCGGTTTAAAACAACAGGATAAACATGTACAAACAGGATAGAGCCCTAAACCGAGTCAATATCTTTTCATCTTGTGCATCCATGTTTCTTCTTTTATCATGGATGTGCTAGATAAGTAGGATATAATCGTTAATCCTGGGGACAGCTTCCCGGCCTGTCCATCGTTGTTTCTGCTATGATCATCAGGGCAAACCTTTTCACCCCGTCATTTTCCATACCGTTGCAAAACCCACCGGCAGCAGCATCCGCTCACCCGTTGTTGCGCAAAAATTCTACAATCCGCTGTGCCGCCAGGCCATCGCCGTAGGGATTGATCATGCTCTTCCTGTTCGCCTCAGCCCGCTCTTCGCTCAGCAGCTTGCTCGCTTCAGCGACGATCGACTCTCGGCGCGCGTGCCCACCAGTTTGGCGATCCCCACCTCCACTCCTTCCGGCCGTTCCGTGGTGTCGCGCATCACCAGCACCGGCACGCCAAAAGTCGGCGCTTCTTCTTGAATGCCGCCCGAGTCGGTGAGAATCAGCTGAGACCGCTTCATCACATGGACCAGGGCAGAATAATCCAGCGGTTCGATGAGATGGACGTTTTTCAAGCCAGAGAGAATGTCACCCACCGGCCGGCGCACGTTGGGATTGAGATGCACGGGATAGATGAACTCGGTTTCAACGAACCGGCCGGCCAGTTCGCGAATGGCATGACAGAGCTCGCGAAAAGGCTCGCCGAAACTCTCCCGGCGATGAGCGGTGATCAGCACCATGCGTTCATTCTGCGGAATGGCGCACAGCGCAGAGCCGTTCCAATCAAAGGGCCGCTGACTGATCTCCAGCAGAGCGTCAACGATGGTGTTGCCGGTGACATGGATGGCCGTGTCCGCAAAGCCTTCACGCAGCAGCGCCTGACGCGCCCGTTCCGTGGGTGCAAAATAGGCGTCCGTCGCCGCATCAGCCAGACGGCGGTTCATCTCCTCCGGAAAGGGACGGCGCTTGTCCAAAGTGCGCAACCCGGCCTCCACGTGGCCAAAGCGGACGTTGTGATAATAGGCGGTCACCGCAGCAACAAACACGGTGGTGGTGTCCCCCTGGGCCAGAATCCACTCCGGCCGGACCTGTTCCACCACTCGATCCAGCTCTTCAAACAACCGGGCGGTGAGCGTTGCCAGCCGCTGGTCGGGCTGCATCAGATTGAGGTCCAGATGCGGATGAATGTCAAACAGCTGCAACACCTGGTCCAGCATT
>CAZKQR010000007.1:0-2792 GCA_964554965.1 uncultured Cytophagia bacterium | reverse complement strand
GTGAGCTCTTGAGGAAATTTCTCCAGCTCTTTGATGACCGGCGACATCTTGATGGCCTCCGGCCGCGTGCCGAGAATGGAAAGGATTTTCATGGCTTCGCCGCTCCCACTCGTTAAAAAGACCGACCTACATAAAGATGACCCATCGCCCTAGCATCCAGTTTCTGCCGTCCAGCGCTTTTGCAGAGCCGGCGAGTGAAGCATCTCAATAGACTTTATTTTTCTTTCCAGCTTGCGACATATTCAACCGCTTCATCCGGCTTGATGATACCCGGATCCGCCGCACGCCATTCCCCTTTCAAACCCATTTCTTCGACCGTCAGTTGAAAGTGACACATCGCGATGCCCATATCCACACGCTGCAGATCGGCGATGGTAAAAGAGGGCAAAGGGGACCGGCTGCGCTGATAGCCCGGCGAACGCTGCAGAAAAAAATGTAAACAGGCATCTTGCTGCACCACCCGCCAGGGCTGTTTGTTGGAGGCTGATGGGGCCAAACGCAGCATATGCAGCGGAACAGCATAGGCGCCCGCGCTCTCTTCCGCCAGGGGCGTTTCCAGGTCGTTGCGAAAAAACAGCGAATGCCAGGGCTTGCGCACATCGGCCTTGATTTGAGCGCGCATCAGTGCGCGCAGCCGGGTCTCCTCAGCCGGATAACCGACCGCTGCCACAGCGGGGACGCTCTCGGTCACAGTGGCCCGCACTCTGGCGGCAAAGCGGCTTTTCGTGAAACTGCCGCCGAGCCAACAGCTGCCCAAACCCAAGCTAGTGGCGTACAGGATGAGGGCCTCCATACCAAAGCCAAAATCCTCAAGGTTTTTCTCCCCAGGTCCAACAGCGCCGATCAAGAACCCCGCGGGATTTTTGATGAACCCATAGGTGCCCAATCCCTTGAGCGCTTGAGCCTCCTTCTCGCCGCCGGCCACCAGTTCAAAGCGCAGAGAGCTGTGAAAAGGGCCGTGCTGAAGCGATCCGGCAAAGGCCTGCAGCTGCGCGGCGGTCTCAGCGGCAATGGATTTCTTTTCATATGTGCGGCAGGAGCGCCGGCTTTTAATGATCTCCGGCAGCGGGGCGCAAAAAGTCATCATAGGCTCTCTCGCAATGTGTTGTTCCCAGCAAATATCTCTTGACATTCATCCCGAATACTATTACAATTTTTATGCCATTTTATCTATAAACGGAAAAGGGCTAACCATGAACCGATCCGGCCGTCTGATCTCTCTTGACGCTTTCCGCGGTCTCACCATCGTGCTGATGATCCTGGTCAACAACCCCGGAAGCTGGCAGTATGTTTTTTCCCCGCTCAAGCATGCAGAGTGGCACGGCTGCACGCCCACGGACCTGGTCTTTCCATTTTTCCTGTTCATCATGGGCGCAGCCATGGCCTTTTCCTTCAGCCGCCGTTTGCAGGAGAACGAGTCGCGCCGGCCGCTGTATCTGCAGATCCTCAAACGCACATTTCTGCTGATTTTTCTCGGCCTGTTCATGGCCTGGTATCTGCGCTGGAATTTCTCCACATTGCGCTTTCCCGGCGTGCTGCAGCGCATCGGCCTGTGCTACTTTACGGCCTCCATGATCATTTTACACACCAACCGGCGCGGCTGGATCATCTCGACCGTTTTGCTTCTAATCGGTTACTGGCTGGCCATGGCCTTGATCCCTTTTCCCGGCCGGGGCGAAGAGGTGTGGGCGCTCAACAGCAACCTCGCCCAATATCTGGACGGCCTTTTGCTCAAAGGTCATGTCTACAAAAAAGACATCGGCTTTGATCCAGAGGGATTGCTCAGCACTTTTCCGGCGGTCGGCCAGGTGCTGCTCGGTTATTTCACCGGCCAATGGTTGCGCAGCCAGGCAGAGCCGCTGCAAAAGACCAATACGATGTTCATCGCCGGCAACATCGCCATCGTGCTCGGCCTTGCCTGGTCCCTGGTCATGCCGATCAACAAACAGCTGTGGACCAGCAGCTATGTGCTCTACACCAGCGGCATCGCTCTGAACCTGCTCGCGGTCAGCTATTGGGTGATCGACATCAAAGGGTACGGCCGATATGCCAAACCGTTTGTCCTCTTTGGCAGCAACGCCATCCTTGCTTTTTTCGGATCAGGGATCATGGCCAAGACCATGATGCTGTGCAAAGTGACCAGGGCTGACGGCACACAAATTTCGCTCAAAGCGTTTGTTTACGAAAACCTGCTGCGTCCGGTGTTCGGAGATTGGGGCGCCTCGCTGATGCACGCCCTGCTCTTCATTTTGATCTGGCTGGCTGTTCTGACCTGGTGTTATCAAAAGAAAATCTTTATCAAGCTCTAGGTGCGCGATAGGCCGGCCGGAGGACGCTCTGTTTTTTCCTCCGGCCGCGACCAGACTGCCCGCCCATTCACAATCGCGGTTTTTTCCATCCACCCTGTTTGAACCAGAGGCCGATGACCACCCCCTTGAACGCCGTGGTGCACGAGATGGCCCACCAGATACCGGTGCTGCCGAGGCCCATCGGGCCGGCCAGCCAGGCGGCGAGCGGAATACGCAGCCAAGTCAGCGGCACGGAGACCAGCATCGGCGGCAGGGAAAAACCGGCGCCGCTGAAAGCGCCCTCGAGCACCACTTCAAAAGCGAGAAAAACTTCAAAAATCGCAATGATGCGCAGATAGGCGCTGCCCTCGCGAATCACCGCAGCATCGTCGATGAAAAAACGCACCAGTGGTTTTGCCGCAGCGAGATAAAATACAGAAAAACCCAACACCACCGCGCAGGCGTAGCCCAGCGTCAGCCAGGCGCTCTTTTCCGCGCGCCGCG
>CAZKQR010000006.1:0-30357 GCA_964554965.1 uncultured Cytophagia bacterium | reverse complement strand
CCCTATTCGGTCATGGACCAGGCGCTGAGCCGCGGCATGGTCTGCCATTGCGCCGGACATCCCGGAGTCTGGTTCAGAGACGGCGACCCGGCCGCTTTTGCCCACCTGGACAGCCTGTTCGACGCAGCAGAACGAAACTATCCTCACCTCGGCTATCTGTGGCCTGATGAGTTGGCCCGATTCGCTGAGCAGACCGCCCGGCTGCAAGCCATAGACCTGGAGGTTACGGCTCGTATGGTCACCTTTTCCTTCTTTGGACAGACCGACGGGCAAGCGCTGTACGTGGAATGGCCGCAACAGACCGCACCGCCCTCGCACGCGTTTGTGGACGATCAGGAGGCCGGGCTGCCGCTGGAATACCGCAACGCCAGACTGATCTGCCGTCTGCCGAAATTGCCGGCCGCAGAACACCGAATCCGTATTTTTTTTCCCACACCCATCCAAGAACTGGAACTGCCCACCACCGGCGTTTCAGCCCAAACCGTCGGATTAAATGTTTTTCAATCTTACCCCAATCCGTTCAACCATTCGACGCGAATCCTTTTCCGTCTGCCGGACAGCTCGTGCGCCGGCCGCACAGAGATCGCCCTGTACAACACCGGCGGACAACGCGTGCGCACGCTGTTCAGCGCCGAGGCCCTGCCCGGTCTCCATGAGCTGAACTGGGATGGACGAGACGACCGGAATCGCCCCCTGGCCGCCGGTGTGTATTTCTGCCGGTTCGCCAGCAGGCAACTGGTTCAAACGCTCAAAGTGACCCTTTTGCCCTGAGCCAGTCAGGAAATAATTATATTGTATTTAAAAGTGGAATGCCGTAATTTCTTTTCACCGGTTCGCCGTTAGATCCTTCGGCGCTTAAAATCTGCAAAAAAACGCCGCAACACCCTGCCTTGCGCCTCAGGATGATAAAATGATGAATAGGGCCATTGCTTGTTTTAATGCCCTATTGCAGCTCTGTTGACAACCTCTGAAAAAACAATACAACACAAAGGTCGCAACAGTTTGCCGATACACTAACTATCTATTTAGGTGCTATGGAAAAAAACACATTCAACGTGGTCGATGGTTTCAGTCTGCTGGTGAAATGGCGCAAGCTATTTATCTACAATTTTCTCATCTTTTCCATCATCGCCGCCATCGTCAGCCTGCTGCTGCCCAAATGGTATACTGCCAGTTGCACGCTCCTGCCCCCGGATCAATCGGAATCCGGCGGTCTGGATATTCTCTCTATGTTGGGCGATCTGCCGAAAGGATTGTCCGGTCTGTCCGGCATGGCCACCCCCTCGGATATCTATGTCGCCATCCTGAAAAGCCGCAATGTCCGCGACAGCGTGATTCAGGATCTGGATCTGCGCAAGGTGTTTGAAACAGACAATCAAGAAGACTGTCTGGCCATGCTCGATGACGTGACCAAGCTGGAAAAAAGCGAAGAGGACATGATTCTCATCAGAACCACGGCGCGCAGTAAAAAGCTGGCGGTGCAGCTGGCGGAATCTTTTGTCCACCACCTTGACCGGGTCAACAAAACCAAACGGTTCACCTCCGCCCGCTACACCCGCGAGTTTATCGAAAAGAGGCTGGCGGACAACGAGGCGGACCTGCGCCGCACCGCCGAAGCGTTACGCGATTTTCAGCGCAGTCATCGCGTCATCTCCATCGAAGAACAGACCAAAGCCGCCATCACCGCCATGGCCGAGTTGGAAGCGCAGATCGCGCTCAGCGAGGTCAGCTACAACATGGCGCGCCGCCAGATGGACCCCAGCCACCCGGAGGTTCAGCAGCTTCGCATCAAACGCGAGGAGTTGAAAAAACAGGTGGCCAAGCTGGAGACCGGCACCCGTTTGGACAGCGCCAGCTATGTGGTGCCGTTCGATAAACTGCCGGATTACGGTTTGCAGTATGCCTTTCTGCTGCGCGATGTCGAAGTGCAGAAAGCGATCTACAAACTGCTGATGCAGCAGTTTGAGCAGGCCAGGATCCGGGAGGCCAAGGACACGCCCACCATCCAGATCTTGGACAAACCGGTGGAACCGGGCAAACGCAGCAAACCGAAACGCGGCATCATGGTGATCAGCGCCGCCCTGCTGAGCGTCTTTGTCAGTTTGTTGATCATGTCGCTGTTCGAATATGTGAACCGCTTAAAGACCGCTGACCCGGCCGGTCACGCCCAACTGCAGTCCGCGGTCGATGTTCTCAAGAACGATTGGCGAGGATGGTTTGGCCGTAAAAAGTGACAACCGTTTCTTTGCTGACCAGGCTTTTTCGCTCGTTCTGCCGCCCGCACAACGGACCTATGCGGTTTTAGCCAGTCTACCCTTTCTGCTGATCTATCTGGCCCTGGTATATTACGCCGGAGCTGGAACCGCCCTGGCGTTTTTCGCCGGCCTCTGCCTCGCGGCTGTCGTCTTTATGCGGCCCATCTATGGCTTGGTGTTCTGCCTCTTTATCATCTTTTCCCACCTGGTCTGGGGACTGGGCATCAAACAGGGCTATCTGCCGGTGGTCTTCTTTTCCATCGTCGCCCTGCTGGCGCGAAAAATATACACGCTGGACTTTACTCTGGTGTATGACCGCCAGGTGGCCTATATCACCGCCTTTTTCGGCGTGGCTGTGCTCTCTGTGGTCGGCGCCCTGTTCCCCCTCGAGGCCTTTCAATATCTGATCATCTATGTCAAATTGTTCCTCTTTTATTTTTTGCTCATCAACGTCATCGAAACCAAGCGGCATCTGTGGCTCTGCCTGATCACCATCATTCTCGCCAATCTTGGTTCGGTACTCTATGGATTTTACAATCTGTTCTTCGCCCCGCAGTCGGCCGGAGAAATGATGGTCAAGGCGCGCATGCGCGGCCTGACCGACGATCCCAACATCCTCGCCATGGGGGTGGTCTTTATCATCCCCGCCCTGCTGTTGATCATTTTCCATGAAGGCTGGAAATTGCGCTCGTTGCTCTACCTGCTCGGCGTGATGACGCTGCTGGCCGGACTGGTGGCCTCTTTCTCCCGCGGCGGCACTGTGGCGCTCGGCATCGTGCTGGCCATCATTTTGTATTTGAAGCGCAGCTGGCCGCTTTTCCTTCTGGTGCTGCTGCTCAGCCTGGCGTTGGTCCTTTTTATCATCCCGCCGACTTTTTGGCAACATCTGCTCACCCTGTTCGATCTGGGGAAATTTCTTGCTGATCCCTCTTTACGTTGGCGCGGACGCTTGATGATGGGCGCCTTTGAACAGATCAGCCAGAATCCGCTGCTGGGCATCGGGATCGGCAACTGGATGTTAATCACCAGTCGCTACCTGTCGCTGATGTCGCTGGCGGTGCACAATACGTTTCTCCACGTGGCGGCGGAAACCGGCGTGTTCGGGATCACCCTGTTCTTGCTGATTTTTGTCCGGACTTTTAGCAATTATTACTGCGCCCAAAAGCTGTTCTCACAGGCCGGGGAAACTCGTCTGGCGCTGGTGAGTCAGGGGCTGTTTATCGGTCTGGTGGGCGTTTTCGTCGGCGCCCTGTTTCTCTCCGTACAGGAAGCGCTGATCATCTGGGCCATGTTCGGTCTCAGCGTAGCCATGCGACGCGTGGCAGAGCGGGAAAATAAGAACCCCGCGTCAAGCTCGGACTCTTCAGCCCGGCGGAGCGGACACTTGGCCGGAATGTAAAAAAAACAACTCCTCGTTCTGCCGGCGGGGGAATCCCGCCATAGACCTGTTCACTCTTTCTATCTTAGGAGCGTCGCATGAAAGTCAATTTTCTCGATCTCAAGGCGCAATATCTCTCCATCAAGGCGGAAATCGACGAGGCCATTCTGGCGGTTTTAAATAAAAGCGCTTTTGCCGCCGGTCCGTTCGTCAAATCGTTTGAAACCAACTTTGCCCAACGTCAGGGCGCAAAATTTTGCGTGGGCGTCAACAACGGCACCGCGGCGTTGCACGCCGCCATGATGGCGCTGAACATCGGCCCGGGCGACGAGGTGATCGTTCCGGCCAACACGTTTTTCGCCACCCCGGAGGCCGTGAGCCTGTCCGGCGCCACTCCCGTGTTCGTCGATTGCGAACCCCGGTACTATAACATCGATCCAGCCAAAATCGAATCCGCGATCACGACAAAAACCAAAGCGATCATCGCCGTTCATCTCTACGGCCAACCGGCCCAGGCGGATGAAGTGAAAAAGATCAGTGATCAGCACGGACTGCTGCTCATCGAAGACTGCGCTCAGTCCCATCTGGCCGAGCTGAACGGCCGGCCCACCGGCACTTTTGGCGTCTGCGGCTGCTTTAGCTTTTATCCGGGCAAAAACCTCGGCGCCTACGGCGAAGGCGGCGCGGTGATCACCAACGACGAGGCGCTGTATAACAAACTCATGATGATCCGCGATCACGGCAGCGCTAAAAAATATTATCACGATCTCATCGGCCACAACTATCGCCTGGAGGGGCTGCAGGGCGCCATCCTCGACGTCAAGTTGCGCCATCTCGACGCCTGGACCGAAACCCGGCGCCGCAACGCCGACGCCTATCGCCGGGAGCTGGCGGCGTGCAGCGACATCGTGGTTCCGGAGGAGATGGCCGGCGCTAAACCTGTCTATCACCTGTTCGTCATCCGCAGCAAACAGCGCGATGCGCTGCAAAAATATCTGCAGGAAAACGAGGTCTATACCGGGATCCATTATCCCATCCCCTGCCATTTGCAAAAAGCCTATGCCTCCCTGAACTATGCCAGAGGCGCGTTCCCGGTGAGCGAAGCCTATGCGGATGAAATTCTTTCTCTGCCCATGTCGGAGATGCTGAAAGAGGAAGAGATCATTTTTGCGGCCAAAACCATCAAAGCCTTTTTCGCCAAATAAAGGAAAGGGATGCCCAGAGGAAGCGTCATCAGGCCGGTTTTCACCGGGATGCCTTACAGCACCGAGGCCATTGAAAGCGTTCTCGCCCGGTCGTTGCAGGATCTGGAGTTCATGCTGATGGATGACGGCTCGACGGAGGCGGCCCGGTTCCGCTTTCCACCGCCCTCCCCTGCCAGGAGGACGGAAAAATAAAACAATTGCTCAAAGCCACCACCCTGTCGGGCACCTCCACCGTCCTCAGCACGGTCATCAGCTTTGTGAAAACCAAAGCCATGGCGCTGCTCCTGGGAACAGAGGGCGTGGGCTTTATCGGACAGCTGAACAGCTTTTTTCTTCTTCTCAGCAACATGACCTCTCTGGGCAACAATGTCGGGGTCACTCGCTTTGTCGCCGATTTCGCGGCGCAGGGGGAAGATGAGAAAATCAACCGACTGATTCACAGCGTCCGCCTGGTCATCGGCTTTTTTGTTTTAGGTTGCGTGATTCTGGGCGTGCTATTTTCCCGCACCCTCTCCGCCTGGATTCTCAAAGACGAAAAGTACTTTCTCGTTATCATCATCGCCCTCATCGGGCTGCCGTTTACGGTTTTGTATCATTTTTACCGTTCGCTGTTCACCGGTTTGCTGGAGATCCGCACCTACGTCCTCACCGGAGTACTCACCGCGCTGGCGGGTTTGCTCCTGTTGCTTCCTCTGGTGTATGTGTTTCAATTGAACGGCGCGGTGTGGCACATCGCGCTGTTCGCCGTGGCCGGCCTGGCCTTCGCACATTTTTTCTACAGGCGAGTCCGATCGCGCCGTCTGTCCGGCCTATCGACAACGCCCGCCTTTGACCGCGCCATTGTGTCGAGCATCCTCCAATTCGGCGCCGCCAGCCTGATCGCCACCACCAGCCTGTACTCGGCCAATCTGATCGTGCGCAAGATCATCCTCGATCATCTGGGATGGGCTCAGGCCGGCATCTATGCGGCCATGCTGCAGATGTCCAACCAGTGCATCCAGCTGGTGCTGGAATCGATCAACACCTATTGTTATCCGCGGCTGAGCGGTCTGCAGAAAACCGGGGAGGTGGTGCACGAGTTGAACGAGATCCTGCGCCTCACGCTCAGTCTGGTCACGCCCCTCATTGTGGCGTTTGTGCTTTTCAAGGATCTGATCGTCGTCGTGTTCTTGTCCCGTGAATTTCTTCTGGCGTCGTCGCTCATCGGAATGCAACTTTTGGGCGACGCGTTCAAGGCGGTCGGCTGGTCCATCGGCGTCAGTCTGTTGCCGATGAAAAAGCTCAAGGCGTTTGCCCTCATCGATGTGCTGTGGAGCGCGCTGTTCGTCTCCCTCAGCCTGCTGCTGGCGCCGCGCTGGGGACTGAAGGGGATACTGGCCGCCTATCTGACCGGCTATGCGTTTCATGTGGGGGTGAACTATGTGTACGCGGCCAGGACCATCGCCTACCGGCTATGGCCCGCCAATCAAGTCCTTGCGCTGCTTTCGTTGCTGCTGATTGTTTACACAACGATGTTCTTCCGTCCAACGCCCTTTCATTCGCTGCTCCTTCTCATCGGCGTTCTGGTCTGGTGCTGGAAAGCGGTGCGGCGGGATGAGATCACGGCGATGGTCCGGATCATCAAAGGAAAATTTTCACCATGAAACAGCTGTTGATCCTATCCCATATGTTTCCCAATCGCAATGACCCGCGCTTGGGCATCTTTGTTTACGATCAGCTGATGGCGCTGAAGGAGCGCTACGCGATCCAGGTCCTGGCGCCGGCGCCCTGGTTTCCCAACATTCCCTTTTTCCGTCGCTGGTCCCGCCATCGGCGAGTGGAAAAAACAGCCGTGCTGAACGGCCTGACCGTCGAGCATCCGCGCCGGCTGGTTTTTCCCAAAGGCTACGGCCAGGTGCTCATGGGACTGTTTTACTTTATGGCAACATACCGACGCTGCAAAAAACTTTCCTTCGATCTGATCCACAGCCATGCCGTGTGGCCCGACGGTTTTGCCGCAGCGCTGATCGGCCGGCGTTTGCACAAGCCGGTGGTCATCACTTCCCACGGCGCAGACACCTACCGTTTCTTAAACAACAGGTCCACCCGTCCGTTGGTGCGCTGGGGCCTGCGCCACGCCCAGCGGGTGATCGCCGTGTCCCTGGCGGAAAAGCAGTTCCTGCAGAGACAGTGCGGCATCGAAGAAAAGCTGGTTCTGATCAACAACGGCGTGAACCTGGAGAAATTTTATCCCCAGCCGATGAACGAATGCCGGCAACAGCTGCAACTGTCGCTGGATAAAAAAATCATCCTCTATGTTGGCTATCTCTATCCGGTAAAGGGTGTGACCTATCTGCTGGACGCCTTCAGCCGGCTGAGACACCAACGGCCGGATCTCCATCTGGTCCTGGTCGGAGGAGGATCAGAGAGGGAGGCGTTGTCCGCTCAGGCCTCCAGGCTGGGGATCACCGCACAGGTGACGTTCAGCGGCGAAAAACCCCATGATGAGATCCCCCTATGGATGAATGCGGCCGACCTTTTTTGTCTGCCCAGCCTGAACGAGGGCTGGCCCACGGTGTTGTTTGAGGCGCTGGCCTGCGCCAAACCCATTGTGGCCACTCGAGTGGGCGGAATTCCGGAGGCCATCGGCGACGAACGCTACGCGATCCTGGTGGATCCGGCACAACCACAACCCTTGGCCGAGGCTTTGGATACAGCGCTGCAGAAAGCCTGGAACCCATCCGACCTGACGGACTATGCCCGGGAGAACAGCTGGCAGGCCAAAGCGGATACATTAAGTAAAATGTACGAGTCCCTGATCACATGAGCACATTGAAAAACAAATCCATCCTCTCTCTCGCCAGCTGCCCCTTTCGCCAGCAGCCGGTTCTTCGCAAAGAGGCGGCGACTCTGACCAAAGCCGGGTGGCGGGTATCGGTGATCGCCTGGGATCGCCGCACTCTCTACCCTGCCTTCGACACCGTTGACGCGGTGGCGGTGGAGAACATCCTTATCCGCGGCAGCTATGGCACCGGAAGTCTCAGCATGATCGTCAAGACGCTGATGTTCTGGTATATCGCCGTGGTGCGCCTGATTAAAAAAAGAAACACCTTTTCCATCCTCCACTGCCAGGACCTGAGCACCCTGCTGCCCGCTTTCATCGCAAGCCGGCTGCTGAAAAAAGTCATGGTGTTCGACGCCCATGATCCCTATCCGGAGATGCTCGCGCTCACCCAGCCGCGACTCATGGTGTCCGTTGCGGCGTGGATCGAAAAGTTTTTCTGCCGTCGGGTCGACGCGATCCTGACCGTGAATGGACTGATGAAACAACGGTTTGAAAAAATCACCACGCGCCCCATCTATATTGTCTACAATTATCCCGAACTGGAAGTTTTTAAGGCTGAGGCCAAACCGGTTGCGGACGATCGAACGCCGCTGGTCATCGGCCGCATCGGCACGCTCGCCGAGAACCTGGGCATCGAGGAGACGATCGCCGCGTTTATCGCCGTGGCCGAAGAATTTGACGTGCGCCTGCTGTTCGTGGGGCGCCTGGCTGATACGTTGCGGGATAAAGTGCTGCGTCTCATCGAACCGGTTCGCGATCGCGTGCAGATGGTGGCGGACATCCCCTATTTTCAGGTGCCCGCCTATTACCGGCAAATGGATATCTCGATGGTGCTCTATGGGGGGCAGGGCATCTCACCCTACGTCAGTCCCATGAAGCTGTTCGAATCCATGGCCATGGCCGTGCCGGTCATCGCCTCGGAGGTGGGCGAGGTGCGCTCGGTGATGGAAAAAAGCGACTGCGGCCTGGCGGTCGGCTGCGGCGATGTGCCTGCACTGGAGGCCGCCCTGCGCCGGTTGTTGCGCGACTCTGCGCTGCGCCGGCGAATGGGAGAGAACGGGCTTGCTCAAGCGCGTGCAGAGTATAATTGGGAGATGGAGGGGAAGAAACTGATCCGCATGTATGAAGAATTGTTGGTCGCCGGCTCCTACACACGCGAATGAAAAATGGATATCCTTGTAGGAGGCGGCTTCCGCCGCCGACGGATGGGTGCGGGGCAGAACCAAGATATTGCCGCTGGCAATAAAAAATTTATGGAGCTAAATAAAATGAGAAAAATACATATTTTTCTGTTTCTCAAGAGCAGACTGACCGTGTTCATTCTATACTGCCTCATTTCAATAACGGCTGCCATGGCGCAAACCGTCTGGCGCCCGTTCAGCGACGACAGCCCATGGAACACCCCGGTCGGCGACCTGCCGCTCATCGACAAAAATTCCAGCGTTTATCTGGGGCAGACCACCACCCTGTACCGCCAACGCACGCTGAGAAACACAGAGTGCCCGCTCTCTGCCACGCGGCAGAGCTGGGGGATTGCGCTCTTTTTCATCGACGGGCTTTACCCCTATCCCAAAGAGCTGCTGATCTCCTGCCATAGCTCCTGGGGCAAGCCGCTGGCAGTGCCTCTGCCCAAATGGGCTGAGCCGGACCGCTCGGAAGACGCACACCTCTGTCTCATCGACCGCGACAAAGGGCTGGAGTGGGACTTTTGGAATGTAAAGGGAAAATATCCCAGACTCTCTTGCGGCAGCAGCGCGCTGGTCAACACGCGGGAATCCGGAGTGATCAGGGCCGCGCACGGCTGCCGGGAATCCGGGTTTCCGCTGTCCGCCGGCCTGGTGCGGCCGGAAGAGCTGCGCAGCGGCGAAATCCGGCATGCCCTGGTGTTCGGCTTTGACGGCCGCAACGGCTACGATCAGTTCGTCTACCCTGCCATCACCGGATGCGACGATAAATTCGGACCCAACGGCCACCACGTTCTACCTATGGGCAGCCGTTTGCAGCTGTCCCCGGATTACGATCTCTCCACCCTAACCCCGGCTGCGCGCATCGTCGCCCGGGCGCTGCAGACCTATGGCATGTATCTGGGCGACGAGGGCGACGGCCACTCCATGGGCGTCTATTTTCAGACCCTGGGCGAGATCAACAACGACGGCGCGGTCGATGACTGGACCAAATTGTGGCAGGGCCTGTGGGATGAAAAGGATCGCGCCTCCCTGGCTGCACTGAACGCCGGCCATTTCCGCGTCCTGGAATTGCCGGCCATCGGCGCCGGAAGGCCGCCGCTGATCGCGTTCACAGCGCTGCCGGACACGATCACGACGGACAAGGAGATCCGCTTCAAAATTGAAAAACGGGCGGGCGACCAGCCGATAGCCCGAGTGCAGTTCTTCCTCGATCAAACCTCCTACACGCAACCCTCCTACACAGACAAGAGCGCGCCCTTTAGCTGGCGGGTCGGCAAACAGCGATTGAGTCCAGGCCTTCACAGCATTCGCGCCGTGGCCACTGACCAAAAGGGTTCGAGAAACCGGACAAGCCGAAAATTCTACGTGGCCCGATAAGCCCGGCATGTGACCGGGCTGCCCAGCTTTTCCCGAAGCGGCAGAATGGGCCGCAGCGACAACCCATGCACGCCGCAGCTGGATCACCGGCGTCCGGTTGCAGCCCGCGCAGCGCTCGAATGTTTACCGCGCATAAAATACTTTGATTTAAGCGGCCGGTTTGCTATATTTTCCATTCAAGGTTGCGATCAGTCACTTACGACAAATAGCCTGCATGCAAGCGAATTACCCGCTAGTTTCCATCGTCATTCCCATGCTCAACGAGATCAGCGCCATCGAGCGCTGCATTCGCTCGATCGAGGAGCAGGATTATCCCCAGGATCGCATCGAGATCCTGGTGGTGGACGGCCTGTCTACCGACGGTTCCCGCGAGCGGGTCCTGGAGATCGCCAAAACCGCAGGCAACCTGCGCCTGCTCGATAATCCGGAGAAACGCACGCCGATCTCTCTCAATCTCGGCGCGAAAAACAGCCGCGGCGATGTGGTCATCATCCTCGGCGCTCACACGCGGATCAAGTCCGATTTCATTCGGTTGAACATTCACTATCTGCAGACCCTCAAGGTCCCCTGCGTCGGCGGCACCCAGATCAACACCGGCGACAGCTTTATGCAGACCGCCATCGGTTGCGCCATGGGGTCCCGATTCGGCATTCCCAGCGCGCCCTACCGGTTTGATAAAAAAGCCCGTTTCGTCGACACGGTGGTCTATGCAGCCTATAAAAAAGAGCTGTTTGAGCAGGTCGGTTATTTCGACGAAGAGCTGCACATCGCCGAAGACGCAGAGTTCAACTGGCGCATCCGCCGGGCTGGACACCAAATCTACTTTACGCCGGAAATCGTCTCCTATTATTATCCCCGCAGGAATCTTGTCCAGTTGGCCAAACAGTTCTTCAACTATGGCATTCTGCGGGTCAATGTCGTCAAAAAACACGGCGACGCCGTCAAGCTGCTGCATATGATTCCGCCGTCCTTTCTGCTGAGCTCTGTGTTGCTGGCCGGCTGGGGGCTGAAGCAGCCTGCGGCGTGGCGGATTTTGGCCGGCCTGTGGCTGGCCTATGCGCTGTATGTCGCAACCGCCTCTTTCATTACCGCCCGTCAGAACCGTACCATGGCGATGATGCTGGTGCTGCCACTCATCTTTATGGTGATGCAAATCAGCTGGGCGGCGGGTTTTCTGGTCGGGATCGTAAAAACGCACTGATCACCGGCTGCGCCTTGCACTGGACCATTGGGTTGCTGCATGCCGAAACCAATAGAAAAACTGCTTCTCCTCACCGTCGACTTTATCACCATTCAGGTGGCTTTCTGGGGATTGCTGCAATTGCGCACCAGCCTGCATCTGTTCGCCGTGCCCGGCGGCCTAATGCAGCTGCAGGTTTCGCTGGTGATCTATGTTTACTGGCTGCTACTGTTTCTTTTTTTCGGCGTGTACCAGTCCTGGTACACGCAGTCGCGTTTTGACGAAACGATCTCGGTCTTTAAGGCGATCGCGTTCGGCACGCTGCTGATTTTATTGTTGACCGCCGAACCGGAGCAGGATCTCTCTCAGCCGCCCACGATCGGCCGGTTGATGATCTTGAGTTATTTTGCCCTCATGGTGTTCTGTGTCGCCGGCGGCCGTCTCATCCTGCACACGGCGCAGAGAAAACTGTTGCAGGCCGGCGTGGGGCAGCGCAATACGCTCATCATCGGCTGGAACGGAAAATCCAAAAGGCTGGCGGACAAGATCAAGCAGTTTCCGGCTCTGGGCTATCGGGTGGTGGGATTTGTCGCATTGAAACCCGAAGAGATCGGCAAAACCCACAATGGGTTGAGCGTGCTTGGCAGTCTCGACGACCTCGACCGGTTGGTCCAGGTGCAAAAGGTCGAAGAGGTGATCCTGTCGCTTGGACAACTGCCGCAGAAACGGGTGATGCACGTCATCGGACTGTGCGACGAACAGCCGGTGCACATCAAAATCGAACCCGAGCTCTACCACGTGGTGATGGGCCAGGCGCGCACTCAGCAGATCTATGGCTTTCCGCTGATCGAGATCAACCCGCAGATCATGCCGGCGTGGGAACGGCGCGTCAAACGGATGCTGGATATCGTCTTCGCCGTTCTCTTTTTGCTTCTGCTTCTGCCGGTCATGCTGATCACCGCGGTGCTGATCAAGCTTGACTCCAGGGGGCCGGTGCTCTTCAACCAGCAGCGGGTCGGACGCAACGGCAAGCTGTTCACCATCTACAAGTTCCGCACCATGATCAAGGACGCGGAAAAATACACCGGACCGGTCTGGGCGGAGAAAAGCGACCCGCGCATCACCCGCATGGGTCGGTTCATGCGCAGAGTGCGGCTCGATGAATTTCCCCAGTGCATCAACGTGTTGAAAGGCGACATGAGCCTGGTGGGGCCGCGGCCGGAACGGCCATACTTTGTCGAAAAGCTGAAAGAGGAGTATCCCTATTACACCCGCCGGCTTAAAGTTCAGCCGGGCATCACCGGCTGGGCCCAGGTAAAGGGCGAGTACGACACCAGCATCGAAAACGTACGCGAGAAACTGCAGTACGATCTGTACTATATCGAAAACATGTCGCTGCGCATGGACATACGGATCATGCTGTACACGGTTTTCGTCATGCTGCGATTTAAAGGACAGTAGAACGCATAAGCGTGAAACGTGAGCACGTGCAAACGTGCGAACGCTGAACCTATGAACGAACAAAAAAGAGGTGTTCAAATATGTTGGATCTGAAATATATTCGCGAGAACCCGGAGATGGTCCGCCAGGCCGTCAAAGACAAGGGCGATCAAGCGGATGTGGACGGCCTGTTGAAATGGGACGTCGCCCGCCGTGAGATCATCGCCCGGGTGGAGGCCGGCCGCGCCGAACAAAACCGCGTCACCCAAAAGGTGGCGGAAATGAAAAAGGCCAGGCAGGACGCCGGCGAAATCATCGCGGAGATGAAAGCGCTTTCGGATCGCATCAAGGGATGGGACGAAGAGCTGCGCGCGGTGGAGGCGCGGATCTATGAGATCCAGATCCGCATCCCCAACATTCCGCACGCCAGTGTGCCCAAAGGCGATCCGTCCCACAATCTGCAGGTCAAAGGCTGGGGCGACCCGCCAAAGATCGATTTTCAGCCATTGCCCCATTACGAGCTGGCCGAGCGCCTGGGCCTGGTGGATTTCAGCCGCGGCGCCAATCTGGCCGGCAGTTCCTTTGTCAGCTACCGCGGCCTCGGCGCTAAACTGGAACGGGCGCTGATCAATTTCATGCTCGATGTGCACGTGGAGAAACACGGCTACACAGAGATCTTTCCGCCGTTCGTGGTCAAACGCGAGGTGCTGTTCGGCACCGGCCAGCTGCCGAAACTGGAAGAGGATATGTACCACATTCCACAGGATGATCTGTTTCTCATTCCCACAGCCGAAGTGCCGGTGACCAATTTGCACCGCGGCGAGGTGCTGGACGGCGAAGAGATGCCCATCCGCTACACCGCCTACACCCCCTGTTTCCGGCGTGAAGCCGGCACCTATGGCAAAGAGACCCGCGGCCTGGTGCGCATCCATCAATTCAACAAGGTCGAGATGGTCAAGTTCGTCAAGCCGGAATCGTCTTATGAGGAGCTGGAGAGCCTGCTGGCCGACGCGGAGGAAATTTTGCAGCTGCTGGGATTGCCCTACCGGGTTATCCTGCTGGCCAGCGGCGATCTGAGTTTTTCCGCAGCCAAATGCTATGACATCGAGGTGTATGCCCAGGGGATGGACAAATGGCTGGAGGTCTCTTCCTGCAGCAACTTTGAAGACTTTCAGGCCCGCCGCGCCAACATCCGCTTTCGCGCCTTTAAAGGGGCAAAACCGGAATATGTGCACACGCTTAACGGCTCCGGGCTGGCGCTGCCGAGAACGGTGATCGCCCTTTTGGAGAACTATCAGACCGATGAGGGCAACGTGATCGTGCCGACGGTGCTGCGCCCCTATCTGGGTGTAGATCTTCTCAAACGCTGATTCCCGCAAACCCGCGTTAAAAAAAAAGGTCGGGCGCCCTTTTCGCGCTCGACCTGATTTTTTACATCCCCTTGGGACTATCGTATTACGGTTTATTCTTCGGCTCCGCCGGATTCTCCGGCTTGGCCTCGCCGGGCGTTTCTAAAATTTTTCGCAACCGTTCCAGCAGATCCTCCATGCGTTGCCGCTCGCTGCGGATGCGCTCCAGCTCAGCCTCCGCCCCTTCGGTCTTCTTCCGCTCCTTGGCCAGATCGTCATAAATTTTTTCTTCCGGCGTCGCTTTTTCGATGATGGTCGCCCGCTTTAGCGCGTTCTCTTTTTTACGCACCATCTGCGCTTTGGCGGGATTCAGCGAGAGCAGGGCGCCGACGCTGATGCGCCATTGCGGCAGATTCAATTCGTCATGCCAGGGCACCGTGGCGTAGCTGCCCTGTTCGCCGTTATAGAGCGTCTCATCCTTGCCGCCCAAAATGCGCAGATCCATCGCCACCCGCAACTTCATCCAAAAGTTTGGTGCATAGGTGATGCCGGGCGTCACATAGAGGCTGTTCTCGCGCGTGTACGCGTTCACCGGAGGTTTGGAGGAAAACGCGCGGCCGTGGATCTCGCCGAAAAAACCAAAATCCTGCCAGGTGGTGCTAAAGGCGCCGCCGTAGATGAACTCCACCGTGTTTTTTTCCACCGTCAGCGTATCCAGCGGGTTGGCCACCAGACGGGCGCCCACGTCGTTATGCGTGACCACACCGGCGTTAAAATGGATGTTCATTCCGGTTTCAGGATACAGCGGTTCCGTGAGGATGGTGGCCAGTGCGGTGACGCCCACGTTGATGCGGCCGGCGGAATAGTTTTCCAGCGGCAGGTTGTGAAATTCGCCGAAGGGCAGACGGAGATCCAGTTGCACGCCAAAGCGTGTGTTGCCGCTGGCGCGGCCCAACGATCCCAGCTTGGCATGCAGAATCAGATCATCCGGCAGATTGTAGCCGCTGCTGCTGCGATGATTGTCCTGATAGAGTATGGAGGAAATCCCCAATTCAAAACGGGAGGTGAGGCCATACGATAGGCCCAAGGCGCCCTGTATGTCCCAGAAGGTTTGACCCGCGGATAGTCCGGAGGGCTCTTGGTGCACCTCGTCCTTGAAAAAGGCGCGCGTGTGGGCGCCAAGGAACAGGGCGGATTTCGGCGCACCGTAGGCCGGCCGAACGTGAAGAGTCCCGGACCCGAATCCGATAGTGGACGCGACCACGTTCGATGAAGACAGCAGCCAGAGCACGGAAGCAGGGAGCAGGACAAATCGTTTCATCTGCAAGCCTTCCACTAAAACGAACCACCATTTCAAGCTAAGGTAATGTACCAAAAAGTTCAGACCCATGCAATACCAAAATTTTTTGTCAACGGAAATGTCGCTTGCCGTACACGCGCCTTTGCACAGGTGCAGCAACACGAAAGCCTGAATCTGCACACCATAGCGCTGACTGTCGTCCGCCCGCCCACCTTTGCGCAGATGCATCGGGCGGACGAGGCCCCATCGCTCCGGCGGGGACGAGGCAAAAAAAGCAGGGCTCAGCCGCGCAGCTCTGACTGTATCTATAATACAAAATAGTATTTTTTTATTAAAAAATAACATTTTTGTAATAAACAAGTTGTTCATCGAAGCGCATAAACGAACACATAGCCACGCTTTTCGCCCTTCCGGGAGGAAACAGACAGGAAAAACGATGAAATGCCTGTGCAATTATTATACAATTTCGTATGAATTTATTTCATTATTACATTTATGTAATATTTATTCCGCTCCTCCGCTGTTGGCCATCTCGCCCCCTGCCGCAGCCCTTGCCTCAACTATATATTTATTAATTATTTAAAAAATTGTGTGCGGATGAATAAAACCCCGCTTTTGGCATTCAGTTTGCTTTCAGCTGACCAAACAACGATAACCCTGCCAGATGGAAGAGCGTATGAAATTAACCGCTTGCAAATGGATTTTGCCGCTGACCTTGCCGGTCTTCGCCGCACTGTCCCCGGTCTATGCCCAGTCACCGGCGCCCTGCACCATCGATTCCGGCGCCACCGCCTGGATGCTTACCTCCACCGCTTTAGTCCTGTTGATGATCCCGGGCCTGGCCATGTTTTACGGCGGCCTGGTGCGCACTAAAAACGTGCTCGGCACCATGATGCACAGCTTTGCCGCTATGGCCATCGTCGGCGTGCTCTGGGTGGTCTGCGGCTATGCCATGAGCTTCGGCCCCAACGCCCTGGGCGGCTGGATCGGTTGGAAAAAAGAGTATTTTATTCTTTCCGGCATCGACACCACCATCCTCAACGCCCATGTGCCGGAATATGTCTTTGCCATGTTCCAGGGGAAATTCGCCATGATCACCCCTGCGCTGATCGCCGGAGCCTTTGCCGAGCGCGTCAGCTTTCGCGGTTACTGCCTGTATATCACTCTGTGGAGTCTGCTGGTCTATAACCCCCTTTGCCATTGGGTCTGGGCCGGAGACGGCTTTTTGTTCAAGCTGGGCACCATCGATTTCGCCGGCGGCACTGTGGTGCATATCGCAGCCGGCGTGTCCGGTCTGACCGCCGCCCTGTACTTGGGCGCGCGACGCGGCTATCCTAAAACCGCCATGAATCCCAGCAACCTGGTCATGACCCTCATGGGCGCAGGACTGTTGTGGGTGGGATGGTTCGGCTTTAACGCCGGCAGTTCGGTGTCCAGCGGACTGGATACAGCCCGCGCACTGGCGGTCACCCAGGTCGCCGCCGCCACGGGCGCAGCCATGTGGATGGTGATCGAAGCGCTGCAGCATGGTAAAGCCAGCAGCCTGGGCATAGTCAGCGGCATTCTTGCCGGTCTGGTGGTCATCACCCCAGCGGCCGGTGTAGTGCAGCCGGCCGGCGCCATGGCTCTGGCGGCATTGGCCTCGCTGGTCTGCTATGCAAGCATTCAGATAAAAAACAGAATGGGCTATGACGACAGCCTCGACGTGTTCGGCATTCACGGTGTGGCCGGTCTGCTCGGCGCCCTGCTTTTGAGCTTTTTCATCCGGCCGGCATGGATGGCCGAGGCCGCTGCCAAAGCGGGCGGCAGTTGGACCGTCTGGCAGCAACTGGCCGTGCAGTCCGCTGGAGTGGGGGTCACCATCCTCTACTCGGGCCTGCTCTCTCTGGGGCTGGTGATGGTGGTGGAAAAGACGGTGGGCTTCCGCCTGGAGAACAAGTTAGAGTCCGCCGGCATGGACAGCAGCCTGCACGGCGAACACGGCTACGGATTGATCAACCTGAGTTAAGGAAGGACATGGCCTCTGCATGAAACTGGTCACCGCCATCATACAACCGGACAAACTGGACGATGTGCGCGAAGCGCTCATTGCGGCCGAGATCACCCGCATCACCGTCAGCCGGGTGTCCGGCCACGGCCGCAGCGTCAATCAGGATTTATATCGCGGCCAGACCGTTGCACCGAATCTGCTGCCCAAAGTCCGGCTTGACATCGCCTGCAATGATGCGTTCGTCGAGATCACCGTGGCGGCCATCTTACAGGCCGCGCGCCATAACGACGGCCGCATCGGCGATGGGAAAATATTCATCACCCCTTTGGAAGAGTGTATTCGCATTCGCACCGGTGAACGGGGCGGCGACGCCATCTAGGCGCTGAACAGCCATCCGCTTTCGTCCCGGTTCTGAATTTTTATTCATCATCCCCATCAAGGAGAAAAAAATGTCCATTAAAACATCCGGCGCCAATCTTCGCCAACAGGTGTTGTTGACCATCGCCGCCAACAATAAAATAGACTATGCGCCGCAGACCGTGTCGAGCCCCAAGATTTTTGGCATCAACTGCTTTACCGAACAGGTGATGCGCGAAAAGATGCCCAAGGACGTGTACAATAAACTCCGCGCCACCATCCGCAAAGGCGAAAAGCTGGACATGGCCATCGCCGACGTGGTGGCCCATGCCATGAAGGAATGGGCGTTGAGCAAGGGCGTCTCTCATTTCACCCACTGGTTTCAGCCGCAGACCGGACTGACCGCGGAAAAGCATGACGCCTTTATCGAGTTTGATGAAGAGGGCATGGTCCTGGAACGCTTCCGCGGCGAGCAGCTGGTGCAGGGCGAACCCGACGCCTCCTCGTTCCCCAGCGGCGGCATGCGCACCACCTTTGAAGCGCGCGGCTACACCATGTGGGACCCCTCCAGCCCGGCGTTCATCATGGAAGGACCCAAGGGCGGCATCCTCTGCATCCCCTCGGTCTTTATCAGTTACACCGGAGAGGCGCTGGATAAAAAAACGCCGCTGCTGCGCTCCATGGAATCGCTGGGCCAATCATCATTAAAAATATTGCGGCTCTTCGGCAACCGCAAAGCCGACCGGGTTATCACCACCATCGGCACCGAGCAAGAGTATTTTCTCATCGACAAGGCGTTTTTTACGCTGCGTCCGGACCTGCGCATCACCGGCCGAACGTTGCTGGGCGCGGAACCGCCCAAGGGACAGCAGCTGGAGGACCATTATTTTGGCGCCATCAAGGACCGCGTCCTCGCTTTCATGCAGGACTCGGAGGTCGAGCTCTACAAAGTGGGCGTGCCGGCGAAAACCCGACACAACGAGGTGGCGCCGCATCAGTTCGAAATTGCGCCGATCTTTGCCGAAGCCAATGTGGGAGCGGACCGCAATCAGTTGATCATGGAAATTCTGAAAAAAATGGCCAACCGCCACGGACTGTCGCTGCTGCTGCACGAAAAACCCTTTGCCGGCATCAACGGCAGCGGCAAACACAACAACTGGTCCATGGCCGATTCGGAGGGAAACAATCTGCTCGAACCCGGCAAAACGCCGGAGGAGAACCTGCAGTTCCTGGTCTTTCTCACCGCCGTGCTGCGCGCCGTCTATTACTATGGCGATCTGCTGCGCGCAGCCATCGCCTCGGCATCCAACGATCACCGGCTCGGCGCCAACGAAGCGCCGCCGGCGATCATGTCCGTTTTTCTCGGCGATCAGTTGACCAAAATCCTCGATGCAATTAAAACCGGAAAAACCGTCAAGGCGACGGCGCAGAACATCATCGATCTGGGCCTCACCAAAATGCCGGCCATCCTGCGCGATAACACGGACCGCAACCGCACTTCGCCCTTTGCCTTCACCGGCAACAAGTTCGAATTCCGCGCCGCCGGCTCGCTGGCCTCAGTGTCGCTGCCCAACACGATCCTCAACGCCGCAGTGTCTGATTCACTGGACGTGCTCTACGCCGATCTCGAGAAAGAGATCGAAAAGGGCACGGAATTCAAGGCTGCGGTGATCACCATTCTGCGCAAACACATCAAGGATACCGAAGCTATTCGCTTCAACGGAAATAACTATAGCAAGGAGTGGGAGCAGGAGGCGGCGCGGCGCAATCTGCCCAACGTTAAAAACACCGCCTACGCCCTGGACAGTCTGGTGGCGCCGAAGAACATTGAAATGCTGCTGCGTCAGAAGGTGTTCAGCAAAACCGAGCTGGAATCGCGCTATCACACCAAGCTGGAACAGTACATCAAGACCATCGAGATCGAGTGCGAGACCATGAACAACATGATCAACGGCATGGTGATCCCCGCGTCCATGACCTACCAAGCGACGCTCATTGAGGTGGTGCAGGGATTGAAAAGCCTCAACGCCGTGGTGGCGGAAGCGTCGTACAACCCCGAGATCGATCTGCTGAAAATGATCACCGAGACCATCGCCCGGCTCAAGGCCGGCCAGAACGACCTGATGGCCGCTGTGGAAAAAGCCGAGGTGATCGAGGATCTGTCGCGCCGCGCCAAATTCATCGCCGATCACATCATTCCCCTGATGACCAAGGTGCGCAAACCGGCGGACGAGCTGGAGAACCTGGTAGCGGACGATCTGTGGCCGCTGCCGAAATACTCAGAGATGCTCTTCATCCTGTGAACGAATGACGCCCGGCTTGATCAGCCGGGCGTTCTGCTTTCCACACCACAGCGCCTTGTCCACCGCTGCATCCATATCCCCGGTTTCACTCCACACCGCCGCCAGACCGGCGGCAAACGCATCTCCGCTGCCGATGGCATTGACCGGGACAACGGCCTCCACCGGCCGGCGGACGACCCGATCTCCCTGCACATAACATACCGGCTGCGCACCATCGGTCAACACCACCTGGATGCCGCTCTGCTGCAGAGCGATCATCTTTTCCATGATGCGCGTTTCAGACACCGTGGAGCAACCCGGAAAAAAAGTATCCTGAAACTCTTGCCGGTTTGGCTTGATCAGGTCGGGCCGACAGGGCAGCGAATCCAGCAGATCCCTGCCGCGATAATCCACAAGGACCTGCACGCCCTGCTCCTTGGCCTGACGCACCATCCAGGGCAAAATATCCGCGGCGAATCCAGGGGCCTTGCTGCCGGAGAGGATCACCATACGGGTCCCCGGCAGCAGCTGGAGAAAACGTGCGCGCATTTGCCCGTCTGTGTGCGGCGACACCGGCGGCGCCTCTTCGACGATCTCGGTCGCGGTGTGCGCGCTCCGGCTGAGCAGCGTGGTGCAGATGCGAATCTCTGACTCCGAATTCACCCAACTCAGAGCCAGCCCGTCCTGCCTGGTCAACTCGACAAAGTAATCGCTAAGAACACCACCCAGCTGGGTCAGATGCATCACCTCTTCGCCCAACTGATGCAGCACGCGGGTGACGTTCACCCCCTTGCCGCAGGCATCCACCCGCAGCGTCAGGCATCGATTCACCTGGTTTTCCTGCAGGCGATCGAGCTCGCAGGTGCGCTGCAACACAGGATGCAGAGAGACGGTCAGAAAACGCATGAGATTGATTCCATAGAGGGAGGGTTGGTTGCGCGAGACGCCGCGGATCCGGTCATTTTCTGTGCAGGTTCTGCTGCAGCAACCGCATCATCAGCCGTTTGATAAACTCGTCCTGCTGGATGTGCACGCCGATCCGGCCGTTGGCCGGCTTGCTTTCATCGATCACCGTAAAACCACTGTCCAACACCCTGACATGAGCCGGGCGGGTGACGAACAATTCGGGCCACAACAGCATGCCCACCGCCACCGCATCATAGAGGATCGGGGTTTCCAATTCCCACAGGCTGTACAGCCCGCACAGGGCATTGGTCAACGGACTCTGACGCATTAAAAGCCGGTTGCGGTTTTTCTCATCCAGCGCAACAAACGTGGTGATATCCAGGCCGGCGTAGGTGATCTCTGCGCCGGCGTCGACAAATGTTTTAGCGGAAGCCACGTCGGCCGCCACGTTCCATTCAGCCGACGGCGCCGGATCCCGGCCATAGCCCATATAAAAAGAACCGAACATGGCATAGATGGCCTTGGCTTTTTTCAGCGCGCCGGCGTCCTTGGCCACCACATCTGCGATGTTGGGCACCGGGCCGGTGGTGATAAGCACAATTTCACCGGGATGGCGGTTCAGCATCTGAATGATAAAGTCGGCCGCCGGAGTGCCGACCGGTTTGACCGCGGTAAAGCCCTCTGCCCAAAAGTATTGCGGATGATAGGGCGCAGGCTCCTGATCCTTGCCGACTATTTGCGCGGTCTGTCTGCCCACAGCCACTGGTATCGTCTCACAGCCCGCCTCATAAAGCATCCTGCAGGCGATCTGAGCGCGCAGATCTGTTCGGCCATGGTCCAGCGTGATGCCCACCAGCTCGAGCTCTGGACTGGCTAACACCAGGGCCAGGGCAAAGGCATCATCGATATCGTTACCCAGATCAAAATCGACAAGTACTTTTTGCCGCTGCCCAGCCGGCGCTGCGCCGTGCACCAGTGCGGACATCAGCAACATCATCATGCCTAGGAGCTTCATTCTTCATCACCTCGTTGTGGTTGGTTCAGCAGAATCTCTGCATCCGTACAATAGCGGCCATCCTGGCACCAGAAGGGGGCGTCATGTCCCCCCATGATCAGGCCGTCGCACTGCTCCACCAGCTGCTTGCTCGCCAAGTGCTGTTCTTCGTTGAACCGGGGCGTCAATTCCCGCAATCTGCTTTTCCAGAACAACCGGCTGGCCAACGCATCGCCGCAGATCAACAGAGAGGGGCTTGTCTCCAGTTGCAGGCCGTACTGTCCGGGGCTGTGACCGGGCAATGGCTGTAACTTGGCAGAATCAGGCAGGTTAGGCCGATCCTCGATCCAGCGGATCTGCTGCGGACTGCCTAACAGATCATCGCGCCAGTGCTTTCGGGCCAGCCATTGGCCTTGCCGGGCCTCCTTTTCCAGCCGATTCTCCCGCACATCCGGGTAATAACGCCGGAACACCTCCACCGGGTCAGCCGCGTCCATGATCGCATGGCAATAGCTCCTGGCAAACTCGTAATCGACCCGGCTGACGACCACCTGAGCACGCTCAAACAGCCGGTTATTGCCGGCATGATCCGGATGAACATGGGTGTTCACCACCAGATCCACGTCCTCAGGGCTCACTCCATGCCGGGCCAGCTCACGTGGTAGATCCGGCTCCCCATTCAATCCGGTGTCGACAATAACCAGCTGATCGGGAAAACGCAGAAGCGCGGCCATCAACGGAATGGGCCGCGCACCGCTCCGCAGGGAGGGCGGCATGAACATTCGGAGGGGGTAAAAACGGATCACGCTTTCTCGCGCGCCAGGCGTTCTCTGGCCTCTTCAAACATAGGCTCGGCAAAGCTGGAGGGCCAGGTGCGCTCCGCAAAGCTGCGGGTCTGCACGCTTTTTAAAAATCCTTCAAACTGTTTAAAGTAGGAGCCATAAATGTGAAAACTGTCCACCAGATCAGCATATCGTCCCACCGCTACCGGTTGGCCGATCTTTTTTGCGATCTGTTCCGCCATTCGGCGCTGCAGATCCGTGAAGGCGAAGGCATTCATGTAGGCCGCTTTATAGGCATCCCGCGATCGCCAGTGCGTGTTCATGTTCAAAACCAGTTGACCCTGCTCATCGGCAAGCATGCGGCACCACACCCGCTGCAAACAGGGCGGATCATCCGTAGGCGGATCCAGTTTGGGATTCCAAGTGATGGCCTGAGCCCGGCGTGTGTGCCCTGCCTCACTGAGCTTGTCGATCATATAGTTGATCTGATCCACTACCTGGTTCTCGATTTCGTAACAAAAAAGCCTTTTATGATACGTATAGGTCCATTTGCCCTCTTCCGGTGCGATCCAATGATCGTGCACGCCGACCACCACTTCCTGACGGTAGATCTCCAGATCTTCCAAACCTCCGGGAAAGGCCCGGTGAATGCGCGGCTCGGCAAAGGGATCCTCACACACCCACATCATGGTGCAATCCTTGCTGGCCGGGTCATCCGGTCTGTCATACTCCGTTTTGATGGCCACACCATGCTGCCAGCAGGAGAGCACTGCTTTTTCCCATGCTTCTGGCAAAGTCTTTGCTTGAACGAACAAGGTTGGTATGGAGCCGGACATAAGCACCTCTCTTGTTAGGATGAAGGAAACGCAGATAGTGTTGTGCGGGGATAAATTAAAAAGGCGGAAAAATACTTCCGCCTTGCATAATCGAGCTCAAGTGTGGAGCCGCTTATTTAGCTTTGCCTAGGATTCTATAGACGCCTGTTCCGCATTTCTCGCAAGTACCTTTGAGAGCCTCGCGACCATTTTTCATGGTGACCTTCTGCGGGTTCTTTACATCGGTCTTTGCTTTGCACTTTACACAATATGCTTGATCAGCCACAGCCAAGTCCTCCCTTTTGATATCAACCGCCGGAACTAAAGTCCCGCTTACTTACATATAAATTTACGGTTTATATTATGTAAAGTCAATTAAAACTTGGCAATTCTTGACTTTTATCGCAAAAAAATTAATTGTTCAATGAAACGAGCGATTTATGATAATCTTCTATTAAATAATATCTTAAACAAGAAAATGCCCGCAAACAATCCCGCTACATTGGCGATAAAATCGGCAAAATCGGCAAATCGGCCCGGAATAAAGAGCTGATGCAGCTCATCCAGAGCAGCAAACAGCGAGGCGAAAAACAAAGAGGACCATAGAGCAAAGGAGAACCGTGCTTTGTTTCCTTCTGTCGCAGCCCGTACCCAGAGAAAGCCCAGCACCGCGTAAAAAGCAAAGTGATAGATTTTATCTTGAAGCTGAACGCCCAGAGAGGGCGGCGTCAATTTGGGCAAAGAGGTAAGAACGAGCAGCAAGCTTCCCCAGACGACGGTCGGCAAATACCAGCGAACAAACCGTGATTCCCGCATCAATTTCCTTCAAGTGTCATCAGAGCATTCGCCAACATGTTGAGAATATCCCCAGCCAACAGGCCGGCCTCGCCGAATTGCTTTCTCGCCGAATCGCCGGCCAGTCCATGCACATAGACGCCCGTCAGTGCAGCATCCAGGCTGTTCAGGCCCTGCGCCAGCAGCGAAACGATCAAGCCGGTGAGCACATCGCCGGATCCGGCTGTAGCCATACCGGGATTGCCGGTTGAATTGATGTAAAGCCGTCCATCCGGCGCCGCAATGCAGGTGGGCCCGCCTTTGAGCACCACCACCGCGTTGAACGTTCTGGCCGCGTGCCGGGCGATTGAAGCACGATTCAGGGCAATCTCTGCGGTGGAGATGTTCAGCAGTCGCGCCAGTTCGCCGGGATGAGGTGTGAGAATGCGATCTGCCCGGCAGTTTTTCAAGGCCTCGGTATTGCGGCTGCAGATGTTCAGGCCATCCGCATCCAGCACCAGCGGCAGGGTCAGCTGTTCGAGCAGGCCATAGACCAATTGACAGGTCGAAGCTTCCTGTCCCAGACCAGGACCAATGGCGCAGGCGTTCTGATGGTTGATTCTGTTCAACAGAGTGTTCAGCCCCTCTTCGTTCAGGAATCCCTGATCGCGATCCGGCATGGGCCAGAGCACCACTTCAGTCAATTTTGTCGCCATCACCGTATTCAGGCTGGCGGGAAAAGCCAGATAACAGAGTCCGGCGCCGCTGCGCAGGCAGGCAGCGGCGGAGAGTGCAGCAGCGCCGCAAAAGCCAAGAGAACCGGCCACCACCACAGCGGAGCCCACTTGATTCTTATAGGCGTCCCTGCGACGCAGCGGCAATCTGGCAGCGGCATCCGCCGCTTCGACCAGCCACTCATTTGCCGGCAGGGCTTGTAGAGCCTGGGGCGGCAGGCTGATGTCCACCACTTGAATCTCGCCGCACCACTCTCTGGCCGGAGGCCAGAGCAAACCTGATTTGAGCAGGGCCATGGTACAGGTCACATCCGCTTTGACCGCCGGTCCTTCTACCACGCCGGTCTCTCCATTCACGCCTGTGGGGATATCGATGGCCAATACCGGAGCGTCCAGCCGATTGATGAGCTCCACGGCCTGGGCAAAGGCGCCTGTGACCGGTGTTTTCGCCCCAGTGCCCAATAGGGCATCGATGATCAAGCCCGGCTTCTTCAGGCCGGCCGGCTGTGGAAGGCCAAAATGGAGCTTTTGATCCAATTTCTGTAAAATTTGCAGATTGACCAGGCCATCCCCTTTAATTTTGTCCCGATCCGCCAGAATAAACAGCTCAACCTCATATCCCCAATTGATCAGATGGCGGGCCACCACATAGCCGTCGCCGCCGTTGTTGCCCGGGCCGCAAAAGATATGCACCAGCCGGTTCCCGGACGGCGCGATCATGCGCGCGGCAGCGTCGGCGATGCCGCGGCCTGCGTTTTCCATCAGGAGCAGGCCGGGAATGGCGAGGGTCTCCATGGCAAAACGGTCCAAACCGGCCATCTCTCGGGGGGTTACGATGGGCTGCACATAGGCCTCATTTTATGGATTATTTCCGCATCCGGGGCATCGAGGATCACCACTGCCACAGCCGAGTGATCACTGTGGCTCAAACTGACCAGAACGCGAAAGCGAGCCATGCAGTCGGCCAGGGGGCCGTGGAGCTTGAGCGCAGGTTTGCCGGTCTCCGTGTTGACCACTTGCACCCTTTGCCAGGTGAAAAAACGGTATTGCTCCGGGTCCAGGCATTTGATGAACGCCTCCTTGGCGGCAAAGCGCACCGCCATGGAGGGCAGCGCAACGGCCTTGCCCCGGCAATGCTCGATCTCTGCCGGCGTCAAAATCCTTTCCAGCAGGCGATCGCCCCAACGCTCAACCACTGTTTTAAACCGGTCCAGATCAACGACGTCGATGCCGACGGCCTGGGTCATTCTGCTCCCTTTCGGCTGTTTCAATTTAAAGTACTATTTATCGTTTTTTTATGCAACAACTTTTCCTTGTATCTGAAAATTTTTAAGGGTAATTTATTGATTGATTCGAAAAATGTTCTCATCACAGGAAAGAAACATGAAACGCATCCTTGTCACCAGCGCACTGCCTTATGCCAACGGACCCATCCATCTGGGCCATCTGGCCGGCGCCTATCTGCCCGCGGACGTCTATGTTCGTTATCAGCGCATGAAGAAACGCGATGTGCTGTACATTTGCGGCACAGATGAACACGGCGTGCCCATTGCCATCGCTGCGGAAAAGCAGGGCATCACGCCTCAACAGCTGGTCGATCGCTACTATGCCGATCATCTGGACACCTTTACCCGGTTCGGCATGAGCTTTGATAACTTTTCGCGCACCTCCAGACCGCTGCATCACAAGACCAGCCAGGCGTTTTTTCAGAATCTATACGATAAAAACGTTCTGGTGGAACGCACGGTGCAGCAGTTCTATTGCGAGACCTGCTCCCGATTCCTTGCTGACCGGTTTGTAGAAGGCGTATGTCCGCGCTGCCAGCAGCCGGGCGCGCGCGGCGATCAATGTGAAAAATGCGGCAGCTCGCTCGAGCAGACTGAGCTGATCAAACCCTACTGCAAAGTGTGCGGCCACACGCCGGTGCTCAAAGACACGCGCCATCTTTTCTTCAAGCTGGGTGATTTTCAGACCAAGCTGGAAACCTGGATGGCGGATAAGAAGGACTGGAAAGAAAACGTGCTCAACTATTGCCGCGGCTGGTTCAAGGAAGGGCTGGGCGAACGGGCGGTGACGCGCGATCTGAAATGGGGCATTCAAGCGCCGGCAGTCGGGTATGAGGATAAGATGATCTATGTCTGGTTCGAGGCGCCCATCGGCTACATCTCCGCCACCAAAGAATGGGCGGAGCGCATCGGTCAACCGGATAAATGGAAAGAGTACTGGTTGGACAGCCGTACCAAGCTGGTCCATTTTATCGGCAAGGACAACATCGTCTTTCACGCCATCATCTGGCCGGCGATGATCATGGCGCACGGAGATTTAATTTTACCCGCCGACATTCCGGCCAACGAGTTTCTCAATCTCCAGGGCGAAAAGCTTTCCACCAGCCGTAACTATGCGGTGTGGCTGGGCGAGTATTTGGAAAAATTTCCTCCGGATCCGCTGCGTTACTATTTAGCGGCCATCGCGCCGGAAAACAAAGACGCGGATTTCACCTGGACGGAATTTCAACAGCGCAACAATTCCGAACTCGCGGATATTCTCGGCAATTTGATCAATCGCACTTTGACGTTTGCCAAGCGTCAATTCAACGGTGTGCCTGCCGCCGGCGAACTCAACGATCTGGACCGCGCCATGATCCGAGTGTTGGAAAAAGCACCGGTGGAGATCGGCGACCTTTTCGAGCGCTATGAGCTGCGCCGCGGCCTTACCGCCTTGATGGATGTCGCCCGGTTCGCCAACAAATACTTTAACGATCAGCAGCCCTGGGCCACGCTGAAAACCAATCGCAGCCAGTGCGCCACCACCATCAACCTTTGCCTGCACGCCGTGCAGACCCTTGCCATTCTCATGGAGCCGGTGCTGCCGTTCTCCGCGGAAAAAACCTGGGCCATGCTCGGCCACACCGGCAGCGTACACGATCAATTATGGGATGAGGCCGGCAGCCTGACGTTGAAACCAGGACATCGCTTAGGACAGGAGCAAATCTTGTTTAGCAAAATCGAAGACAAACAGATACAACCCGAGATCGACCGTCTGACCGCGGCCTCGAAGAACCAGACCCCGGCCGCCGCGGCTGCAGAAACGTCCGCTGAGCCGGCGAAAATCTCCTACGATGATTTCAGCCGTGTGCAGCTGCGTCTGGCGCAAGTGCTGAAAGCGGAAAAAGTGGAAAAAGCGGACAAACTGCTGCGCCTGGAGATTCAGGTGGGCGAGGAAAAACGCCAGATCGTGGCCGGCATCGCCAAACACTATGCGCCGGAGCAGTTGATCGGCAAGACCATCGTAGTGGTGGCCAACCTGCAACCGGCGAAAATCCGCGGGCTGGAATCCAACGGCATGCTGCTGGCGGCCGAGGACGAAACCGGTCAGCTGGCCGTGCTGACGCCGGACCGGCCGGTTTCGTGCGGGGCTAGAGTGAAATGAGGCCGTGGCTGGTCGACACCCACGCCCATCTGGACTTTACGCAGTTTGACGCGGATCGTGAGCAGGTCATCCAGCGCGCGTCCGAGGCAGAGGTCAAAATCATTCTGTCCATCGGCATCGATCTCGCCACCACCCGAAAAAACATCGCCCTGGCGGAAACGTTTCCCTCGGTCTATGCCGCGGCGGGCACGCACCCGCATGACGTAACCCGGATTCAAGAGGGCGATCTGGAACAGCTGCACGAACTGGTGCATCATCCCCGCGTCAAGGCGATCGGCGAAGTGGGGTTGGATTACTACCGCAACCTGTCGCCGACCGAACTGCAGCGCCGCTATCTGCGCACCTTTCTGGATTGGTCGCTGGAGACAGGCAAGCCGTTGATCATCCACACTCGCGAGGCGGATGCGGACATCCTGCGCCTGTTGCGGGAGAAAAGCCGCAGCCATTGGCGCGGAGTGTTCCACTGTTTTCCCGGCGACCTGGCTATGGCGGAGGAGGTGATGGCCTTGGGATTTCATCTCTCCTTCACCGGCGTTGTGACCTTTAAGAACGCCGCCATGGCCGACGTGGCGGCCCGCGTTCCACTGCATCGCATGCTGCTGGAGACCGACTGTCCTTATATGGCGCCGGCTCCCCACCGCGGCAAGCGCAATGAGCCGGCCTATGTACAGCATGTGGCGCAAAAAATCGCCGAGCTCAAAGGTCTGTCGTTCGCTGAAATCGCTCGCGCCACCAGCGAAAACGCCTGCGCGCTGTTCGGCTTCAGCCAACCACCGGCTGACATTCATGAGGAGGCGGGCGAAACCAAGTGACCGTACATCGCTCTTTGCATCATGCCAAAAAAAGCCTGGGGCAGAATTTTCTCATCGATCCCAATCAGCTGAGCCGGCTGGTGGAGGCACTGGACCTGCGGGCGGAGGACGCGGTGATTGAAATCGGTCCGGGCACCGGATTGCTCACCGAGCGGATTCAGCCGCTGGTGCGCAAACTATGGGCCATCGAGATCGACCGGGACCTGGCCGCTCAGCTGCAGAACACCTATAGCGGCGCCGCCAATGTGGAGATCATCCAGGCCGACATTTTAAAGACCGATCTCATCGCACTGTGCGGCACAGAGGCCGCCCGAGTGATCGGCAACATCCCCTATTATATCACCACACCGATCATCTTTCATGTGCTGGATCATCCCGGCCCAATACGGGATATGACGCTGATGATGCAAAAGGAGGTGGGGCAGCGCATCGTCGCGGAAACGAACAGCAAAGAGTACGGCATTCTTGCGGTGTTCAGCCAGGCCTATGCGCGGGTGGAGTTTCTGCGGTCGGTGCCCGCCGCGGTGTTCCGTCCAAAACCCCGGGTGGATTCCTGTCTGGTGCGCTGGACGTTCGACAAGACCGCTGCGTCGAGGATCAAAGAGGATGCGCTGTTCCGCCGGCTGGTGCGCACAGCGTTCAATCAGCGCAGAAAAATGCTGCGTTCCACGTTAAAAACATTTGAGGTGGAAAAACTATCTCGCTGGGACCTGACGCGCAGGCCCGAAGATCTCACCGTTGCTGAATGGGTTCAGCTGGCGAACGATTTGAGCTGAGCGAACAGCGGCGCCGGCCGCCTTCACCCCATCACACTCATCCATCGGTTGCACGGCATCGCCCGTGCAAAAACCTCTCACCTGGCAATCACCACTTTGCCGATCTTTTCCCGGGGGGCCTGCTGCGGGCCGGCGGCCTGGCGGGCCGGGGCGGCGGGGGGGGGCCGGTGGGGGGGGGGGGGGGCGGGGGGGCGAGGGGGGGGGGGGGGGG
>CAZKQR010000005.1:0-31426 GCA_964554965.1 uncultured Cytophagia bacterium | reverse complement strand
TGGGCGCAGACATCATCAGCACCAGCGTCGGCTACAACGACTGGTACGTTTACAAAAACATGGACGGGAACACCGCGCCGATCACCATCGCCGCGGATCTGGCGGTAAAAAAAGGCATTTTAGTGGTCGCCTCTGCGGGCAATGAGGGCGACACTCCGTGGAAGTACGTGCTCGCGCCGGCAGACGGCGACAGCGTTCTGGCGGTGGGCGCGGTGCACAGCAACGGCCGGATTGCCGCATTCTCCTCCCGCGGGCCGACAGCGGACGGCCGCATCAAGCCGGATGTAGTAACGCCTGGCGTGGGCATTCAATGTGTGGCGGTTCCAGGCGATGAGGTTGTGGGCGACACATACACTTCCATTTCAGGAACCTCCGCGGCAGCGCCGCTCGCCGCCGGCGTCGCGGCGCTGGTGCTGGCTGCGCATCCCGACTTGACGCCCATGCAGGTGCGCGAAGCGCTCATCAGGAGCGCTGACCGTGCCGCCAATCCGGACACGCTCTATGGCTATGGATTGCTCGATGCGTATGCGGCGGTGAACTATTGGGGCGGTCCAGAGCCGTTGCCGGAAAAAAGCCAATGGGTCGGCTGTTTCCCCAACCCCTTTTCGCCCCGCGACCATTCCCGGTTGGAGATCGTCGTTGATCTGGCGGAGAACAGCCGGGTGGAGATCGAAAGCTATACTGTGCTGGGACGAAGAGCGGCGCTGATCTGGAAGGGTGAACGATCGGCCGGCAAGAACCGGCGCTGGTATTGGGATGGAACAGATGGAAGGGGACGGGTGCTGCCCTCCGGCGTGTATTGGCTTCGCATCCGCATCAACGCGGTCGCTCTAACGCGTAAAATAACCCTGCTCAACTGACGGCGAGCCCGCGGCGATTTTCAGAACTGGCCGCGAAAGAGTTAGGGGTTCTGCTGCGGCGAGACCATGACCAGGTTTCTGCCCGCCTGTTTGGCTTTATACAGCGCCTGGTCTGCACGCCGCAACATCTCCTCCGCATTTTTGCCGTTTTCCGGAAAAGCGGCCACGCCGATGGAGATGGTCAAATGTTTGTCCGGCAGGTTTTCCTCGCCGCTAAAGTCGGCCGCTGCGATCGCCTGACGTAATTTTTCCGCCACTTTGCCCGCCGCCTCCGCACTGATTTCAGGAAGAATCACCACGAACTCTTCGCCTCCATAACGGCAGACCACATCGGCTTTGCGTAAATTTTTCTCCAGCAGATCCGCAACCTGACGAAGCGCTTCATCACCGGCCAGATGACCGAGAAGATCGTTATAATTTTTAAAATAATCGATATCGATCATGAGCACGGACATGGCGCGTTGATAGCGCTGCGCGCGGCCGATCTCTTTTGCGAACCGCTGATCGAAATAGCGGCGATTAAAGATTTGAGTTAAAGAGTCGACGAAAGCCAATTCCCGCGTGGTGTGAAAGAGGGTGATCTTGCGAAGGTGCAGAGCGATGAACTGGCTGGTCTCATGCAGCAGCACCCTCTCCCTGGTGCTGAACGAATCTTTTTTCTGCCGGAAAAAAGCGAGAAAGCCGAGAACCGAAGTGGAGGATTCCGGCATCAGCGGCAAAATCAGCAGACTGCCGCCGGCCGCCTGTTCCGCCTGCACCGGCAGTTCGGGAAAGTAATGAAACCCTTCCGGGCACTGGCCCAGCTTGAACGGCGGTTGCAGCCTGGGCGCCTGTAAATGGCCGAGATACTCTTTGGCCGGAACGCCGTAGGCGGCGACGGCCTCGAATTTTCTCGTCGCCTGGGCGATCAGCCATAATGAGAAGCCGTCTGTTTCCAGATTGGCCTTGAAAAAGCGGTGGATCAGATTAACCGATTCGCTCCGGTCAATGGTCCGGTTGAGGTCAAACGCCAGGGTTAAAAACCATTCCAGGTTGCGGACACGGCGTTTAAGTCCGTATACCATGCGCAGAATCTCTCCGCTGCCGGAAGGCGTGAGAGGTTCTTTTTCGTTTTCGCTTGTCAAGGCTGCGGCTCTCCTGCTTAGTCCGTTGCCATGGATCCGGAAACCTTGCGGCACAACACTTCAAAGGCCTGGTCCCAGGCCGGCGAGGTGGAAAAAGAGATGATGAAATTGAGGGTTTTTTCCCGCTGAGGATCTGCAAAACCGATTTTGATCGGCGCCTTGGCCTGATGCGCCAACACCAGATTGATAAAAGCGAAAGACAGGCTGAGGTCCAGGACGATATCGAAGGATTCGGACAACAGGCGTTTTTTCATCTCTCTGGACGGCAAGCCCCAATAATCCAGATCCGCCGGATCCCACTCTTTGCACGGGATGGGTGCCGCGGGCAACAGGGATTTTTGTTTGATCAGCTGCAGCCGGGCATGCGGAAACAGGGCCTGCAGGGAGTTGAGGTTTTTCTGCTGGACCGCCCGGCGATACTCGAGTTCGTTCTCGGGCAGCAACACCAACAGCCGTTGGGTGCGGACGATTTGGGCCGGCAAGGTGACCACGGTCGGCTCATGATGGGCGGTGCGAAGGAACCACCTTCTGCCCAAGTTCTGCGCAATCGATTGAAAAGACATGCTGTTCCAGTTATCTTGTGTCGAGCGTTCGATGCCCTGATACCCCCTCGCACAATTTACTCATTTTACTCTTTGCAGTCAATATCCAATTCCGGACCAGGTGGAATCTGCGCCGGCCGCTCACCAGCGCAGCTCAGCCTGCAGCGATACCCAGCGCTCCCGGTTACCGCTCGCTTCATCCCATCCCGAGCCGGTATGATCCCGGTCGCGGTAAATGGTCTCCTCGTACTTGGCGCTCAAATGCAGGCCCCAGTGGCGCAGCCCTGCCAACAGAAACCAGCGCCAGCCTCGGCCGTAGAGCATTTTTATCCGCAGGCGGCCGGGAAGATCCTGTTCATACTCAAAAAAACGGTTGTCGTACTCTGGCGCGTGAAACCAGTTCAACCGTGCGCACAGAGAGCCAAAGCGGGCAAGAGACCAGTTCGCCTGTTGATACAGAGATGCGGCCCGGCTGTTCTGTTCCATGGCCGCTAGCGTTTTTCGCTGCACCACGTGATTCCATTCAACCCGGCTGCGCAGGCTCAGACTTTTAGCCGGCTGGTAATCGATCTGGCCCAGAACAGCATCGCGGATCTGGTTTCTGATTATCTTTTCATCCGCTGTCAGGGTTTCGCTGCTGGGATTGCCTGCCCGCTGACAGCGCATGGTCATGGTCAGCCTTTTGTTGGCGGACAGCACCGCCACGATCTGCTGTCTCTCCGACAGAGTGGAGGCGTATTCCAGCCGGTAGCGCAGCCAGGGATGCAGCGTGTGCAGAGCGGAAAACGAGAGCGAGAGGCTTGGCAGCGGTTGCCACAGCACCGCCCATCGCACACTGCGACGATTTTTCTCCGGCAGGCTCAGGTGCGGATAGAGCAAATGGTCATACCCGGCGGGGACGAACTCTACTGCAAGCACCTGGCGCCACTGCGCCATTTGCCACCACACGCCGCTGGTGACCGCGATGGCTTGACCGATCCGCCCGCACTCGCCGAACCAGTTTACCGCTCCAAGCAGGACATCCCAATTCAAGCCGGCCGCGAGCTCGGCACGGCCGGTGAAATCAAAAAACGCATCCGGCCGGTCCTGCTTTTTGGCCGGTGCACTCAACTTTAGCTGCTGCACGCACAGGCCCAGTCGCAGGCCTGTCGAGGGCTGCCAGCGCACCACGCCGCCGGCCGCGGTTTTTTGCACCTGGTTTTGCGAAGCGCGTTCCGCGTCGCTGCGATGCAGGCCGGTGGCGATGAACGAACGGATAGAGTCGTTTTCCACCGAAGCGTCCACCGGGGTCCGGCTCCACAGCAAAGCCAGCTGCAGTCGATTCGACTCCCACTGTAGCGCGCCGCCGAATAAACCGGCGTTCTCGTCGGTGGAAAGATAAGGCCGCACCGTTTTGATTCTGCGCTTGGCCGCTGCCAATCCATCCCACGCGTCGCTCCACTGTCCGGGATGGCTGAAGACCAGGCCTTGACCGCTTTCCGCGGTCAGATGGCCTAGGAGGAGCGTGATCCCGGGGTGTGATGGTTGCACCTGCACATAGCCGCAACGGTAATCCTGCGAAGAACGTTCGCCGCTGTCTTTTTCCATCAGCCAGCCCAGGTGCAACCAATTCAGCGGCTGGACCTGGCCGCGAACAAGCGTTTTTTCCGGCGACCCGTTGAATTTGTTTTCAACAAATCCGCGGCTTTGTTGCAGCGGACGGCTATACAGATAGCGGACGCTGCCCCCCGTCTGTGCCCCGCGCCGTTGATCTTTGCAAAAGACGAACGGCGCAATCAGCGCCAGAGTGGTTTCATCCATGCCCTTGATCAGGCTCAGTTGCTGCAGGGAGTGATACGGACCAAAGTGGTTGCGGAAGGCGACGATGGCGTGGGCCTGCTGCGGTGTGATCCAGGGCAAGGATTCGAGGTCTGAGACCGAGGCGCGATTGAGGTCCAGGGGCGATCGCTGTAAGGACTCCAGATGATCGGAAACCAGGTGATCGCCGTCAGACTCTTGCTCGGCGCCGATCATTTTTTCCCAATCCGGTTCCTGCGCCGACAGCGAAACGAAGACCAGCAGCCAGCCGATGATCTTTTTCATCGCTTCTCCTGACAAAAGCAGAGGGTCATGGCGTACGTCAGGCCCAGGTCCGGGTGATCGGAAACGCCATAATCCAGCCGCAGCTTTTTTTGCACAACGCCAAAACCAAAAGAGAGGGTGGAGGGTTCGAGCGCCCAGCCCCAGCGCAGGCGCAGGATCTGTTTCCACTTGATCTCCATGGCCATGCGGATGCGCGCCGGCCACGGAGATTGCCGATAATATTCCAGATAACAATCCGCCGGTTGCCCGGCGGACCAGCGGCAGCCGATGAGCCAGGAGCCAAACGCATCCGGCTGTGTTTGTACTTTATTGCCGAGCGCCGGCTGCTTGATCACCGCGCCCCAGCTGAAAGAGGGCGCGCACTGATGAAGCAGCCCCAGTTCCAGCGAGTGTCCGCCGCACTGGCCATAACGGACGATGTGCAACCAGCTGTAACGCCAGGCAGCGCCGACGGCAATCCGGCCCCACAGCAGGCGGGCGGCTCTGCAGGAGGCGCTTCCTTCCTGATATTGGTCAAATCCCATATAGCCGATGTCTGCGGCCACGCCTTGCTCCGGGTCCGCCCGGCCGAGCTCCAGCCGGCACACGGTCAACTCTTTTAGGCCAAAGGGCGAATGGCCTGACATCTCGGCGTACAGGCGGCGGCCGACGCCCAGCGCGGCGGGATTGGCGTTGGCGCAGCCGCAGCCGGTCACACAGGTTTCAGCGCCTGCCAGTCCCAAAATGCGGGCGGTGCTGTACGTGCGTACTGCCTGGGCGAAAGCGCTGCGGCAGAGGAATTCACTGCCGCAGCATGGCAGCAGCAGGAGGGAACCAATTAGGCCGGAACAGCGTAACCAGTGCAGAAAGTGCTTGCTTAAAACACAAAATTGTCCAAAATTGTTTTCAGGTAAGCAGCCTTGAGGCAGTTTTTGGGAGAAAAGCATGTTAGTTCGACCTCGAATATATCTGTCGGGATGGCTGTTGCTCTTTTGTCTGCTGTTCGCCGCCGTCGCTTCGGCGCAGCAGCTGGAAGCCCAGGTGGAGACGGATCTACGCACTCTGCCGATCGACAAACAGCAAAAATTGCGCGAGTTTGCCGACCGGGTCATGCATTACATCAACAGCCACCGGTGGACGGACGATCCCTGGCGCACCAAGGTCATGCTGCAGGTGCAACTGATCCTGGAGGACCGCAGCACCAATGCCGAAGACCGGTATGCCGGGCAGATTTTAATCCATAACAATTATGATCTGCAGTTTTTCGACAAGCGCTGGAGCTACACCTACATGATCGAAAACAATCTCCAGCATCAGGAGAACGGTCTGGACTCTTTTACCAGCGTTGTGGATTTTTACATCTATCTGATCCTGGGCGGCGAGTTTGACAAGTGGTCGACCCTGGGCGGACAGGTCTATTTTGAAAAGGCCAAGAGCATCGCCGAACAGGCCAAGTTCGGCATGGGCCGGTTCATCGAGGGGTGGGATCGTCGCTTGGATCTGGTTAATTATCTGCTCGGGGATCGGCACCGACCCTATCGCGAGATGGTGGATTACTATTTCTACGGCCTGAGCTTCATCCGCGAGGACAACGCCCGCGCTCGTCAGCATTGCGCCACCGCGATCTCGATGTTGGACAAGATATTGACCAACGATCCGGAGAACGAGTACGCGAAAAAGTTCGTCGATGCGCACTATATGGAGATGGTGGAGATCTTTCGCCGTGCGATCAACAAGGACCCTCTGCGCACGCTGATGGTGATCGATCCGGGCCACGCTCAGATCTACCGGGATATTCTCAACAACTGAACGGAGATCGAGACGACGGCGCTGTCCCCATTCATGATAATCAACGCCGGGCATACGGATCAAGGGACAAAATCGCCACAGGGGTGCATTGAGCGGAACAGCGGCAGGGGCTTGAAAAAAAAAAGACTGCCGGGACAACAGAGTGCGTTGTCCCGGCGGTCTTATTTAGGGGTTCTCGAGTGCGTGCGGACGGATTTAATTGAGGATCTCGACTTTTTCACCAAATCTGGGAATGCGGATATTGCTGAATCCGATCGAACCAATCCCCTCGGCCAGAGCCTGGGATTGCAGCGGCTCGCCGTGCAGGACGAAGATGTTTTTCAACCGCTCACGATCGAACCGGCTGATGTAGGCGAGCAGCTCGTCGTGATCCGCATGGGCGCTGAAGGCGTTGAGTTTGGACACCTGCGCCCGCAGCTGCAGACTTTCGCCGAATATTTTCACGATGGGATTTTTTTCCACCAATCGCCGGCCGAGGGTGTTCTCCGCCATAAAGCCGACGATGAGAATCGTGTTGCGTTCGTCCTCGATGTTGTTGGCCAGATGGTGCAAAATGCGGCCGGCTTCGCACATGCCCGATGCGGAGATGATGATGCAGGGCTCGTTCATCGTGTTCAATTTTTTCGATTCTTCCACATCCTTGATGTACTGCAGACGGCTGAAGCCGAACGGATCCCGGTTGTTGTTCACCATCTCGCGCGTTTCCTCGTCGTAACATTCGGGGTGCTCGCGGAAAATGTCCGTGGCGTTTACCGAGAGCGGGCTGTCGACAAAGATCGGCTGCGAGGGGATTTTGTTTTCCCTGGTCAGCTGATTGAGGGCATAGACCAGGTCCTGGGTCCGGCCCACGGAGAAAGCGGGGACGATCACTTTGCCGCGGCGGCGATGGGTCTCATTGACGATCAGCGCCAGTTTATCGTGCACGGTGTCGTAATCGTCATGATGGCGGCCGCCGTAGGTGCTCTCGGTCAAGAGCACGTCCGCGTCGAGCAGAACATCGGGATCGCGCAGAATGGGCATGTTGGGTCTGCCGAGATCGCCGCTGAAAACCAGACGCAGGTCGCGTCCGTTCTCGCGGATTTCCAGCAGAGAGACCGCGGAGCCGAGGATGTGGCCGGCGTCATAAAAAGTGACGGTGATATCCTCAAAGAGCTTGATCGGCCGATGGTAGTTGAGGCTGACGAACTGCTCCAGGGCGAGCAGCGCATCTTTGACCGTGTAGATCGGCTCGATGGGCGGCAATCCCTTCTTTTCATGTTTTTTGTTGACATATTCAGCGTCTTTTTCCTGAATATGGCCCGCATCCTGCAACATGATGCTGGCCAGATCCCGGGTGGCGTGGGTGCAGTAGATCGAGCCCCTGAATCCGGATTTGACGAGATTGGGGATGTTGCCGCTATGATCGATATGCGCATGAGAAAGAACCATGGCGTCAACGGCGCCGGCGTCAAAGGGCAGGTCGCGGTTGCGGGAAAAAGATTCACTGCGTTTGCCTTGATACAGTCCGCAGTCCAACAAAATTTTCCGTCCGTTGACGGTGATAAGATGGCAGGTGCCGGTCACGGATTGCGCACCGCCTAAAAATTCAATTTGCACGATATCCTCCTTCGCGTGATCGCCGGGGTCGCAGACCGGGCGTTTCCACATCGTTTAACCTGCTTTGGACGCTCAGGGCGACTGATGGCCTTGGATGAACAAGGTTTTTCGGCAGGATGATCAAACAGGGGAACTCAGGCCTTTCCGTCCATGCGAAATTCCGGCGAGTCGAACCAAAATCCCGTTCCGGCGATGTAATCCAGCTCGGCCTGCAACAGCGCATAGTGAAAGTTCTCTTGGTCTTTGACAAAGGTGAAAATACGCCGGGCGCGGTCGTCCTCCGCCAGCGCAACGGCTTTTTCGAAAAACGTGATCGCTTCCTTTTCCTGCTTTAAAGCGATGCGCAGCGCGCTCATCTCATCCGCGCTGGCACGGCGAAAGGTAGCGGCCGCTTTTTCATCGAAAAGGGGCAGAACGGGTTTTCCTCTCTTTTCGTGCAGCTGGTCCGGCTCCGGCCATCCATCGAATTCCCGCCTCAGCATCGCCTGAAAAGCCGCCAAGTGGATCTTTTCTTCCTCGGCCAGCTTTAGGAACAACGCCTTGCCCGTCGGATGCACGGCCTTTTCCGCCGCCTGCAGATAAAACGCGCGGCCTTTGATCTCCAAACTTACAGCCAGCGCCACAGCCTGCGCCTGGCTGAGGGGGGTGGGATCCATTGCGCTCCTTTGCCAAGTTGTTTATCTACATCACAGGGTAAGTTAGGCAACTTCGGCCAAACAATCAATCAAAAAGTCGAAAAATGTCCTTGCATCGCGATTTAACAAATGGTATATTGATTCAAATCAAACTATTGCGTTTACGTTGTCTGCTGGCAAGATCCACGAGGCAGGTGCATGCGGCAGGCCATTTTATCCGACATTCACGGCAATCTAGAGGCCCTGCGTCAGGTTTTACATCGCGTTGAGATGGAAAAATGCGACCGGATCCTCTGCCTGGGTGATTGCGTGGGATACGGCCCATTTCCGAGTGAGTGCGTTGAACTGATCAGCCGCAGCAGTGCAGTGGTCCTGGCCGGCAATCATGATTATGGGCTGCTGGGATGGACGAGCACCGAGTTTTTTAACGAATTTGCCCGCCGGGCGCTCAGACTGAGTGCGCCGCTGATGACTGAGCCGTCGTTGCAGCTGCTGCGCAACAGCCCCCTCACCTGGCAGGACGCTGGAGTGTTTTGTGTGCATGCCACCCCGCTGGATCCGGAGACGTGGCACTATCTGCTCTCGATCTACGATGCCGATATCCAGTGGAACGCGTTTTCTCAAAACCTCTGCTTTTTCGGTCATACCCACACACCGATGGCGATCTGCCAAACCGCTGAGCGGCATACGGTGCAGCGGACCGCCGTTGATCTGGTGCTGCAGCCCGGCGAACGCTATCTCCTCAACGTGGGCAGCGTCGGTCAACCGCGCGACGGTAATCCGGACGCCTGCTTTGTCGTGCACGACGTAGACGAAGGACGGGTGCGCTGGGTGCGCGTAGCCTATGACATCCAGGCCACCCAGCGGGCCATGCAGCAACTCAAGATTCCGGAATTTCTGATTCGCCGATTGACCTCTGGCCATTAAACATGAAAATCCAACACGGGTGATGCAACCAAAATGGACCAAGCCATGCAAGATAATCCTCCCTTGAAGCGAACGGTGTTTTCCGAAACGGCCTTTTCAAAAATCGCGCTCATCCTCTCCGAGCTGTTAAAGCGTTCCCAGGCGAGGTTGGTGGTGTTCGCCGATATGAATGGATACCCTATTGTCCATCGCGGCGACATCAAAGCGCAAAGCCTGTCTACACTGACCGCTCTGGCCGCCGGCTCCTTTGCCGCCAGCGGAGAGATTGCGCGCCTGATCAATAACGAATCCCGTTTTCGTTTTATCTATCAGGAGGGCGGCGTCTACCATACCTACACCTGCAGCGTCGGCGACGACTATTTTCTCATCGTGCTGTTCGAAAAGCAGGTTGCGCTGGGGCTCATTCGTTTGCTGACGCACCAGGCGCTCCTGCGCATCAGCAGCTATATCAAAGAGCTGCAGCAGACCTCCGAACAGGCCAAGTCATTTCTGGATGATGAATTTCGCGATGTGCTCAGCAGGCAGCTGGATGACAAGTTGAGGGTCCGTTCCGGCTCCTGAGCCGATGCGGCGCACTGCGCCCTCGCTGCAGGCCCTGAGCAAGAGACCGGCCAGGTGGTTGCGCACTCGATAGGATGAATGTGGCCGTATATGTATGTTGATTGGCACAGGCAGGAGATCATTTTTAAAATCATCTATTATGGCCCCGGCCTGGGCGGAAAAACCACCAATCTGGAATATCTCTATCGGCAGTTGGATCCCTCGATCCGGGGGGAACTGATCACGCTGAAAACCAGGGAAGAACGGACGCTCTTTTTCGATTTTATGGAGCTGGATATGGGCCGCATCAACGGCAAAAAGCCCCGCTTTCAGCTCTATACCATTCCCGGTCAGGCGCTCTATCAACACAGCCGCCGTATTCTCCTGCGCGGGGCGGACGCAGTGGTTTTCGTCGCAGATTCGCAGGCTTCGCGCCTGGATGACAACCTGAACACGCTGGTGGATCTGGAGCAGAAACTCATCAGTCTGCGCCGGACGCTGGCCCGGTTCCCTTGGGTTCTGCAATACAATAAAAGAGATCTGCCCGGCATCCTTCCTATCGACCGGCTGCAGCAATCGCTGAATTTTCTCAAGGTGCCCGCCTATCAGGCGGTGGCCAACCGCGGGGTGGGCGTGATCGAAACTTTGAAAGGCGTCATCAACCTGTTACTTCAAGCGTAAGGCCTGTGGGATGAATTCCTATTCAACCGTTCCCCCTGAACCCCCTGGCGCCGCTGCGTCGTTTCAGCGGCAGGCGGAGGCGGGTCTGCATGAATTGATCCGCGTGGGCGGTTTTGACGCCGCCTACCTGTACAGCCCCGAAGGACTGCCCCTGGCGCACACCGCATCCGCGAACCCACGCGTGTCCGAGCTGCAAGTGGTGCAGTGGGTGGTGATGATCAGCAAAATGGCTCGCGTCATGTGCAAACTCGGCGCCGCAGAGTCTGTGCATGAGTTGCTGCTGGAAAGTCGGCAGAGCTCCAAAGTCGTGTTTCGCTTTTTAACCCTGTTCGAACAGCCGGCGGTTCTGGTGCTGCTTGTGCCGCCGCAAAAAACCTATCGGGGATTGACTAACCGCATGGCCAAAGCGATGGAAAAATGGGCGACCTTTGCCTGAGAGCCAAATTTTGCGGATTGCCATGACCGAGCCGATCCCCAGCAAACCACGCTTTTCCGCCGTCCTCTCCTGGATCCTCTACGATTTCGCCGACACCGCCTACTCGATGAACATCGTATCGCTCTACTTTAGCACCTGGATCATCATCAACCTGCAGCAGAGCGACGCCTATGTCTCGATCGCCAACTCGTTTTCCATGATCCTGGTGGCGGTGACTATGCCGGTTCTCGGCGACTGGTCCGATCATCACGGCCGCAAATTGTTGCCGCTGGCACTGTTCTCCGGCCTGTGCATCGCCGGCACTGCGCTGATCGGCGTTCTCGGCGCCTCGCTTCAGGATGTCACCCTGCTGATGATTCTGGTCACCCTGGTCTATGTGCTGACCAACTATGGCTATCAGGGCGCCCTGGTGTTCTATAACGCACTGTTGCCTTCGGTAAGCACTCCCCGAACCATCGGACGCATCAGCGGTTACGGCGTCGCGATCGGCTATCTCGGCGCCATTGCCGGGCTGATGGTCGCCCGCCTGTTCGTGGAGGGCGATTTCTTCGGTCTGCGTCTGGCCGGCATCAAGGCCGGTGGGACCGTGGCGGTGTTCATCCCCACCGCACTCTTTTATCTGATCTTTGCCCTGCCGCTTTTCCTGTTTGTAGCTGAACCCAAGATTCACCGAGTGAACGACTCCACCTGGCGGCTGCGCGATTCCTATAAACGAGTGTATCACACCCTCACCGACACGCAAAAGCACCCCGGTCTGGTCCGTTTTCTGGTCTCGACCCTGCTCTACTCGGACAGCATTGAAACGGTGATTCTTTTCATGGGCGTGTATGTGCAGTCGGTGGTGGGATTCACTCTTGCGGAGACCAATAATTTTTTCATCCTCGTCATCCCCTCAGCCATCATCGGCTCTGCCCTGTGCGGCATTCTCACGGACCATTATGGGCCAAAAAAGACCCTGAACTGGGTGATCGTGCTCTGGGTGCTGATCCTTTGTGTCATCATTGCCACCAACAACCGCACGCTGTTCTGGATCCTCGGCGCTGTGGTGGGCGCCCTGATGGGCTCCACCTGGACCGCCTCCAGACCTCTGCTGATCACTCTGGTTCCCAAAGAGAGCCTGGGCGAATTCTTCGGCCTCTATGCCCTGAGCGGCAAAGTGGCGGCAGTTATCGGACCGTTGATCTGGAGCACCACGACGTTTCTCCTGCGCGATTACGGCGATCATTTCAAATACAAGGCCGCTCTGATCGCTCTGACCCTGAATATGGTGATCGGATGGGTCGTACTGTGGAAAGTCCCTGACCGGCATCAGCGACGCCGCAATCCAACCGCCTAATTCCCCCTTTTCAGCGCTGCCCCTTTTTGTGATCCTTGTTCTGATATTGTACAAGGGCGTGGCGCAATCTATCCAATCAATTGTTAACAATACACCTATCCGAAATGTATCATTTTAGTACACTGTATCAGGTTAATCCAGTTATTTGCCAACAGCCCGGCGCCGTTGAATTTTCCCAGTTAAAAATCAAGGAGTTACATTGATGCTTTTTCCATATTTAAGGAATGATTATTGTAGACATTAAAAAGCTTTGTTTGTCTGATCGGTACAAGCTGGTCGTGAATTCCTGAAGAGGGAGAGTTCTGCTCATGGAGGAGTGGAGAACCATTTTATTGGTATCGCCGGACCAAGGGGCTGCAGAGGCTATTGCCGCGGATCTGGCTGCCGCCCATTTTAAGGTGGTGCGCGCCTCTGGAGAGGCGGAGGTCAGCTATTGTCTGCAGCGTACCACGGTTTTCAGCGCAGCGGTCATCGATATGACCTTGGGTGAACGGGGGCTTGAACTGCTGGAGTTGATGGCGGAAAGACTGGCTGGTAAACCGATCCTGGCGTTGATCCCGCAGGCCAATCTGGAGCTGGCGGTGCAGGCGCTGCAGCGCGGCGCGTATGACTATCTGCTCAAACCCTTGCTACTGGAAGAGGTTGCCGTTTCTCTGGCGGTACTTTTTGATCGTCCTTTTCAGCAGCAGATCGATGCTGCGCGGCGCAACCAGTGGCTGCGTGAGCGTAATTTGCAGCCGGTGAACAGCCGCGAACCGGAGATGCGGCGGCAGATGCAGTTGCTTGGATTGTTGGCGCGCACAGATGCGCCGCTGCTGCTGGTCGGCGAATCGGGCGTGGGCAAAAATTTTTACAGCCGGGTCCTCCATTTTCTTAGTTTGCGCCGTTTTGACTCGCTGACTTTTTATAATTGCCGTAATAAATCCGGCGCAGAGGCGCTGCTCGATTTGTTTGGACACAGCCGTGGGTTGTTCGTCCGGCCGCAGCCCGGTGTGCTGGTTTTGCAAGAGTGCTTTCGTCTGGCGCTGTCGGTGCAGAATCGCATCGTCGCCTTTATGGCTGAGCAGGAGGAAACTGCGGCGGCAGGCCCTGGAAATGGTCTTCGCATCATCGGCACCTCGGTGCATCTGCCGGAGCAGGCCGTTGATTCCGGTCAGGCCAGCAGACATTTCCGCCAGGCGATCGCCGGCGGCGTGATCGAGCTGCCCTCCCTGGCCCGGCGCCGTGAGGATATTCCGCTGCTGGCAGATCTGTTTTTATCCCTTCTGGCCGGCCATTTTGGTCTGGAGCGAAAATATTTGTCCGACAGAGCGATGCTGAGACTGGCGGAATCGTCTTGGGATGACAATGTGCGCGGCCTGCAGCGTACGCTCATTCAGGCGGTGGTGCTCTCAGAGGGCGCTGAGATCGAGGAGCAGGCCATTCAGACCACAGGCGCGGAGGCGGATGGCCATTTGCTACAATTGAATCTGTCCTCTTTTCAGCTGGACCGGGTGGAGGAGTCGTTGATCGGCCAGGCCCTTCATCACCATTCCGGCAATCTAAGCCGGACCGCCTCGACGCTGGGCATCAGCCGGGGCACTCTGTACAACAAGATCCGCAAATACGGGCTGGAAAACCTGACGAAAAAAGGCGAATCCCTGGTGGGGTGAACCGCCCCGCCGTTTTTGGCATAAAGCTTGCATATATGGGCGGCAGCGGGCGATGACGCTGATTTTTAAGGCGGTTGAGGGAGAAACAAACTTGGAGACGCGAGGTCTAAAGATGGGAAGAACGGCATGGGTGTTTCTTTGGCTGCTCATGGGTGCGGCGGCTGTGGCGCAGGAGACCCAGCGTACGCCGGATTATGTGCTCGGCAAGGAAGAAAAGCTGGAGATGGACGTCCATATTTGGGGTGAAATCAAATCGCCGGGAGAGTACCGGGTCGCCTACAACACCAATCTGCTGGAATTGATCTCCAAGGCCGGCGGTCCGACGCAATTCGCCAATCTGAAAAAGGTGCGCCTGGCCCGGCCGCAGGTGGAAACCAGCGGTGCAGAGACGGAGGAGGAACGGATTCTCGTTTATAACATGGAAGAATATCTGACTGACAAGGAACACTGGGACCAGGTCCCAGTGTTGCAGCCGGGCGATGTTGTGGTCGTGTTGCAGAACCGTTGGTTTCAGTGGCGTGAACTGGTCAAGGTGGCTCATGAGGTCGCGGTCATCGCCAGCGTCTATGTGTGGTATCTGCGGGCTCAGTGAGGATATGATGAGAGAACAGAGGTCGGAAACTTTAGAACAAACGGAATCACCCATCCAGCCATTCATCTCCCTGCTGATCCGCAAGGGGTGGTATGTGATCGGTTGTCTGGTAGCGGTACTGGGGCCCATTGCGATCTACAATCGTCTGGCGGAGCCAGTCTACGAGGCCGGCACCACTATCATCTATGAGGCGGCCAAATCGCCGGTGGGCGCCAATCCTTTTTACGAATATCGCAACAAAGAGTCTTTGTTGAATCAGATCGAAGAGATCAAGAGCCGTTCGGTTGCGTTGGAGGTGGTGGCCTCTCTGCCGGCCCAGGTGCTCAAAAGCATGCCGTTGCCCGAGAGCAAGCCGGAGGGCTTTGATGTCACCGCGTATTATGCCGCACGGATCCGTGAGAACCTGAAAGCGGCGCCCATGGCCGAGTCGGACTTGATCCAGATCAAGGTGCGATCGAACAACGCCTTCAGCGCGGCGGCCATTGCCAACACGGTCACCTCTGTTCTGGCGGAGCGCAATTTGCGCATCCGCCGCGAGGAGGTGAGCGGCGTCCGTTCGTTCATCGAGGAGCAGCGCGAAAAATACCGTGAGCGGCTTGAAGATGCCGAGGCGTTGCTGCGACGGTTCAAGGAGACCAATCGCGTGACCTCGCTGGACAAGGAGGTGGCGGAAGTGTTGCATCGCGTCACCCAGATCGACGCGCTGTATCAGGAAACCAAGGCCAACCGGGAAAAGACCGAGGAACGGCTGCGCTCGCTGACCGAGAAGATCAGCGTGCAGAAGCGGGACCTGGCGCCGTCCATCGCCGACGTGTCCACGCCGTTTGTCAATCAGTTGAAATCCGATCTGATGAAACTGCAATCGCAATATGTCAATCAGCAGCTGCAGGGTGTACCGGAGAACAATTCCAAGATGGTGCAGATGCGCCAGGACATGCAGCGGCTGCGCACCAACCTGGCCGAAGAGGCGCGCAAGATCGCCGAACAGGAGCAGGTGGTGGATCCGCTTTCCGCCATCTCTCGATTGTACGAAGAGCGGGTGCAGACGGAGCTGGAGCTGGAGACGTTGCGAACTTATGAACGGTCGCTCAACAATGCCGTGGGGCAGTATGAGGGCACGCTGAGCGGATTGCCGGGCAAGGAGTATGAGCTGGCGCGGTTGACGCGTGAACGGGATCTGGCCAACAGCATCTACATCATGCTGTCCCAGCGCAACGAAGAGGCGCGCATCAGCGAGGCGGAAAAGATCGGCAATATGCGCATCATCGACCGGGCAGAGCCGCCGAAGGCGCCGGTCAAGCCGCGCAAGCTGTTGAATCTGGCCATCGGGTTGTTGTTGGGTTTGACCATGGGCCTGGGCTTGGCCTTTTTCATGGAATCGCTGGATACCACGATCAAAACACCGGAACAGGTGGAAAACCTGATCGGTCTGAACCTTTTGGGCGCCATACCGCGTATCCGGCGCAGCGAGGTAGTCTCGCCGCCCGGCGGCGATCATGTGGGCGATCAGCGGCTGATCACGCTGCTGCAGCCGACCTCGCCGGTGTCTGAGGCGTATCGAACCCTGCGCACCAACATCAAATTCGCCGAGGCGGGCGAAAAGATCTCGGTGGTTTTACTCACCAGCTCCGGGCCGCGCGAAGGCAAGTCGACGACCTCGGTCAACCTGGCGGTGACCACCGCCCAGCTCGGATTGCGAACGCTGGTGATCGACGCGGACCTGCGCAAACCCATGGTGCACCGGTTTTTCGGCTTTGCCCATACGCCCGGATTGGCGGATATTCTCGACAACAGCCGTTATGCCGGCCGCCAGCGCATTTCGCTGCCCAAGAACAGCGACGGTGAAGGAGGCAACGATCCGTTTCGCAAACGGGAGCTGTTGAACCAGGCTTCGGTTCGCGCCAGCCATGCGGTGAACGAGATGGCGGCCCTGGATCTGGCTGCCACCGAGTCGATCCGCGCCACCGGCATCGCCGGTCTCGATGTGCTCACCAGCGGGCAAATCAGCACCAATCCGTCGGAATTGCTGGGCTCGGATGCGATGAAGGACCTGTTGTCGTTGCTGCGTGAGCGCTATGATTTTATCGTGCTGGATACGCCGCCGGTGATCGCCGTCACCGATGCCGCGGTGCTGGCCGCCAACACCGACGCCGTGGTGCTGGTGATCGAGTCCGGCCGCAACGACAAGGATATCATTCTCAAAGCCAAGGGGTCGCTGGAACGGGTGGGCATCAACATCACCGGCGCGATCCTGAATAACGTGCATGAGAAAAACCTCTACGGCGATTACGATTATTACTATACCTATTATTCTTCTGATGCGAACAAGACGAGCCAATAGCCAAAGCGTCCGGCGCCGCCGTGCGGCGGACGCGGCGGACGCGGACGGGGAACAGGCCGGCGGGGAACGGCGCCGGTGATCTGAATGAAGGAACCAGGTAACTCGGGTGGTGTTGGGTGAAAGGTTTTAGAAAACGCATATTGGTGAACGGGACGAGGATTCTCGACATTCTGGTCATGGTGACCACGTTTGCCGCCGCGCTGTATGTGCACTCGCCGAATCGAAGCCCTAATGATCTTATCGGCTTTTTCGCTCTCCGCATCAAACTCATCAACATCGCGGCTGTTTTCATCCTCATCATCGTCTGGAACCGATTGTTCGACTATTTCGGTCTCTATGAGCGCCGGCGCTTTGACCGTCGATTCCACGAATGGTGGGATATTCTCAAAGCGGTGACGGTGAGCGTGCTCTTTCTCTCCAGTCTGGCTTATTTTTTATCGGACAGCCCTCTGGATAAAACGGTGCTGCTGTTGTTCTGGGTGGGCTGCACGGTTCTGACTATTCTCAGCCGCACGGCGGTGCGGGCGCTGCTGGTGCGGCTGCGCAATCATGGCCGCAACCTGCGTTATATCGTACTCATCGGCAGTGGGCCGAGGGCGGCGAACTGGGCGAAAAAAATACTCGAGCGCCACGAGCTCGGCTATCGTCTGCTGGGATTCATCGACGACGAGTATGCCGGCTCTGCGCTGCAGGAGCTGCCTCAAGTCAGGCGGCTCTGTTCCCTGGACGAGTTTCCCGGGTATGTGGAAACCCATGTGGTGGATGAGGTGTTTATCGCGCTGCCGATCAAATCCTATTATGATCGCATCCGGCGGATCGCCGACCAGTGCCAGGAAGTCGGCATTCTCTGCCGCGTGCCGTCGAACTGGTTCGAACTGCAGGTCGCCCGGACCGCTGCTTATGAATTGGCCGGCGAACCGGTGTTGACCATTTTCAGTGGATCGCGCAAACAATTGGATCACCTCTGGGCCAAACGACTCATGGATCTGGTGTTCGCCGTTTGCGCCTTGGTGATTCTGGTTCCACTGTTTGCGGTGATCGGCCTGCTCATCAAGGTCAGTTCGCCGGGGCCGGTGTTCTTTCGTCAAGAGCGGGTGGGCTATAACCGCCGCCGCTTCAACATCATCAAATTTCGCACCATGGTGACGAACGCTGAGAACCTGCAGAAGGAACTGGAGGCGCTCAACGAAGCGGACGGTCCGAATTTTAAAATACAAAACGACCCGCGCATCACCCCCATCGGTCGCTGGCTGCGACGCACCAGTCTTGATGAAACTCCGCAGTTGATCAACGTGCTGCGCGGTGAGATGAGCCTGGTGGGGCCGCGGCCGTTGCCGTTGCGCGATGTCGCGGGCATGGATGAACGCTGGCAGAAACGGCGCTTCAGCATGCGGCCGGGCCTGACCTGTTTATGGCAGATCTACGGCCGCAATCAGGTGCGTTTTTATGATTGGATGAGGCTGGATTTGCAATACATCGATCAGTGGTCGGTCTTGCTCGATATCAAGATATTGCTCAAGACGCTGCCGGTATTAATCAAGGCGAATGGACAATGAGCATCCGTGTTTCTGTGGTCATGCCCTGCCTGAACGAAGCCGTGACCTTGGCGGTCTGCATCAAAAAGGCGCACACCGCTCTGCAGGCCCGCGGCTTGGAGTATGAGATCATCATTGCGGACAATGGTTCCACCGATGGATCGGTGGCGTTGGCGGAATCGCTGGGCGCGCGGGTGGTGCACGAGACTCGCAAAGGATACGGGTACGCCTACCACGCCGGCATCGGCGCGGCCCTGGGCGAATGGATCGTTATCGGCGATTCCGATGATTCCTATGATTTCGGCGATCTCGGCCGTTTTCTCGATCAGCTGGAGGCCGGGTATGAGGTGGTCATCGGCAACCGCTTCAAGGGCGGAATTGAAAAGGGCGCCATGCCCTGGCTGCATCGCTACATCGGTAATCCGCTGTTGAGCGGCCTATTAAACCTCATGTATCATACCGGTGTTGCGGACGCGCACTGCGGCATGCGGGCTTTTACTAAAACCGCTTTTGAGAAAATGGACCTGCGCACCGGCGGCATGGAGTTCGCCTCCGAGATGATCATCCGCGCCGGCCTGCTCAAATTGAGAATGTGCGAAATTCCCATCGTGCTGTACAAGGACGGCCGCAACCGGCCGCCGCATCTGCGTTCGTTTCGCGACGGATGGCGCCATCTGCGCTTTATGCTGATTTACAGCCCGACTCATCTCTATATCTGGCCGGGCGTGCTGCTGTTCGTTCTCGGCATGACCAGTCTGGTCGCGCTGCTGCCCGGCCCGATCCGTATTTTCAACCGCCTGGTGGATGTCCATGTGATGGTGCTGGGCAGCCTGTTCGCCATCCTCGGTTTTCAGATCATCAGCCTGGGCATTTACGCGAAAATTTTCAGCGTTACCCATCATTTTGTGCCGCAAACGCCTGCGCTCACCCGTGCGTTTCATCTTTTTAACCTGGAACGGGGACTGATCTTGGGTTTTGTGATCTTTCTCCTTGGTTTTCTCACAGATGCCTATATATTGGTCACCTGGATATCCAAAGGGTTCGGCACACTCGATCAGGTTCGGCCGGCTATCTTGGGCTCCACCCTGATGATCATCGGCGCGCAGATCATTTTTTCTTCTTTTTTCCTGAGCATGCTCGGCATCGAGGTCCGCCCGCCAAGCCGCTAAGGCTGCAACGGCCTTATTATCTCTTGCCGTCACCCAAGCATTATTCCATGATCCGTTCCGCTGGCAAGAGCGGCGATCAAGGCGTACACCTAATAAGGGAATCGATCGAATGAACATAATCGGCTTAAACGACGTCGCCGGCAGCCATCATAACAGCAGTGTCGCGCTGGTGCGCGATGGGGAGATTTTGTTTGCCGCTTCGGAAGAACGCTACACTCGAGTTAAATATGAGATGGGCTTTCCCCATCAGGCGTTGCGGTCGGCCCTGCGCTATGGCGGCTTGACCCCGGATCAGGTGGACTATTGGGCGGTGGGGTATCCGCCGTCGGGCTTTTACGCCGACCTGTTCTGCCGCTCCCTATGGGATCTGCCGCGCTCCCTGGCCGGGCTGGTGGGCCACCAATTCAGCGGCCTGCTCAAGTATCTGGCGCCCAATGTGTTCAAAATGTACAAGCCGGCCACGTTTCGCAATGGACTCCGTCCCCTGGGCGTGCCGGAGGAAAAGATCGTCTTTCTGGATCACCATCGCACCCACGCCGCCAGCGCCTATCGCTGCAGCGGTTTTGACGAAGCGTTGACCATCAGCATGGACGGCTTTGGTCCCAATGCGAACGGCAAAAACATCGCCGGCGAGATCTATCTGTGCCGCGACGGCAAGATGACGCTGGTGGAGGAAATCCCCTTTTACGCAACCGCGTTGTGGTACTCGGCTTTTACCGTTTGTCTGGGATTGCGCTATATGGATGGGGAGGGCAAGACCATGGGGCTGGCCGCCTACGGCGATCCCGACGTCTGTTATCCCCTGATCAAGGACATGGTGTTTGAACACACCGACGGCCACTGGAAGGGCTATCCCTACTGGGTGGACTATATCATGGTGCCGCGCGATGAGGTGTTGATGAAGACCCATTCCGGCCGGCGCATCATGCAGTTGATCAAAACCTACGGCAAGGAGCATGTGGCCGCTGCGGCGCAGCGGCTGTTGGAGGAACGCATCCTTGGTTTTGTTGAATCTCTGCACCAGCGTTTTGCCTTTCGCGATGTGGCGCTGGCCGGCGGCACGTTTTTGAACGTCAAGGTCAACAAGCTCATCAGAGAATTGCCCTACATCGATCAGGTTTTCGTCCATCCCCATGCCAGCGACGGCGGCACGGCGGTGGGCGCGGCGTTGGAGCTCTATCATCAGAAAAACGGCCGCGGGGCCGGCTTCAAGCTGCACGATGCAGACCTGGGAGATGCGTTCAGCGATGAGCAGATACTCGCTGAACTAAAGATCTGCGATCAGGTGGTCTGGGAGGATCTGGGCGAACGCATGCCCGAGTATGTGGCCTCGGCGCTGACCCAGGGCAAAGTGATCGGCTGGTTTCAGGGCCGGGAAGAATGGGGCCCGCGCGCACTGGGCCGGCGCAGCGTGTTGGCGGATCCGCGTTCGGCGCAGACGCGCGACATCATCAACCACCAGATGAAGAACCGGGAGTGGTTCATGCCCTTTGCCCCCAGTTGTCTGGAAGAATACGGCTCTCTCTACTTTAAGGATTTTTGTCCCTCGCCCTTTATGACCATGGCGTTCGATGTCATCGCCGGCAAAGAAAACGAGATCGCCGCTGCCATTCATGTCGACAACACGGCCCGCGTGCACAGCGTGCGTCCGAACAATGAGCCCTATTACCGGGTGATTAAAAAATTTTACGAACTGACCGGTGTGCCGGTGGTTCTGAACACCAGCTTTAACCGTCACGGCCTGCCCATCGTGCATCGCCCCAAAGAGGCGATCGATCATCTGCTGTGGGGATGCGTTCATGAATTGGCCATCGGCCGTTTTGTGGCGCGTCGCCGGGATGGGGCCGGTCCTGTCCAGCCCCCTGCGGCCGGCAGCGGGCAGTGAACAAACCGGCGGATTGAAACGCGGATGACTGCCGAGAATCCCGTCATAGCGGAATCAAGTTCCCAGAGCCTCCCGCCTGTGTCTGTCGTGATCGTCTGTTACAATGCCGGAGAGACCCTCTCCGCCTGTCTGCAGTCGGTGCTGTGCCAGGACTATGCGGGCGAGTGGGAGGTGCTGGTGGTGGACAATCAATCGACCGACCGCACCCTGGCGGAGCTCGAGCGATTGAGCCTCATCTATTCGCGGCTGCGGTATATGATCAATCCGCAGCGCGGCATCGCGGTCAGCCGGAACATCGGCTGGCGAAGCGCGCGTTACGATTGGGTGGCTTTTACCGACGCGGACTGCCGGGCGCCGTCCGACTGGTTGACCACGCTGATGACCGGCATGCAGCGCCATGCCGTGCCTTCGTCGAATCTGGCCGCTGTAGGCGGATCGAACGTACCGCCCGGCGGCGATTCTGTGTTTTATCGTAGTCTGGGGCTGTTTTTAAACTCTTATCTGGGCAGCCACAGTTCAGTGCAGGGCCGCTGCTATCCACAGGATCAGAAGACGCCCCATCTGCCGACGCTGAACGTGTTGTATAAAAAGTCCGCCCTGCAGCGAGTGGACGGCTTTGATGAGACCTTTTACAACATCGGAGAGGATCGCGATCTCAGCTATCGGCTGCAACAGGCCGGTTTTTCTATGTATTACCTGGCGAATGCGACCATCATCCATGGAATGCGGTCCACGATGCGCGCCTGGTTTCACAACATGTTCGTTTACGGCAAAGGGCGGATGTGGTTGATGCGCCGGCATCCGCGCGAGATCGATCCGGTCCTGCTGCTGCCGATGGGGTTGGTGGGCTCGATCCCGGCCGCCTGGTGGTTTCCGCTGCTGCCGGCCGCTTATGGGATCACCATGGCGTGTTACAGCCTGTGGATCGCTGTGCGCCATCGTCAGCCGGCGCTCACTCTGCCTCTCTGCGTTCTGTTCATCGGCACGCATGTGTGTTACGGTGTGGGGCAGTGGTACGGCCTGGTGCGCAACCGCCCTATGAACAAGCAAACGGATCGCTGCGACCAAGCGATGCCCGTAAAATGATTCGGAAAGAAGAGATGAATATCTGGTTTTCTCTGGAACGCAGGCTTACGCTGAAAACGATTCTAGTGGCAGCGCTGCTGATTCGTCTGCTGTTCGTCTGTCTGTTGAATCCCGACAGCTATTATTTCAGCGATGCCCGCCATTATGATAAAGCGGCTCACAGCCTGCTGGACGGACAGGGTTTTGGTGAAAAATATCACCGTGCGCCGTTGTATCCGCTGGTCATGGCAGCGGTATACAGTTTATTCGGCCGCTCTTTTTTGTCCATGCGCCTGGTTGAAGCCGTTTTGGGGGTGCTGTTGTGCTGGACGATTTATCGTCTGGCGGCCGCCCTGTACGGCGAGCGGACGGCGCGATGGGCTGCTCTGTTTGCCGCACTCTTTCCGCATTTCATTCTCATCACCGGCATTCTCTATCCGACCAATTTGTACGCTCTGCTGCTGACGCTCTCAGCCTATTGTCTGGTTCAGGGCGAACGGAACGGAAACAAGGTGTACCTGGCGGCCAGCGGCGTCTTTGCCGGATTGGCGACGTTGACGGTCGCTTCATTTTTTTTCATCGCGCCGTTCTGGATGATCTGGCTGCTGGGGAGCAGGGGCAAACCACGATGGGCGTCTCTGCTGGTCTTTGCCGGCGTCATGGCCGTGGTTCTGGCGCCGTGGACCCTGCGCAATTACATGCACTACGGCCGCGTGACGCTGTCGCAGCCGTTGCCGCACACCGCGCTGCCGAATTTGCAGGATCGCGCGGCGCAGGAGCAGGAGATCGCTTCCGGATTCCAGTCCACGGTCCGTCACTTCAAAGACCACCCCACCGGCACCAACGAGGACGGCTTGCTGAACACCATTCGTCATTACCTGCTTCATCCGGCCGCCACTGCGCAGCACATGGTTTATGAGCTGGGACATTTCTGGGCGCTCTATCCGGACCGGCTGGACACCGCGCAGCCCGCCTATCGCGCCCAGCTTCACGCCAAGGACCAGCGCATGCAAGTCCATGGCGATTATTGGCAATGGGTCAAATGGCCCAGCATTCTGGTCATGGCGCCGATTTTTCTTCTGGCGGTCTATGGAGCGGTGCTCTCCCGCCGGCTCGACCGCCGCATCACCTGGTTGTGGCTGCTGACGTTTATCAGCTTGAGCGCGGGATACTCGATGATCTACTCGGAGGTGCGCTATCGGATTCCCATAGAGCCGCTGATTCTGATCTGGACCGCGCTGGGTGTGACGGCGCTGCTGCAACGTGCCGGCGCAAGCGAAACGGAGATGGTCGCCGTGTCACAGCCGACGGCAGATTGTAACTAGAAGGAACCAGGATCCCTTCATGCAAACGGCAGTGAAAAAAATGCTCACCTGGCAGGCGGCGTTGTTCCTGGCCGGCGGATTGCTGGCCGGCCTGCTGGTCATCCGCTTTTCCGATCTACCGGGCCGGTTTGCCCCGGTGGCCATCCTCACGCTGGCGTTCCCCTTTGTCGCCATGATGGCAGCCGATTTCCGCCGCTTTCTGCTCATGGCCGTCACCCTGAGTCTGCCGATCGCATTGGACGTCAATTTTAAGCATCTGTTCGAAAACCAGGCCGGCGCGGCGACGATCGGTGTGTCGGTGCGCGATGTTCTGGTGGTGCTGCTGCTGCTCTGGTGGATTGTCGATACCGTGGCGCTGAAAAAACGCTATTTTCATTTTTTTCCGCGCATCACGGTTCCGGCGTTTTTATATCTGGAGGCGTGCATTTTGACGCTGCTGTGGGCGCCGCGCAGCGATCTGGCGATCATGGAGATCGCGCAGATGAGCAAAGCCCTGATTTTGTATTTCATCGTCGCCAATCAGCTGCGCAGTGAGGACGACATCCGCCTGGTCCTGCGCGTGCTCACGGCGACGGTTTTGTTGGAAGGAGCTCTGGCGATTCTGCAGCTGGTCAGCGGCCGGTCGCTCGCCCTGGATCTGTTGGGCGAGATGCAGGTGGATACCGGCGAATACGGCCGCCTGGAACGCGTCGGTGGAACCCTGGGGCACCCCAACCGGCTGGCTATGTATCTCGAACTGCTGTTGCCGCTCTGCTTCGGTCTATCGCTGCTGGAAAAAAAGCGCGGCCTCAAAATTTTTGCCGGCCTCAGTTTCGGCTTCGGCCTGGCGGGAATGATCCGGACCGGCTCGCGGGGCGGCTGGATCGGTGTGCTGGTCGCCATGCTGATGTTTTTTTTCTGGCTGGTCCGCAACCGCCATGTGGCGCTGGGACGCATTTTGCGACTGGCTGTTTTTTTTCTCATCATTCTGTCCTCTGTGGGCCTGCTGTTCTCCGAGACCATCGAGAACCGTCTGTTCGGCGAAGACTATAATTCGGCCATCGGCCGCATCCCCATGTTTCAGATCGCCTGGTCCATTATCAAGGACCACCCGTTTGGCGGCGTCGGCATCAATAATTATGCGGTCAATATGCGCGAGTACAACGACACCCTCATCGGCCGACGCTTTACCACCATCGCACGGCCGGTGCACAACATGTATCTGCTGATCGCAGGAGAGACCGGTCTGCTGGGATTGTCGCTCTTTCTCTGGTTGTTGATCGTCACCCTGTCGACGCTGGCCAAGTGTTTTCGCAGCCGGTCCGCTTTTGTCTCCGTCTCTGCCATCAGCATACTGGCCGGGCTGTGCGCGTTTTCCATCCACGGTTTTGTCGACAAGCATCCGCCCGGCGGCAACGCGCAGTTTTATCTTTTGCTGGCCTTGACCGCTGCGCTCTATGTCCTGTCGGACGAGGAGTCGGCGTGCTGAAAAAAATGGCGTATCATATCGGCGGCGTTTCACTGGTGCTGTCGGTGATCATGGTCTTCGCCTCTCTTTCGTCGCTGTTTCTCGGCCGCCTGTTGTCGGATGCGGATTTCGGCGAGTTCAGCCTGATCCGCATGCTGGTGCTGTTTCTGCCGTTCCTGGCGATCTGGGGACAGGGCATCGCCACCGCTCGTTATTTCAGCAAACATCCGCCTTCCGAGTATGACTGGCCAAGAGCCATGACCAAGATCCTCGCCGTGTCGGCCGGTCTGACCCTGATCGGCGTGGCGGGTGCAACGGTTATCTACCGGCTGCCGCTGCCGACCAGCGCGGCTCTGTTCGTCGCCGTGCTTTTTTTCTGTTCAACGCTGTTCCTGGCCAATCTGCTGCGCAGCCAGCGGCATTACGTGCCGGCCGTGCTCATGGAGAACGGTTTTCGCGGTCTCTTTTTTTTCGTGCTGATGATCGCCTATTTTACCATCGGCATGAACAAGACGGGGGCCATGGGGTTCTATCTCGGCCTGGTGGTGGTGATGGGCTGCTTTAATCTGTGGTATGGGCTGGCTAAAATCCCTTCGGGCAGCCGGCCGGTACCGGCGGAGATGCACCAAGCCGGCATCATCCTTATGGGAGTAGAGGTGTCTGTAGATGTGCTTTCGTCCCTGGACACGCTGATCATTCCAAAAATTCTCGATTACGCCTCTCTCGGCTTGTATGCGGCGGTTCTGGTGCCGGCCCAGTTGTTCAATATTCTCGCTCGCGCGGCCAAGTATGTCTGGGTGCCTGAATTCGGCAGAAATGAACGCACCCGTTTCCGGCTGCTGACCGCCGGCGTCACGCTGACTGCGGTGTTGCTGGCCATATTGCTGGCCGTGACCGCTGAACCGCTGCTGCATCTTTTGTATAAAGGCAAATATGACGCGGGCGTACCTCTGCTGAAAATTCTCGCTGTGGCCGGCGTGTTTCGTCTGATGTACAGTTTGTCATCCAGTCTGATCGTAGGCCGGTTAGGGCAAAAGGCCCTGGTGGTGCATTTGCGCTATACGATCGTCAGCATGATTCTCTACTTTTTTCTCCTGACCGGATTGCTGGCCACGCAGGGCGTGGTCGGTGCGGCCTGGGCGCTGCTGATCATCACGGTGATGCGCGCGGCGCTCAGTTACTGGGTGGTCATGCGTTTTCGACATGAGCGGGGCTGAGGTGAATCCTGCCGCCACACTCCGTCTGCTGTACCTGTCCAACGAGAGGATTCCGGGTCCTTCCGCTGCCTCCATTCAGCAGGTGAACATGTGCGCTGCATTCGCTCGCACCGGTGCAGAGGTGACGCTGGTTAGGCCCTGGTACCCGGGAGTGGGCGCCGGCAGTCCGGCGGAGCTGGCGCAGTTTTACGGCACACCGGACAACTTTGGTGTGGCCACAACGCCCTCGTTGTTGAGCTTGAGCCGTCCATCATCCCCCGGCCGCCGGCGCATTCCGCTGTTGGGCGGCGCATCGGTGTGGCTGACGATGAGCCTGTGGTTGTATCGTCGCCTGCGGGTGGTTGCGGCCGGCGAACCGCTGCTGCTTTACAGCCGCAGCGTAAATGCGGCGATGATCGGACTGTGGTTGCGGCAAAGGTTTTTCCGCAACAAGCCGATCGTTATTGCTTTTGAAGCGCACAGCCTGGCTCAGCAACCCGCCTTCTTCTTTCGATCGGTTCTGCAGCGCTGCAATGGCGTGATCGCCATCTCGCATGCGCTGAAAGCGGATCTGACCGCTTGCCTGGGCGTGGCGGCTGACAAGGTGCTGGTGGCCGCCGATGGAATCCGCGAGGAGCGGCTTGCCGAGCGGCTTGCCGAGCGGCAAGCCGAGTGGCGCGTCGAACCGCCGCTTTCCAAGGAGGAAGCACGAAAGGTGGTGAACCTGCCATGCTCTTTTAACAAGCTGGTGGTCTATTCCGGATCCAGCAAACCGGGCAAAGGCGCAGAGCTGTTTGTCCAGGCCGCTGCACTGGCTTTGCCTGATGTGCTGTTTTTGTTCGTCGGCGATCGAGGCGAGGCTGCGACAGAGCAACGGGATCCGGCCAATCTGTATTGCACAGGCAGAGTGGCGCCCAGTCAGGTGCCGCTCTATCAAGCGGCTGCGGATGTTCTGGTGCTGCCGAATGTGGCGGAAGGCTCCATTCATGCGTACACTTCTCCGTTAAAACTTTTTGAATACATGGCGGCCAAACGGCCGATCGTAGCCGGCGAGCTTGCCGTGCTGCGTGAGGTGTTGACGCATGAGGACAATTGCCTGCTGGTCCCTGCCGCGAATCCCACCGCCCTGGTCAGCGCCGTTGAACGGCTGCTGCAGGATGAGGAGCTGGCGGCCCGCATCGCAACCCGGGCCTATATACAGGCCCGCCAGTACACCTGGGAAAAGCGGGCGCAAAATATACTCAACTTTGTGATGGACCAACGATGAAAAAGCCGAACCTGTTATTGATCTCTATCGATAGTCTTCGCGCGGATCACCTTTCCGCCTATGGATATGCCAAAGAGACCACTCCGTACCTGGCCGAGCTGGCTGAAGAAGGAGTGCTGTTTCACAATGCCTTTTCCGCTTCCAATTGGACCGGCGCTGCTGTGGCTTCTCTGCTCACCGGCCGTTATCCCACCAGCCATGGCTATACCAATCAGCGCTATTATCTGGATGCGGATGTGCCGACGCTGGCCGACCATATGCAGGCAGCGGGACATCGCACCGCCTGCTTTTCCAACAACCTCTACATCACGGCCCAGACCGGACTGAACCGGGGGTTTGATGATTTTTATTATCGCGGCGTTGGTGGCGCGCAGGCGGCGACAGCGTCTGGATCTTTACAGCGGACGCATACGGCGGGATGGAGCCGGTTGAAACAACGCATCCCCTTGGCCGTCAAGACCATGGTGCGTGACGCGGCGGATTCGCTGACTAGACAGAAAAGTCTCAGCCGCGACGACGGCGCAGCGGCCACGGAGCAAGCGATCTTTCATTGGCTGGAGCAGCAACCGGAGCGGCCGTTCTTCGCCTATGTGCATTATCAGGAGCCCCATTCCCCCTATTTTCCGCCCAAACCCTATCGCAAGCGATTTTTTCCTGAAGGCTGGTTGCGGCAATGGGATTATCTCCGCTTTGATCCAGCTCCCTATTACGGCGGCAAAAAAGCTTTCACTGCCGGAGAGATGGAGAACCATCAAGCCCTGTACGACGGCGAGATCGCCTATCTGGATTGGCGTCTGGGACGGCTATTCGATTTTTTACGCCGGCGAAATCTGATGGACCAGACCATGGTGATTGTGACGGCAGATCACGGCGAGTGCTTTGGCGAGAACGGCTACGTCTGGCATGCGTTCAATCTCTACGAAAGCCTGGTCCGCGTTCCCCTCATCGTGCGTTTTGGCGCATGGTCGAGCCGCAAAGACACAGATGACCGGCTGGTGCAATCCGTTGATATTCTGCCCACCTGTCTGCAGGCTATGGGTATAGAGCCCGGACCGAGCGACGGCGTCTCTTTTCTTCATGCCCCGGCGCGCGAGGCGGTGTATATCGAAAGCGATTCAGCGACCATGATGGTGCAGCGATGGCTGGAAAAAGGAGCGGGATTGAAGGAGGAAGACTTTAGTCAGTACCTGCGCGATCTGTGCTGCTACCGCACCCACGAGGCCAAACTGATCTGGACCTCGGATGGACAGCACGAGTTCTATGATCTGCGACAGGATCCGGATGAACAGCATAATCTGTTCGGCCACGATCCGCGCGGCAACGAATTTGTCCGCCAATTACAAAAATGGCGTTCCCGCCTGCAGCCGCATCAGGCCAATCAAGCTCAGCCCGGTTTTGATAAGCAGACCTGGGAAAAATTAAAGGCCCTTGGCTATGCGTGAGGAGGCTGCGGCTGCGACGAAAATCAGGGTTTTATTTATTCTCCCTTCCCTGGGGATCGGCGGTGCAGAGCGGCAACTCTATTATTTGCTTCGTGATCTGGACCGGACGCGGTTCGAACCAAGCCTGATGGTCTTTTACCACGGCGGCGCCATGCACGCCGAGTTCGCCGGCCTTCCGAATGTTCGGCTGTTCTGCCTGCATAAAAAATCGGGCATGGATTTTGCATACTTGTATGCGGCAACAAGAATTATGCGTTCACATCCCTTTGATGTGATTCATGCGTGCAACGTTTCAGCCAGATTAGTGGGGCTTTTTCTCGCCTGGTGGGGCCGTGTGCCGAGAACCATTATGGCTGAGCGCAACGCCAGCGCGGTTTATTCGTCCTTTGGCAGCCGTTTATACCATTTTTTCGAGCACTATGCGATGCGCCATGCCACGGTGGTGGCAGCCAACAGTGAGGCGGGGCGCAGGTTTTGCCTGAAATATGGGATTCCTGCGAACCGGATCAGCGTGATCAACAACGGCCTCGATTGGGATCGTCTGCAACCCAGACGGACTCGGGCTGAGCTGAATTGGTCGCCGGACCGACCGGTGGTCGGCATGGTGGCTAGGCTTTTTGCCCAAAAGGATCCGATTACATTTTTGCAATCCGCACGCTGGCTGCTGCAAAGAATGCCGGACGTGCAATTTCTGCTGCTGGGAGATGGCCCTATGCGGCAGGAGATCGAGGACAAGGTGCAGGTGTGGAACCTCAGTGACCGGGTTCAGCTCGTGGGTGCGGTGAAAGAGGTGGCGGATTATCTGGCCAATATGGATGTGGTGGTCTTGACCTCCAAACAGAGCGAGGGCTGTGCAAACGCTGTTTTAGAAGCCATGGCGCTGTCCAAGCCGGTGATTGTAACCGATGTGCCCGGCAACAGCGACCTGGTGGAACATGGACGAACCGGTTTGATCGTCAGGCCGGAGGATCCCAAGGCGCTGGGCAAGGCTCTGTTCGACATTTTGATGCAACCGGACCGTGGCGCAACGATGGGGCGATGTGGTCATGAGATGGTTAAAAGAAAGTATGACATGAAGGCGATGGTTGCCGCTTACGAGCGCCTTTATCGTGGATGCGGGGTGGAAAGCGCGAATCAATCAGACGGATGTGAGTTATGAATGGACAAGATCTGGTGAAAGAACCCGCGAAAGTAGGGGGGGAAACAAAGCGGCCAACAAGGGTGGTGGCCGGTCATAACGGCCGCGCAAACATCCTGGGCTTCATGGTGGATAAAATGACCCTGCAGCAGTGTGTAGAGCGCCTGGTCGCCGGTATACCGGCGCGACGCTGCCAGCACATCGTGCTGGTCAACGCGGCAAAAATCGTACGTGCGCGGGAGGATGCGGAACTGGCCCAGATCATTCGTACCGCGGATCTGGTGGGCGCTGACGGCGTGCCGATCGTCTGGACCTCCCAGGTGCTGGCGCAACCGCTGCCGGGAAGGGTGAACGGAACCGATCTGATGAATCAGCTTATCAAAGTGGCGGCGGAAAGAGGCTACCGGATTTATCTGCTGGGCTCCAAACCAGAGTTGATCGAACGAGCGGTGGCCAACGTGCAGCGGCGTTATCCCAAACTGCAGATCGCCGGCTATCGCCACGGCTATTTTTCCTCGGTTGAGCAGGAGCGTGAGGCGGTGGCGGCCATCGCCGCTTCCCGGGCGGATATCCTGCTGGTGGGGATGAGCACGCCGATGAAGGAAAAATGGGTGCGCAAATATAAAACTGATTTGGCGACGCCGGTGATTCACGGAGTGGGCGGCAGCTTTGACATTCTGGCCGGCTATGTCAAACGGGCGCCGTTGTGGATGCAGTGCAGCGGATTAGAGTGGTTCTACCGCGTGCTGCAGGAACCAAAGAGGCTCTGGCGCCGTTACTTGGTCACCAATTCGATCTATATCGGTCTGGTGATCCGCCAGGTGG
>CAZKQR010000004.1:7971-32242 GCA_964554965.1 uncultured Cytophagia bacterium | reverse complement strand
CCTGCCGCTGCCCAACACGGAAGCCCGCATCTGCGACCTGTTCACTCAGCAACCGCTGGGTGTTGGCAAGATCGGAGAAGTCCAGGTGCGCGGACCGCAGGTCATGGAGAGCTATTGGCAGGAGGAGCAAGAGACCGCACGCGTGCGATCGGCCGATGGATGGTTGTTCACCGGCGACATCGGCTATGAGGATGAAGACGGCTTCTTCTATGTCATTGAGCGCAAAAAGGAGATCATTTTTTCCGGCGGGTACAACATCTATCCCAGCGAGGTGGAGGCCGTTCTGCTCGAGCACTCGGCCGTGGCGGAGGCGGCGGTGGTGGGCATGCCGGACGTCCATTACGGCGCTGTGGTCAAGGCGATTGTGGTGCCCAAGCCCCGGCAAGCGCTCAATGAAGGCGATCTCCTCGCTTTTTGCACCGGCAAGCTGGCTAAATATAAAATGCCGAAAAAAATCGTTTTTCAACAGGAACTGCCCAAGACGATCCTCGGCAAGGTTCTCAAATATCAATTAACCGACGTTCAGAATCCGGCATGCTAAACGACCTCGTTCGAATTACCTTTGATCGCCCGGATCTGGTGCGACTGACGCCGCTGGGTTCGGCGCATGATATCTCTTTGATCCCGGGCATCCTCGCGGCGTTCGATGAGCAGTATCGCAACCGGATCCGCGCCTTTGTTATCGATCTGTCTCATCTCGACGAACTGCCGCCAAGCCTGATCGTGCTGTTGCTCGAATTGACCGCCCGCGCGCGCCGCCATGGCGGAGAGGTTACCCTGATCAATCTGTTCGGCCGCACAGGAGATGATCTGAGCGGTTTTGATCCTTTGGGCTATCTGCACATCGTAGAAGAGGCCAAAGCAGCGGAAACGGATCAGGCGGAGGTTATGCCCCACGCGAACGCCAACGGACGAATGGGCGAATCGTTGTCGATCCCCAGCCGTCCCGATGTGGTGTACAAAGCCTGCGATTTTGTCGTCCAGATCGGCCGCCGCCTCGCCTTCTCTGAGAATGAGGTGAACAAGATCAAGCTGGCGGTGTATGAGGCCTGTCTCAATGTGGTGGAGCACGCCTATCACTCGGATCCGACGAAACAAATGACCGTGGTGGTCTACGCCTCGCCGCAACAGATCGAAATTCAGGTGATCGATCAGGGCGACGGTTTTGAAGCGACCGACGCTGACTTTGATGTGATGGCCGCGGCCGCGGCGCGACAGACCGGCGGCATGGGGCTGCATATCATTCGCCGCTCCATGGACGCGGTGAGCTATCAACGCAACACTCCGGAAGGGAACAAGCTCATCATGATCAAACGATGTTGATGAACGCAGCCGTCTATGATCCGAATCGTTCACGTTCGCTCTCGCTGGATTAAATGGTTCCTCGCCGCCCTGCTGGGTTTGTTTCTTTGGATGCTGTGGCGGGTGGAACGCCCCGGTCCTTCGCGCCCGCCCACCGTCGCCGGGGAACGCACGGCTGAGGCCGACACGGTGTGGGCGCAGGCCGAGACGCTGCACGGCCCCATTTCACTGAACCGCGCGGTCGTCTGCCTGGACGTGCACGAAGGCCGGCCGCTGCTCATCAAATCCGCCTATGACCGGCGCGTGGACTATTTATACTGTTACTCGGTGTTGACCGCTCCCAAGGGCCCGGTGACCGTCTTCCACCGCTGGATCGAGAATGGAATCGTGGTGTTCGAAAAAAAGATGATCGTGCACGGCAATAAGATACGGGTGTGGAGCCGACGGCAGATGTACCGGAAACAATCCGGCGATTGGCGCGTTGAAATTGTCAGCGAAGGGGGAGTGGTTTTAGGCCACGTGCTTTTCAAGATTTGGTGAACCCTTTTACCCCCAACGCTATCTAATAGAAAGACCCTTATAGACAGGAGGTATCCGATGTTTACCATGAACGATATGATGTTGTTGCTGCCGGCCTTGATCCTGAGCGTTTATGCCCAGTGGAAGGTGAGCAGCACCTTTAAAAAGATGAGCGAACGCCGGGCTGCTTCCGGCATGACCGGAGCGCAGGTGGCGCGCATGCTGTTGCAGCGCAACGGCATCGACGATGTCAAAGTCGAGACCGTGCCGGGGTCGCTCTCCGATCATTACGATCCAACGAACAAAGTGCTGCGGCTCTCAGAGCCGGTGTACGATTCCAATTCGTTGGCCGCATTGGGCGTAGCGGCGCATGAAACCGGTCACGCCATTCAACACCACACCGCCTATTCCGCGCTCTCGCTGCGCAGCACTATCCTGCCGGTGGCCAACATCGGTTCCAAGCTGGCCATTCCCCTTTTCCTCGGCGGCATGCTGATGCGCATGGACATTCTCGTCACCATCGGCATCGTGATGTTCCTCGGCGCCGTGGCGTTCACACTGGTGACTTTGCCGGTCGAGTTCAATGCCAGCCGTCGCGCCCTGGCGCAGTTGACCAGCGGAGGCTTTTTACGCAACGATGAGATTCAGGGAGCCAAGAGCGTCCTGGACGCAGCCGCTTTGACCTATGTGGCTGCCGCTGCCATGGCGGTGGTGCAGCTGATCCGGCTGATCATGATCCGCAACCACGATTAATGATGAGCGCCCCCTTTTATCGTGAGAGGAAGGGGGCGTTTCTCATGATACTCGTTTTGTGAACCGGCTGCAAACGCAAATGCCCTGACGATCATACGAGTATGACAATTTCTGCCTATTTATGCCAATATGGCAAGAGTCATCTCTTAAGCTGTTTTTCTTAAGCTTTTGTATTCAAAGTGTTTAATCTTTGTTCTGCGCTTTGGCACGGTGATTGCTTTATTATACGAGGAAAAAACAGTGTGCACGAATGAACAAAGATTATTATAAAATATTAGGGCTTGATGAAAAGGCCGGGGCAGAGGAGATCAAAAAGGCCTACCGGGTTTTAGCCAAAAAGCATCATCCGGACGCCCATCCGAACGACAAAAAGGCGGAGGAGCGGTTCAAAGAGATCTCTGAAGCCTATTCGGTGTTGAGCGATGAAAAGAAACGGGCGCAGTATGATCAGATGCGCCGTTTGGGGACCACTGATTTCAGCGGTTTTGATTATCGTTCGCGCCCTGGGGCCGGAGGGCGTGGTTCTTACAGCTTTGATGATTTTAACCTCAGTGACATTTTCTCGCAATTTTTAAACCAGTCCCGCGGCAACGGTTTTTCCGCCATGCCGGAGGAGCTGGACCTGCAGGCTGAGATCACGGTGCCGTTTGAGACCGCGTTGCGTGGTGGCAAGCAGATGGTGACTCTGGAGGGGGAGCGCAGCAAGAAAATTGCAGTGACCATTCCGGCCGGGGTTGAGGACGGCAAACGGATCCGGCTTTCGGGCCAGGGCCGCGTTTCAGCCGGCGGCCGGCAGCGCGGTGATCTGTTCATCACCATTCATATTCAACCCCATCCCCGTTTCCGGCGTCAAGGGCTGGATGTGTATTCCACCGCGGTGATCAATGTGGTGCAGGCTTTGCTTGGTTCCAGCATTCAGGTGACCACTGTTTACGGACAGACGGTGGAAATAAAAATTCCGGCCGGCACCCAGAACGACAGGCTGTTCAAGCTCAGGGGCTTGGGCGTTAAAACCACGCAAGCCACGGGTGATTTTTACGTGTCGGTTCGCGTTGAAATACCGGCGGTGACCTCGGAGACGGCGAAAGAAACGCTGAAAAAATTCGCCGGTCAAATGGATTTGGATTACTAGGGCGGAACCTGATCGCTTTTGTCTCGTTCAATCTCCGTTCCCATAACCGAACGGATAGATGATGAAAGGATATGTCATGAAGAGCAGAAAGAATATCGTGCTATTGTTCCTCGGCGTGTTTATCGGCATGACCGCCATGCTGGTGCTGTCGGCCAATTTCAGCGGACTGGTGGGAGAGGTGGCCGCCGGCCGCAATGCGGTGCCGCTGGGCGCCAATGCGCCGGTGCCGGAAGAGCTGGAAGGGCTGCAGAATTTGAGCAAGGCGTTTGTTCATGTCGCCCAGATCGCCAACCCGGCGGTGGTGACCATCAACAGCACTCAGACCGTCAAACAGCCCAGCCATCCGTTTTTAAACGATCCTTTTTTTCGTCAGTTTTTCGATCTTCCGGAGGGCAGCCAGGAACGGGTCATGCGCGGCCTGGGATCGGGTGTGATCGTCAACCCGGATGGCTACATCCTCACCAACAATCATGTGATCAGCGATGCGGATGAGATCACGGTCACCATCGATCGTAAAGAGTATGAAGCCAAGGTGGTCGGCAAGGACCCTGGCAGCGATGTAGCGGTGATCAAGATCGACAAGAGTGGACTGCCGACCGTCAACCTGGGTGATTCGGATAAACTGCAAGTCGGCGAATGGGTGATGGCCATCGGCAACCCCTTCTCCGATGAGCTGCAGAACACTGTGACCGCCGGCATCGTCAGCGCTAAAGGACGCTCCCTGTCCGGCCTGGGCAGCGGGTCACGACTCACCTATCAGGATTTCATTCAGACCGATGCGGCCATTAATCCCGGCAACAGCGGCGGCGCTTTGGTCAATCTGCGCGGCGAACTGGTTGGCATCAACACGGCCATCGTTGGACAGGCGAACGTGGGCATCGGTTTTGCCATTCCGATCAATTTGGCCAAGAACATTATGGAACAGCTCATCAGCAAAGGCAAAGTCACTCGCGGCTGGCTGGGCGTGTATGTGCAGTCGCTGGATGAAGACATGGCCAAGGCCATGGGCTTGACTCGGGTCAGCGGCGCGCTGGTGCAAAAAGTGGTCGAGGGCGGACCGGCGGAAAAAGCCGGATTGGAAAAAGATGACATCATCCTCAAGATCAACAACACCGAGATCGCCGGCTCTGAGCAGCTGACCAATTTTGTCGCCGGCATGGCGCCGGGCGCCAGCATCGATATGCTGGTCTGGCGCAATCAGAAGGAGAGAAATCTGACCGTCAAATTGGGCGAACGTCCCTCTGAGGGCGAAACAGAGACCGCGGTCGCCGGCGAAGACCAGGCTCAACAGCTGGGCATCACCGTGCAGGAGTTGACCGATCAACTGGCGGAGCGGCTCGGCGTGCAGAATGTAAGCGGCGTGGTGGTGAGCCGCGTCGCACCCAACTCACCGGCGGACCGCAAAGGCATCGAGCGTGGCGATATCATCACCTCGGTTAATAACAAACCGGTCAAATCCGTTCGCGAATACAATGCGGCGGTGAAAGGCCTGAAAGAGGACGATGTCGTTCTCTTGCGCATCTTCCGCGGCGACAACAGCTATCTGCGCGCCCTGCGCGTGCCGAAAAAGAAATAACGCTGCAAGGTCCCGGCCGGGATGTCTCATCCCGGCCGGGCTTTTTAGTGTCTGTGCAAAGGAAAGAGGATAGGATATGCCAACGTACGAATACCGCTGTACCCTGTGCCAACACCGGTTCGAAGCATTTCAGAAAATGAGCGACGCACCGATCGCGACCTGCCCCCAATGTGCCGGCCCGGTTCAGCGGTTGATGGGAGCGGGGACGGGGCTGATTTTCAAGGGATCTGGTTTTTATATTACTGATTATAAAAAGACCAATTCTTCCACTGCCTCGACCCCTCATCCGCCCGTCTCCAGCGAAAGCAGCCAAAACAAAGAATCTGCCGGCTCCAAAGGAACCGAGCCCAAGCCCGCTGACAGCAAACCAGCCGGCTCTTCAGCTGATAAAAGCAAGGACAATAAAAGCAAGTCTGACAAAGCAGCCGCTTGAGTGCGTTTTTGCCCGTCTATCTGCCATTGTGGCGTATTAATAGGCGATATGGCAGACGAAGTTGTTTGTACAGGCAGATAATTTAACGCAATTTATCTGCCTGTTTTTTTGTTTTTTAGGATAATAATTTCCTGCAAAAACCTCCTGGCATGAGATTTGTTAGGTTAAAGAAGTCAAGTGTACAGATCAGGCTTGGCAGTTCATCCGTCTGTAAAAGTTTTCGTCTGTGCGGGCAAATATCATTATTAAACATAGAGGGAGAGCATTACCATGGGAAAGATAATCGGAATCGATCTGGGAACGACTAATTCATGCGTTGCGGTGATGGAGGGCGGTGAACCGGTGGTCATACCTAATTCCGAAGGCGCACGCACTACTCCGTCGGTGGTGGCGTTCACCAAGACCGGCGAGCGGCTGGTGGGTCAGGTGGCCAAACGCCAGGCGATCACTAATCCGCAGAGAACGATCTATTCCATCAAACGCTTTATGGGACGGCGTTACGATGAAGTGCATAGCGAGCAGGAGGAGGTCCCTTACAAGATCATCCGCGGCCAGAACGATGTGGTCAAAGTCAAAACCGAGGAAAAAGAATACACGCCGCAAGAGATCTCGGCGATGATTCTGCAAAAGATGCGGCAGACGGCGGAGGATTATCTGGGCCAAAAGGTGACCGATGCGGTCATTACGGTTCCGGCTTATTTCAACGACAGCCAGCGCCAGGCCACCAAAGAGGCCGGCGAGATCGCCGGACTGAATGTGCGCCGCATCATCAATGAACCGACCGCCGCTTCTCTGGCCTATGGATTGGACAAAAAGAAGAATGAAAAAATCGCGGTGTTCGATTTGGGCGGTGGAACCTTTGACATCTCGGTCCTGGAGATCGGCGACGGCGTGTTCGAGGTCAAGTCCACCAATGGCGACACCCACCTCGGCGGCGATGATTTCGACCAGCGCATTATCGATTGGATGGTGGATGAGTTCGTCAAGCTGGAGGGCGTGGATCTGTCCAAGGATCCCATGGCGGTGCAGCGCTTGAAAGAGGCGGCGGAAAAAGCCAAATGCGAGCTGTCCACCACCGCACAGACCGAGATCAATCTGCCGTTCATCACGGCTACGGATTCCGGTCCCAAGCACCTGAGCATGACGCTGACCCGCGCCAAGTTCGAGCAATTGTGCGACGCGCTGTTTCAGCGCACGGTCGAGCCCTGCCGCACCGCGCTCAAGGATGCCGGCCTTTCGGCTCAGCAGATCGATGAGGTGGTGCTGGTGGGCGGTTCCACGCGCATGCCCAAGGTGCAGCAGATTGTCCGCGATCTGTTCGGCAAAGAGCCGCACCGCGGCGTTAATCCCGACGAGGTGGTGGCCATCGGCGCTGCGATTCAGGGCGGTGTGCTGGGCGGCGACGTGAAAGACGTGCTGCTGCTGGACGTCACTCCGCTTTCTCTGGGCATCGAGACCCTGGGTGGTGTGGCGACCAAGATCATCGAAAAAAACACCACCATTCCGACGCGTAAATCCGAAGTGTTCTCCACGGCCTCCGACAGCCAGACCTCGGTGGAAATTCACGTGCTTCAGGGCGAGCGTGAGATGGCGGTGGACAGCCGCACGCTGGGCCGTTTTCATCTCGACGGCATTCCGCCTGCACCGCGCGGCGTGCCGCAGATCGAAGTGACCTTTGACATCGATGCCAACGGCATTCTCAAGGTCTCCGCCAAGGACAAGGCGACCAATAAGGAGCAGTCCATCCGCATCACCGCTTCCACGGGTTTGAGCAAGGATGAGGTGGAAAAGATGGTCAGTGACGCCAAGGCGCATGCGGCTGAGGACAAGAAGAAACGCGAATTGATCGACACGCGCAACCAGGCGGATCAGATCATCTATCAGACGGAAAAGCAGATCAAGGATGCGGGCGACAAGATCGATTCTGAAACCAAGAACAAACTGGAAGCCGGCGTCGGTCGACTGCGGGAAGCGGTCAAGACCGAGAACCTGCAGGAGATCAAATCCGGCATCGAAGCGCTGACCCAGCTGCTGCACCAGATGGCCAGCAAGATGTATGAAGCGGCCGGCGCCCAGACCGCCGGCGCAGAGACCGCCGCAGGGCCTGGACCCGGCAGCTCGGATGAGCCGAAAAAGCCGGACGCCGAGGAGGCGGATTTTGAAGTAGTGGACGATAAGAAATAAGGCTGCGAGTAAAGATGCCGGGCTTGAAAAAAGCCCGGCATTGTAATATGGGGAGTATCGAAGCGTATGATCTCTTTTGACAAATTGACGGTTAAATCCCAGGAGGCGTTGAACCGGGCGCAGCAGCTGGCCTCTGAGCACGGACAGCAGCAGATCGAACCGGTGCATCTGCTCTATGTCTTGCTGGAGCCGGCGGATGCCATGAGCCGCACGATCCTGAAAAAGATCGGCGAAGAGCCCGACGTGGTGAGAAATCGCGCGGCGACGGCCATCGAGCAGTTGCCGCAGGTGAAGGGCGGCGGCTTGGGGCAGATGTATATCTCGTCGGCCGCCAACGCCGTGCTGGAGACGGCGGTGAAAGAGGCGAGCCGGCTCAAGGACGATTATGTCAGCGTTGAGCACATTCTGCTCGGTTTGTGCGAAGATCAGACCATCGCCGGCCAGACGCTGCGTGAATTCGGCGTCAGCCGGGATGTGATCCTTACGGTGCTCAAGGAGCTGCGCGGCTCGCAGCGGGTGACCGACCAGGCGCCGGAGGAAAAGTATCAGGCGTTGAAGCGCTATGCCCGCGATCTTAACGAACTGGCCTCCACCGGCAAACTGGATCCGGTGATCGGCCGCGATGATGAGATCCGTCGCGTGCTGCAGGTGCTGTCGCGACGGACGAAAAACAACCCGGTGGTCATCGGCGAGCCCGGTGTGGGCAAAACCGCCGTGGTGGAGGGCATCGCTCAGCGCATCGTTCAGGGCGATGTGCCGGAAAACCTAAAGAATAAACGGATCATGGCGCTGGACCTGGGCAGCCTCATCGCCGGCGCCAAGTTTCGCGGCGAATTCGAGGAGCGGCTCAAGGCCGTGCTGCGCGAGATCCACGAGGGCGAGGAGCGGTTCATTCTGTTCATCGACGAGCTGCATACGCTGGTGGGCGCCGGCGCCGCCGAAGGCGCCATGGACGCGTCCAATATGCTCAAACCGGCGCTGGCGCGCGGCGAGCTGCACTGCATCGGCGCCACCACGCTGGATGAATACCGCAATCACATTGAAAAGGATGCAGCGCTGGAACGGCGGTTTCAGCCCATTTTGATCCAACCGCCCTCGGTGGAGGAAACGGTGTCGATCCTGCGCGGCCTGAAAGAGAAATACGAAGTGCATCACGGCGTGCGCATTCAGGACAACGCGCTGGTGGCTGCGGCCGCGTTGTCGGACCGGTACATCAGCGATCGCTTTCTGCCCGACAAGGCCATCGACCTGATCGATGAAGCGGCCTCCAAGTTGCGCATCGAAATCGACTCTATGCCGGCAGAGTTGGACGAGGTTGAGCGCAAGTATAAACAGCTGGAGATCGAACGCCAGGCGCTGAAGAAAGAGAGCGATGCGGCGTCGGCCAAACGCCTTCAGGAGGTGGAGAAGGATCTGGCCGAACTGGATGAATCGCGGCGTCAGCTGAAAGCGCACTGGCAGTTGGAGAAACAGGCCATCAGTGAGATCCGCGGACTCAAGGAGCAGATCGAGCAAAGCCGCACGGCCATGGCCGCGGCGGAGCGGGAAGGCGATCTGGCCAAAGCCGCTGAATTGAAATACGGCCGCCTGGTCGAGCTGGAGAAAAAGCTCAAAGAGGGCAACCGCCGGCTGGTGGACCTGCAAAAAGACCGCAAGATGCTGAAGGAGGAGGTGGACGAAGAGGACGTGGCCGAGGTGGTAGCCAAGTGGACCGGCATCCCGATCACACGCATGCTGGAGGGTGAAAAGGAAAAACTGATCCATATGGAGGATCGCATCCATCAGCGGCTGATCAATCAGGAGGAGGCGGTCTCGGCGGTGGCCAATGCAATCCGCCGCAGCCGTGCCGGACTGCAGTCCGCCAACCATCCCATCGGCTCGTTTATATTTCTCGGCTCAACCGGTGTGGGCAAGACCGAGCTGGCGCGGGCGCTGGCCGAGTTCCTGTTCGATGATGAACGCGCCATGGTGCGCATCGACATGTCCGAGTATGGCGAACGTCATACGGTCTCCCGTCTCATCGGCGCGCCGCCGGGATACGTCGGCTATGAAGAGGGCGGCCAACTGACCGAAGCGGTGCGGCGCAAGCCCTATGCGGTGGTACTGCTGGATGAGATTGAAAAAGCCCATCCGGAGGTGTTCAACGTGCTGCTGCAGGTTTTGGACGACGGCCGGCTGACCGACAACCAGGGGCACACGGTGAATTTCAACAACACCATCATCATCATGACCTCCAACATCGGCGCGCCGTACATCATGGAACAGTCGCAGCGCATCACGGATGAGAACCGCGAACAGATCCATGACGAGATCACCGCGCAGGTGCACAGTCTGCTTAAAAGCACTCTGCGGCCCGAATTTCTCAACCGCATCGACGAGGTCATCGTGTTTCATAGCCTGAGCCAGGCGCATATCGCCCAGATCGTCCGTCTGCAGATGAAACAGATTCATCAGCTGTTGCAGGGCAAAGAACTGGTTCTGCAGATCTCGGACAAAGCAGAGGCGTGGCTGGCGGAAAAGGGCTTTGATCCGGTCTTCGGCGCCCGTCCGCTGAAGCGGCTGATCCAGAAGGAACTGATCAATCCCCTGTCCATGCGGCTGCTGCAGGGCGACTTTCCGCCGGGGTCGACGATTGTGGTGGAGGTGAAGGATAATTCGCTTGATTTTAAGAAAAAAAGTAAATAAACTGTTTTTTTAGTGGAACTTTGCCGGTTTTGGCAAGTATTTCTGCGCAGAGCAGGTCAATGCGGAAAGAGCATCATATCCGGCGGCGCACAACAGCGCAGCCGGATGAATAAGGAATAAACAGGCCATTTACTGATCGGAGGGTGTATGAGGAGAGCTTCTGGACTGCTGGGAATGCTTTTCATTACGGCGCTCATATGGGGCTGCGGCGAGAAACTGACGGAAGAGCAGTTGCGCGCCAAGGCGCTGGACTTGGAGAATAAAGAACAATGGGCCGAAGCGGCCAAGCTGTACGAACGCCTGGTCAAAGCCAATCCACAATCCACCCGGGCGGCGGAGACCCTGTACCGGCTGGGCATCACCTACGCCAACAACCTCAAAGATTTTAACCAGGCGGTGGCCACCCACCAGCGCATCGTCAAAGAGTATCCCAACAGCAATTATGTCAAACAATCGACCTTTATGATCGGCTACCTGTACGCCAATGATCTGAAGGAATTGGAAAAGGCTAAAACCGCCTATCAGCAGTTTCTGCAGAAATGGCCCACCCATGAGCTGGCTTCTTCGGTTCAATGGGAACTGGATCATCTGGGACAAGATATCAGCCAAATCGAACTGCAGTTGGGCGCTACCCCCGCAGACAAGCCTGCCGGTCCCCAGAAATAAATAGTTCGATCGTCATCGGGCTGTGTTGATTTGTTGGAAGGAGAGTGTATGCACAGGAGGGTTTTTTGGCTCGGCCTGACTCTTGTGGCGGCGAGCTATGTCTGCGCGCAAACCGCAACGGCGCCGGTGCTGCCCGCAGAGGGCATCCGCGTGTCCGCGTTTGCCGAACTATCCACCGTGCCCCTCAACCGAACGGTGCAGGTGACGGTCCGGCTGGAATGGCAGGGCGATCTGGATCGCTATGAGGTCATCGAACTTGAAAACCTTACGGCGCAGAATTTTGAGGTGGTCGGCAATTCTTCGGCCAACCGCGTAGCGGTTGTGGACGGACGCAATCTGTCGGTTCATGATTTTCAATATACGCTGCGGCCCATGAGCCTGGGCATGGGGTATGTCAATGGTCTGACGGTCCGCTACGCCGATGCCGGCAACGGCAAACAATACCGGCTGTTCACCAACCGGGTCGAGATCCGGGTGGTGGATCCGGTCGCTGAGCCGGGCGCGCACGATTGGCTCTATTACCCGGCGGCAGCGCTGCTGCTGCTCGCTGCTTTGGTCTACGGCATTTCGACGCGGCAAAAGAAGAAAAAGCTGGAGCGCGAAAAAGCCCTGGCTCTGGCGCAGCAGCAAAAGCCCATCGAAGAACGTTATTCGGAACTGCTCAAGTCACAGATTCCGTTGGACGACAGGGAATTGGAGACCGGCGAGGCGTTGTCGCGGCTCGCCAGACTGCTGCGTAAATATTGGTCTGAAAAACAGGGTCTGCCGGGTTTGGAGGCCACCAGTGAAGAGTTTCTTGCCGCGCTGCATGCGCTGCCCATGGAGAGCCGGGTGGCCGCGGATGTGGCGGAGGTGATCCATAGTGCGGATCTCGCCAAATTTTCCGGAACCGGGATCGATCGCCCGACGTTGGAAAGACTGTACACGTTGTTTGAATTTCAGTTGTCGAGCTCGGCTCAAAAACCCCAATCGATGTAATGGGAGGCTCCATGAACATGGATATTCAGGCGATACACGCCAAGATCGAAAAAGAGAGCGCGTTCGTCGAAAAAATTTCCTCAGAGATCGCCAAGGTCATTGTCGGCCAAAAGTATATGGTGGAGCGGCTGTTGATCGGCATGCTGGCAGACGGCCATATTTTGCTTGAGGGCGTTCCCGGCCTGGCCAAAACCATGACGGTCAAAACGCTGTCGTCCGCCATCCGCACCCAATTCCAGCGCATTCAGTTCACCCCTGATCTGCTGCCGGCGGACATCATCGGCACGCTGATCTATGATCAGCGCTCCGGCCAGTTCAACGCCAAAAAGGGCCCCATCTTTGCCAACCTGGTGCTGGCGGACGAGATCAACCGTTCCCCGGCCAAAGTGCAATCCGCCCTGCTGGAGGCCATGCAGGAACGCCAGGTCACTTTGGGCGATCAGACCTACCCCTTGCCGGCGCCCTTTTTGGTGCTGGCCACACAAAACCCGATCGAGCAGGAGGGCACCTACCCGCTGCCCGAGGCGCAGGTGGACCGCTTTATGCTCAAGTTGTCGGTCGGCTATCCGGATCGCACCGAAGAGTTGGAGATCATGCGACGCATGACGGCGTCCGAGCTGCCGCAAGTCAAACCGGTGGTGACGCCGGAGGAAATTCTGCGCGCCAAAAAAGTGGTGCACGAAGTGTACATCGATCCCAAGATAGAGAACTATATCGTGGATATCGTGTTCGCCACCCGCAAGCCCAAAGAGTTCGGTCTGGATGAGCTGGCGGATCTGATCGCCTACGGCGCCTCTCCGCGCGCCTCCATCTATTTGAGCATGGCGGCCCGGGCGCATGCGTTTCTGCGGCGGCGCGGCTATGTAACGCCGGAGGACGTCCGTTCGATCGCTATGGATGTGCTCCGCCACCGCGTGATCGTCACCTATGAGGCGGAGGCTGAAGAGATCACCGCCGAAGAGGTGGTGCGAAAAATCATCAACAAGATAGAAGTCCCCTGAGGTCCGGACCGCCGGCTGCTGCGACGGCCGGCGGCGCATCGGAGCTTGTTCATTGGTCACCTGGCTTGAGACATGATTCCAAAAGAGATACTGAAAAAGGTCAAACGGATTGAGATCCAGACCCGCGGCGTCGTCAACGACGTCTTTTCCGGCGAATACCACTCGGTGTTCAAAGGGCGCGGCATGGAGTTTTCCGAGGTGCGCGAGTATCAGCTCGGGGACGATGTGCGCACCATCGATTGGAACGTCACGGCGCGCATGGGCAGGCCGTTCGTCAAGATTTTTGAGGAAGAGCGCGAGTTGACCGTGATCCTGCTCGTGGACGTAAGTTCCTCCGGCGAATTCGGCACTGTGCAGCAGATGAAGGGCGAGATCGCGGCGGAGATCTGCGCCCTGCTGGCTTTTTCCGCCATCAAGAACAACGATAAAGTCGGCCTGGTCATTTTCACCGACGAAGTGGAGAAATTCGTCGCGCCGAAAAAAGGCAAGTCCCATGTGCTGCGCGTGGTTCGGGAGATCCTTTATCACCGCCCCAAGGGCCGCGGAACCAACATCGGCAAAGCGCTGCAGTTTTTATCGCACATCACCCATCGCCGGGCGGTGGTGTTCCTGGTCTCCGATTTTATCAATACGGACTATGAAAAGGCGCTGCAGATCGCCAATCGCCGGCACGATATCATCGCCATCAGCATCACCGATCCGCGTGAACGGGAACTGCCCAACGTCGGCTTTATCGAGCTGGAGGACGCAGAGACCGGCGAAACCTATCTGCTCGACACCACGGATGCGGCGGTGCGCCGCGATATCGCCGTGCGCTCGACAGAGAATGCGCTGGTGCGGGAAAAGCTGTTTCGCTCCATTCAGGTCGATCATATCGACATCAGCACTCAGCAGTCGTATATCGAACCGCTCATCCGCTTTTTCCGCATGCGCGCCAAGCGGTTTCGTTGATCGTTCGGCTGTCCGGCGGCCAAGCCGGAGAACCAAGAGGAATGAATGCGAAGGATGAAAAGGATGTTATGGATTTGGGGAATCGCCGCAGCGCTTTTGCTGGGCTGTTCTTCTGATAAAAAGAGCGCCGCACAGGGCGAACGGACTCGCGAGTACGCCGCGGACCTGATGAACCGCTCTCTGTACCGTCAGGCGGTGGCGGTCTATCAGGATTATCTGGCGCACTATGACGTGGATGAAACCGAGCAGGCCAACATCGCGTTTATCATCGCCAACACCTATTTCGAGCGCATCAAAGATTACCAGGAGGCGCTGGCCTACTATCTCAAGATCAAGCACCTCTACCCCGAAAGCAAAGTGATGGATCAGGTCAACAAGCGCATCGTCGCCTGCCTGGAGCGGCTGGACCGGTCCACGGATGCTCAACAGGCGCTGGATGAGACCGTGCAGGCGGATCCCGCCAAAGTGGTGCGCCGGCGCCCCGGCGCTATCGTGGCCCGCATCGGCAACCGCGACATCACTCAGGGCGATCTGAATTTCGAAATCGATCAGCTGCCGCCGGCCGCCCGCGATCAATTCCGCAGCAAGGATAAAAAGCTTGAATTCCTCCGCGAATTTGTGGCCACGGAACTGCTCTACGACAGCGCCAAACGGGCCGGCCTGGACAACGATCCCCAGGTGCAGGAGGGCGCGTTCCAAAGCAAAAAGATGCTGATGGTGCGACGCCTGATCCAGGACAAGGTGGCGGCCAAAATCTCCATCACCGAGAGCGATGCGAATCTTTATTATCAGGCGCACAAAGCCGAGTATGCGGAAAAAGACAAGGACGGCCAAGTGCTCCGGCAAAAGCCGCTCTCCGAGGTCCGGCAGCAGGTCGCAGAAGAGCTCTACCGGGAAAAATATCAGTCTGTTTTTCAAAGCCTGATCAACCAGACCATGCTGGCGGAGAACGTACAGTTTTTTGAAAATCAGGTTCAATAGATTTTTGCACAGGTTGCGGCCGGCGGACGGATCTTAGCCTGGGCGCGGCGGACGCTTCCAGCGGCCAAGGCCGGCATCCCTTCGCAAGGTTGCGGTGAAGGCCGCGGCTGCTGTGGCCGCCGGTTCCCGCTAGGGGGCGCCGCCTGCACCACCTTTCAACAGACTCGTTCGCTGCAAGCGTTTCATTGATTTAACGGAAAGATCCCCTTGAAATTCGTTCGATCAGCATTGATACTGATGATCTTTGGCGCCGCCGCCGCTTGTGCGCAGGGCCGGGTCTCCATTGAATCCAAAGTGGATCGCGCCAAGATCAACATCGGCGACGTGATCACCTATTCGGTGATCATCACCCACGACGCCGACGTCCAGCTGGAGCAGCCCTCACCGGGCAAGAATCTGGGACAATTCGAGATCCGCGGCTATCAGGTCGTTCCGCCAAAGCCGGTCAACCGGCAGATCGTTTCGCGCACCGATTATCAGATCTCCACCTTTGACGTCGGCGAGTTTGACATTCCCTCGCTGCGGGTGTATTACCGCACCAGCCAGGACACCACCCGGCGTCATCTCCGCACCGAGGTCATCACCATCACCGTCGCCAGCTTGAATCCCAATGAAAAGGGCGATATCCGCGACATCAAACCGCCGATGACGCCGCCGCGCGATCTGAAACGGATTATCCTGGCCGTCTGCGCGGTCGTCATTCTGCTCTCGCTGCTCGGGCTCGGCTGGTGGTATTATCGCCGTCGCAAGCAGGGCCAGCCTCTATTGCCCATGCGCGAAAAGCCGCGGCGGCCGGCTCATGAGATCGCGTTGGAGGCGCTGGCAGAGCTCGAGGCGGGCGACTGGCTGGCCGGCGGAAGGATCAAGGACTATTATGTGGCGGTCTCCGAGATCGTCCGCCGCTATATCAACGACCGCTATTTCATCGACGCCATGGAGATGACCACCAGTCAACTGATGGGCCGATTGCAGGAACACCAGCTGGAGCAGGAACCGCAAACGCTGCTGCAGTCTCTGCTGCGCATGAGCGATCTGGTCAAGTTCGCCAAATACCTTCCAGAGCCTGAAGTGCAGCGCCAGGCGATCCCGCAGGCGCGGGCCTTTGTTCAGGCCACGAAACTGGTGCTCGAGGAACCGGAGCCTGCAGCGGCCGAAGCCACGGCGCCGGTTCAGGCCGCAGCCGGAGAGGAGGCGTAACATGTTCCGCTTCGCTGATCCCACATGGCTGCTGCTGTTGCTGATCATTCCGCTGCTGGCCTATTGGTATGTGCGGCGTCACCAACGGCTGCAGTCGAGCATGCGCTATTCCAACCTGGACATCATCAAACAAGCGCCGCGTTCGCCGCTGAAAAAATTCCGCCACGGTCTGTTCGTGTTGCGCATGCTGACGCTGGCCGTTCTGATCATCGCTATGGCGCGACCTCAGGCAGGCAGCAAATCCCGTGAGGTGATCACCGAGGGCATTGACATCATGTTGTGCATGGATGTGTCGACCAGTATGCTGGCCGAGGATTTCCAGCCGCATAATCGTCTCGAGGTCAGCAAACTGGTGGCGCAGGATTTCATCAGAGGCCGGGCCAACGACCGCCTCGGGCTGGTTGTTTTCGCCGGCCAGAGCTTCACCCAGTGCCCGCTGACTTTGGATTACGGCATTCTGCTCAAGTTCATGGAACAGATCGAGTGCGGCATGGTGGAGGACGGAACCGCCATCGGCAATGCGCTGGCCAACTGCGTTAATCGCCTGCGCGACAGCAAAGCCAAGAGCAAAGTGGCGATCCTGTTGACCGACGGCCAGAACAATCGCGGTGAAATCGACCCCATCACCGCCGCCCGGGTCGCCAAGGCCTACAAGATCCGCGTCTACACCATCGGCGCCGGAACCCGCGGCGAGGCGCTCTATCCCATCATGGACCCCATCTGGGGCAAGCGCTACGAACGGCGGCCGGTGGACATCGATGAAAACCTGCTGCGCCAGGTGGCGCAGATCACCAGCGGAAAGTATTTTCGCGCTACGGATAAGACCAGTCTGGAAAAAATCTATAAAGAGATCGGCGAGTTGGAAAAGACCAAGATCCAGGTGAAGGAGTATACCCGCTACGACGAGCGCTTTGTCGGCTATGCGCTGGCCGGACTGCTGCTGTTGCTGGCGGAGATCGTTCTGGCCAACACCCGTTTCCGCAAATTACCTTAACCGAAAAGCCTATGCTGCGATTTGATAACACATTGTATTTTCATCTGCTCTGGTTGGTCCCGGCGCTGATCATCTTCTTCCTCTATGTCCTTCGGGCTAAAAAAAGGGCGCTGCAGGCGTTCGGCAATCCGCTGTTGCTGCAAAAACTGGCCGCCGGCGCGGGCCGCGGCCGCCAATGGCTGAAATGGGGATTGCTGATTCTGGCCATTGCCCTGCTCAGCCTGACCCTGGCGCGGCCGCAGATCGGCACCAAGCTGGAGGAGGCCAAACGGGAAGGCGTCGACGTCATGATCGCCGTGGACGTCTCCATCTCCATGCTGGCGCGCGATATCCCGCCGAGCCGTTTGGAAAAAGCCAAACATGAGGTGGCTTCGTTCATCAACCGCCTTGAGGGCGACCGCGTGGGTCTGATCGCCTTTGCCGGAACCGCTTTTGTCCAGTGCCCGCTGACGCTCGACTATGGCGCCGCCCGCATGTTTCTCGATGTGCTCGAGCCCGGCCTGATTCCAACCCCAGGCACCAACATCGGCCAGGCGATCGAACTGGCGCTCCGCTCCTTTGAAAGCAAGGACCGGCAGCACAAGGTGCTGATCCTGATCACAGACGGCGAAGACCATGAGGGCGATGTCGTCAAGCTGGCCGAAGAAGCCGAACGGCAGGGCGCGATCATCCACTGTGTGGGCATCGGCTCCCCCCAGGGCGTGCCGATCCCGCAGCTGGATGGAAGCGGCGGCTTTAAAAAGGACCGCGCCGGTCAGGTGATCATGAGCAAACTGGATGAAGTGACGCTGGAAAAAATCGCTCTGCAGACCAACGGCAAATATTACCGCGCCAGCAGCGGAGAGGATGAGCTGAAACGGATCTATGACGACATCAGCCGCATGGAAAAGAAAGAGCTGGGCTCTCTGCAGTACACCCAGTTTGAAGACCGTTACCAGTATGTGCTCGTCTTCGTCCTTGCGCTGCTGGTGCTCGAAGTGCTTATTCCGGAGCGCCGCAAGATCAAGCAGGAGTGGCGCGGCCGGTTCTATTGAGCGTGATTTGATCAACATTTTTTTCGGATCCCTATGAAAAGTCCATCAATCGCTATCCTTCTGCTGGCCCTGATCGCCTCAGCATACAGCCAGCCGGGCCGGGGGAAGATCATTCAGGGCAACAAGTTGTATGACGAACAAAAGTACGACGAAGCGCTGACCAAATACCGGGATGCAGAGGTGCAGGCGCCGGAATCGCCGATCCTCAAGTACAACATCGCTGCCGCAGAGTACAAGAAGAAAAATTATCAGGAGGCGCTGAAACAGAACCAGGCGGCGCTGAATCAGGCGGACGCGATAGCTCAAGGCCAGGCTTATTATAACACCGGCAATACGCTTTTCCGCATGAACAAGTGGCCGGAGTGCATCGAGGCCTATAAAAAAGCGCTGGAGCTGAATCCCGATGATCAGGATGCCAAGTACAATCTAGAGTATGTGCGCAAGGTGATGAAGGATCAAGCTTCCAAACAAAATCAGCAGCAGCAGCAACAAAAGCAGCAGCAGAACCAGCAGCAGAATCAACAGCAGCAAGATCAACAGCAGCAAGATCAACAGCAGCAGGATCAACAACAGCAGGATCAACAACAGCAACAGCAAGAGCAGCAGCAACAGGAACAACAAAAGCAGGATCAGCAGCAACAGGATCAGCAGAATCAACAGCAAGAGCAGCAGCAACAGCAGGCTCAGGAGCAACAGGTTTCGCCGGATGACTTGTCCAAAGAGGATGCTGCGCGAATTCTGGAGGCTCTCAAGGAGGATCCACAAAACCTGTCGGATAATCGCAAACTGAAATCCTCCGGCCGGATGCGGGTGGAAAAAGACTGGTAGCGTGCAGGGGGATACCTTTTCTGATGAACGGAATATGAAAGCAAAAATTTTAGCCCTGGCAGTGTTCAGCCTGGCGGTCGTGTCGCGGGCGCAACCCTTGGTGATGCGCACCAGCGTCGATCGAACGCAGCTAGCGGTCAATGAACAGTTGATTTTGACCTTGGAACTGGAAGGTGAGGGTGCGAACAGCAATGTAAAGCCGGAACTGCCGGATGTCAGCTCGTTCCTCAGCTTTCTCGGCAGCGGCGGCACTTCGCAAAACGTGCAGATCATCAATGGCCGTATGTCGGTGCAAAAGTCGATGACCTTTTATTATCAAGCGCTCAAAGAGGGCAGCTTCACCTTTCCAACGGTCACCGTGACTTATAAGGGTCGCACGGTTGAATCGCAGCCGATCAGCCTGGTCATCACCGCTGCGGCCGCGCAGCCTTCGGCGCCGACCGGAGGACAGCGCGTGGCCACTCAGCCCGCAGCGACTGCGGCGAGCGACGAACAGCTGTTCCTTCGTGCCATCGTCAACAAGCGGCAGGTTTATCAGAACGAGCCGGTGATGGTCACCTACCGCATCTACACGCTGGTGCAAGTGGCCGGCATGGGCCAGCCAAAGATAGAGCCCTCGCCCGGATTCTGGGTGGAAGAGTTTGACATCGGCACTACGCTCAAACAGCGGGAGGAGATCTATAACGGCCGCAAGTATGTGGTGGCGGACATAAAAAAATCGGCCTATTTTCCCACTTCGCCGGGCCGAAAGACGATTCAGTCCATGGTGATCCCCTTTGACATCCGCGCCGCTTCGCGGCGTCGCTCCAACGATATTTTCGACAGCTTTTTTGATGATCCGTTTTTCAGCCGGGTGGTGCGACGGGAAGCGGCCACCCGTCCGGTGGAGATAGAGGTGCTCCCGCTGCCTGAACAGGATAAGCCGGCCGGATTCGACGGCCTGGTCGGGCAATATCGCCTGGAGGCGAGCATCGACAAAGAGACGGTCAAGACCAACGAGGCCCTCACGCTCAAGGTCCGTTTTTCAGGCCAGGGCAACATTCGCTCTCTGCCCAAGCCGAATCTGATTCTGCCGAACGATTTTGAAAAATACGAGCCCAAGGTATCTGAAACCATCAACCGCCAGGGCGAGGTCATCAGCGGCAGCAAGAGCTACGAGTATATTCTGATCCCGCGTTTTCCCGGACAGCAGCGCATTCCCTCCATCCAGCTGGCTTTTTTCGATCCGCAGGCGCGGCAGTACAAGGTGGAGCGTTCTCCCGAGTTTACCATCTCGGTGCAAAAAGGAGAGGGTTCCTACGCCGCTGCGCCGGCCGGTCTGTCCAAAGAGGAAGTCCGCCTGGTGGGGCAGGATATCCGCTTTATCAAGACCGCTGTTCCGGAATTTCGCCGCATCGGCGCCGCCTTTTATCAAAGCAGTCTGTTCAAGTTGCTCTGTCTGCTGCCGTTGCTGGCGCTGGCTGCGGCATTCGGCTATAAACGGCATCTGACACGGCTGAGCGGCGATGTCGCCTATGCGCGCAGCCGCAGCGCCAATCGCATGGCCATGAAACGGCTGGCCAAGGCGGACAAGCTGCTTTCCGTGAACACGCAGAAAGAGTTTTATGCCGAAGTGTCGCGCGCGCTGATCGGCTTTGCGGCAGATAAACTGAATCTGCCCGAAGCGGGTGTGATTCAGAGTGAGCTGCAGGAGCGGTTGCAGGCCCGTGCCGTGGACTCGAGCCTGGTGCACTCCTATATGAACTTGTTGCAGACATGCGATTTTCAGCGCTTTGCCCCCGCTTCCGGCGACGCAGAGGAGATGGGCCGGATTTTTCAGCAGGCGAAAGAGGCGATCATAAAATTGGAAAAAGCATTTTAACCATGAAGCGAATCCTATTTTTGTGCCTGGCGTTGTATGGCCTGGGGATGGGCCAGCCCGCCAATGAGTTTGCCCAGGGCAATGCCGCCTACCAGGCCGGCGACTATCAAAAGGCTGCGGTCCATTACCAATCCGCCGCCGCTGCCGGCTATCAGGCGTTCGAGCTCTATTACAATCTGGGCAACTGTTACTACAAGCTGCAGCAGGTCGGCAAGAGCCTGCTGTACTATGAAAAGGCCGCGCGGATCAATCCGTCGGATCCGGATCTGCAGCATAATCTAGAGCTCGCCCGGCTGCAAGTGGTGGACAAGATCATCACACCGCCCGAGTTCTTTTGGCAACGGATCGGCGGTTCCATCAAAGCCACGTTGAGTCTGGATCAATTGGCAGGGTTTCTGCTCCTTTGGCTTGTGCTGGCAGCGCTGGCGGTGATTGGAAAATGGTTTGTCCATCGCGATCCCTGGCGCCGGCTGACCGGTACTCTGTGGATGCCGCTGGTCATTCTCGCCGCCCTGTGGGCGTTTTTTTTCGTCGTGCGTGTCAACCAGAGCCGCCATGACCGGGCCGCTATTGTTCTGGAGCACAAGGTGAGCGTGCTGAGCGCGCCCTCTGACAACAGCACCGAGGTGTTTGCGCTGCACGAGGGGTGCAAAGTAAGGCTGGAGGAGAAAAGCGGCGGTTATGTGCGCATCTCGTTGCCGGACGGCAAGGTGGGGTGGGCGCCGTTGCGCAGTCTGGAGCAAATATAGCGGAGCACGCCTTTCGCCTCATTAGGCGGATAGCCATAGAATAAGCAAGCATTAAAAAAGCCCGGGACTCGAGTCCCGGGCTTTTTTGTTTTACCTTGCAAAGGGTACCATCATCTGACTAACAGCATTTTCTGGCCGACGGCGATCCGGTTTTCGCCGGTCAGGCGGCAGAAATAGACGCCCGACGGCATGGCCCGAAAATACTGGTCGTTGCCGTCCCAGCCGGCCACATGCTCGCCCGCGCTCTGCTCCGCGTTCACCAGGGTGCGCACCAGGCGGCCGGCGAGATCATAGATCTCGATGGTCACTTTTTGCCGCCGGTCCAGCTGATAGGCGATGCGGGTGGCGGAGTTGAAGGGGTTGGGAAAATTGGCCATGAGCCGGAATTCGCTGGGCGCCTGGGCCGCTGTGTGGGCGGCGACGTCGGTGTCGTAGGTGCCGCCGATGACGAGCCACTTGGGATAGCGCGCTTTGATGACATTGCCAATGGCGTCCTCAATTTTGAGCGTCTCAAAGGTCCGCGCTGCGATATCGCAGATCAGCAGCTTGCCGTCGCTGAAACGGTCGACGACGAATTTTTTGTCGTCCGGCGAAAAGGACGGCCGTTGCACTTGCCGATCGGGAAAGGCGAAATAATCGTCGGGTTTTTGTTCGGAAAAGTCGTGAATTTTAATATCCCAATATTGGTCCGTCTCGATAATGTAACTATAGATGATCACATCGGGACTCGTGGAGCTGTACTGCACGTTGCCCACCGAGATGCCCTCCGGCTGCGCCGGCAGCAGCGAAGTCAATTGTACCGACGCTGTGGAGAAATTGACCTGCGCTTCGCCCATGCTCCACCAGTCGCGCTGGCCTCCGCCGGTCAATTCAATCAGATTGTAGGCGTCAAAGGCGAGTTTCGGATAGCGCAGGTTCGGCGACCAGCAGATCACATCCGGGTAACGGATGGTGGAGCCGGTGATGCCGGGCTGCGTGGTGGGCAGTTCGAGGGTGATATAATGAAAGGAGTTGTTAAAGTAGAAATAGATGGTGTTGTCGTTTTCATAATGTGAGGTGAAGGCCAGGGCGGAATTGTCTCTGGTTACCGCCACGTTCCAGATGTCGCCCGGGTTTTCGATGTAGACGTCCTCAAAAGCGTAATAGTTGTAGGTGCCCTGGGAACTGAGGTTGCTGAGATCGAGATAGGCGATGTGGCCGTCTTCATTGACAAAGTAGAGATAATAGCCGTCTGCAGTGACCGAGAATTGGCTATAGTTGTACTCTTTGGATTTGACGCGGATGTTCTCAAAGTAATCGCTCTTTTTGGTTGCGATATTATAGATGCCAATCTGCAGATCATCGCGCACAAAGGCAATCCATTGGTCTCCGCCGATGGTGGGGTTTACTTCGCTGCCGGCGCTGGTGGAGCCGTCATCAATTATCTCGACTGTATCGAAGGCCTGTTTGATCGCATTCACTTCGGTGTTGCTGTAGAGATCCTGAGCGCTCTGCTCCAGCGTTTTACGGCCGTCGATGAACTGCGATTGCCTGGTGAGATAATTGGTCAGCGCCCGGTACCAGATTTTTTCCGTCTTGTCGCGCCCGATCTGATTGGCCACCAGATAGGCGGCGCGGTTAAGGATGCCGCAGTTGCTGTGCACGCCGCCCTGGTCTTCGCTGGTATGGAGGTACTGGCTCATTCTGATCGGCAGGGGGCTCATGACATTGCGGTTGTCCGGCTGAGCCACGTCGCGTAGAGCGCTGCCGGTGCCCGGCTTCATGATGTCCTCGCCCATGAGCTAGTCGTCGCGATCCACCATGACGCCGAAAAAGTCGGACATGGCCTCGTTCATGGCGCCGGATTGGTCCTGATAGATGAGGTTGGCGGTATACTGGGTCACTCCGTGGGTCAGTTCGTGGGCCATCACGTCCAGGCTGCCGGCCAGGGGTTTGAAATAGTTGCTGCCGTTTCCCCAAAAAATCGCGCTGCCGTTCCAATAGGCGTTGTCCATCGCCTGGCCGTCTTCGGTCACATTGACCACGTTGACGATGGTGGAGGAGGCGCCATCGATCGCTTCCCGGCCATGGACATTTTTATAATAGGCGTAGGTCAAGCCCAGATTGTACATGGAGGAGACCGCACTGCGGTCCGACCAGTTGCTGGCCGAGCTGGACTGCACATGATAATAATTCGAAGACTCGGTGGGGTCGGTGTTCTGCAGGTCGATCACCCATAATCCGCCGGCCGGATTGTCCGGCAGGTCTGTCACGGCGCTGGTGATCGGATTAGTGTCGCTGAGCATATAATAGGTGTTGTTCTTTTGAAAAGCGCGGAAAGAGCGGTTGACGCCGGTCAGGTCCGTACCGGAGGCGTTGACCACGCCCTCTGCGGTGTTGCGCAGCTGGTGCAACACGGTCCCGTCCTGCGCATCGACGAAATAGGTGAACCAGTCGCGCAGATTGGC
>CAZKQR010000004.1:0-7871 GCA_964554965.1 uncultured Cytophagia bacterium | reverse complement strand
ACACGGTCCCGTCCTGCGCATCGACGAAATAGGTGAACCAGTCGCGCAGATTGGCATGCAGATCCACCTGCCAGACCAGATGGCTGTTGCCCTGCCGGTCGATCCAGATCGCCTTTTCCGTGGCCGGCTCAGGCATGCGCAGAGCCCGGCGGGTTTCCGGGGCAATGGTACGCAGGAGGTTCTTTTGTCGCAGATCATTATGCACGATTTCTGTGGCGTTTGCGGCCGAGAGGCCGGCTTCGATGCTGCGCAGCTGAACCGGGGTGGGCGCATAGCGTCCGTTGACGGCGTACACTTCATCCTGTGTGTTGATGTGCACATAGAGGTCGTTGGCCCACACCGGCACGCCGCGGTACATCTGCTGCAAGCGCACATGGCGTTTGCCCAGATCATCCGTTTGGCAGCGCGTGGCAACGAACTCTTCCGCCGGATTATCCACGCCGATGGAGGCGGCAAAGGTCTGCAACCAGCTGATGGCGAGCACGGCGTCCTGGCGCTGTTGATCGTGCGCCAGGGCTGCGGTGGTCTGCACCGACGGGAGAACGACCTGTTCCAACTGCGTTGCGTTTCCCAATTGGCCGCTGACAAAAGCCAGCGTGCCGTTTTCCGCCATGGTCAGGCTGTGTGCGTCTAGTTTTCGCGCGGAGAGGGCGCTGATCATATGGTCCGCCGGATTTTGCGCCCGGCACAGTCGTCCGGAGGCTTTGGCGCCGGCGATCAGTGGTTTGCGCTGATCCCAGGCGGCCCCTGCCTGGCGCAGATCAGTGGCCTGCTGGACTCGGGTGGTGAGGGTTTTGGTTTTTCTGGCCGCGTGACGGCCGTCTATGGCCGGGTGCAGCACGCCGGCGGCAAGAAAGAGCAGTGCGGTTGTCAAACAAAGCCGTCTATTCATTTTCTTTGACCTTTCTTTATTCCCTTTTTTTCAATTCAGCGCCGGCGGCCGAATTCGATCGGGGCTGGCGTTACTCGCTCAGTTGATCGGTTCTGTTTGTAGTACACGGGTTGCAGCGTCACCGAGCCTGAATCCTTTTATCTCGCCATCTGGAATCTGCGCCGATCCTGATCATACAAAATCTCGCCGTTGTCCGCTGCGACGAAATAGTCCCAGCTCTTGTTTTCCCCGCTCAGCACCAGATGGTGGGCCAGCCGCAGGCCGGCGCCGGCTGGATACCAGACCGGTTCATTTTCATCGACCCGATCCAGTTTTTTTTCTTTTGCGGCATCCAGGGCGACGGCAGCCGCTTTTTCTGCGCTGACGACAGCCTGGCCGACGATCTCTTGGCTGGCGTGATAGCGGCCGTTGACCAGATAGGCTTCGCCTTTTTTATTGATGTGTATGACCAGATCATCGTTCCAGATGGGGATGTTTTGGTGCAGACGGGAAAAGCGCAGATGCTGATAGCCGAGCTCATCGGTTCTGTCGCTTTTTACTTTGAGCTCGTTCGCCGGCTGATGCAGTTTAAAGATCTCTGGATTGACCGCCATGAACGCCAACAAAGAGTCCGCCCGGTTTTCGGCTTTAATTTTGGCCAGGTTGAGCAGCTTGCCCTGGATCCACTCCGGAGTGGCCAGCTTGTCATTGCTGCGAATTTGCAGCTTGGCCCACTCGGCCTGGGACAGGGTCCGGACAGCGAGTTGGCCGTGCCGGGAACACCCTGCGAGCAAAAAAAAGAACAGGATCGTTGAGAAGCGCATCAGCGGACCTCCTTGTTTGAACAGACCAGATCAAAGGCATCGGGCAGCGGAGAGGTGATCTGGATCTCCTGGCCTGAATGCAGATTCTGAAAGCGTATGGACTGCGCGTGCAGATAGAGCCGTGGAAAGCCGAGGTTCTGCTGCTTGTCGCCGTAGCGCGGGTCGCCGACCAGTGGATGGCCGATGCTGTACAGATGCACGCGGATCTGATGGCGCCGGCCGGTTTGTGGATGAACTTCCAGCCGGCTGGTTTGAAGAGTGCGCGCTAAGACATGAAAGTGGGTTTGAGAGGGTTTGCCGCGCTGTTCATCGACCGCCATGCGGCCGGAGCCGCAGGCGCGAATGGCTTTGTCGATCACCCCGTGGTCAGCGGCCATGCGGCCGTGCACGATCGCGACATAGGTTTTGTCGATTTTTTTCTCCTGAAATTGATCGTTGAGAAAACGGTGCATGGCTGCGGTTTTGGCGAACAGGATCACGCCGCTGACCTCTTTGTCAAGTCGATGGACCACCCACAGCGGAGCGCCCCGTTGCTCTGTGAGGCGGAAGAGCAGATCGGTTTGATCCGGGGTGCGTTCCGGAATTGAAGCGATCCCATCGGGTTTATCCACCGCGATCACATCGTCGTCTTCGAACAGCAACGAGATCTTCATCGGAGGTCTAGATCAACCGCTCGGCAATGGATTGGGCCTGCAGGAACAGTCCCAGATAATCCATGCCGCCGGCTTTGGAATCCGTGCCGCTCATGTTAAAACCGCCGAAGGGGTGCGCGCCGACCATGGCGCCGGTGCATTTGCGGTTAATGTACAGGTTGCCGACGTGAAAGGTGTCTTTGGCTTTTTCGATCCGGTAGCGGTCCCGGGTCCACACCGCGCCGGTGAGGCCGTATTCAGTGGCATTGGCGATAGTCAGAGCCTGGTCGAAATTTTTCGCCTTGATCACCGCCAGCACCGGTCCAAAGATCTCCTCCTGATCCAGGCGGGCGCCGGGTTGGATGTCGGCAAAGATCGTGGGCTGTATAAAATAGCCGTCGCCCGCGGCTTTGGCGCCGCCGGTCAAAAGCCGTCCTTCTTTTTTACCGATTTCGATGTATTCGAGAATTTTCTGTTCCGCCGCGGCATTGATGACCGGCCCCATGTACATGGATGGATCTTCAGAGGGGCCGACGCTCAGGGCTTTGGTTTTCGCAGTGATCAGGTCCAGCAGTTGGTCGTACACGGGCTCCACGACAATGGCCCGTGAGCAGGCGGAGCATTTCTGTCCCTGATAGCCAAAGGCGGAAAAGACGATGGCGGTCGCCGCTTCGTTGAGATCGCACTCGCTGTCCACCACGATGCTGTCTTTGCCGCCCATCTCCGCAACGACGCGTTTGATCCAGATCTGTCCCGGCGCGCACCGGGAGGCCAGTTCGGTGATGCGCAATCCCACCTCTTTAGAGCCGGTGAAGGAGATGAAGCGGATTTTGGGGTGGCTGACCAGATAATCGCCGATCTCCGCGCCGCTGCCGGGAATGAAATTGAGAAGCCCGTCCGGTAGGCCGGCTTCCTGCATGATCTTGACGAATTGCCGGCCGATGGCCGGCGTGTCGGAGGCCGGCTTGAGCAGCACGGCGTTGCCGGTGACCAGCGCGGCGCTGGACATGCCGGCGAGGATCGCCATGGGAAAGTTCCAGGGCGGGATGATGGCGCCGACGCCCAGGGGGATGTAGCGCAGCTCGGTCGCTTCGTTGGGAAAAGGGATGACGCCCTTGATTTCGTTCCAGCGGATCGCCTCGCGGCCGTAAAAATCGAGAAAATCGATGGCCTCAGCCGTGTCCGCCTCCGCCTCGATCCAGGTCTTTCCGGCTTCAGAGATCATCCAGGCGTTCACTTCCGGCTTGCGTTTGCGCAGGATCTGCGCCGCCTTGAGCAGAACGAGGGCCCGCTCTTTGGCGTCGACGGTTTTCCACTTTTCTTGGGCGGCCAGCGCAGCCTGCAGCGCCAGGTCCACTTCATCCTTGCCCGCCTTGTGAAAAACCGCCAGCACCTGGTCCTTATGCGATGGATTGCAGGATTTGAACGTTCTGCCGGTTTTGACCTCGCGGCCGTTGATGAACAGGCCGTATTCGTTGGAGAAATCGCGGCTGATCCGGTTGAGTGCTTCCTCCTGGGCTTTACGGTTTTCCGGTTTGCTGAAATCAACGTATGGTTCGTTGCGGAATTCAGACAACATAGCGTCACCTCCCATGATGGCGGAAATAGAACTTGCGGCGTCGGTCCATGCGAACGCCGGAGTTACTTTTTCTTTTTTGCGGGCTGCGGCTGCTGCCGTTTTTTGTACAGATTGATTTCCTGGTAATAAGCGCTGAAACAGGCGGTGATCAAGGCGGCGCTCAGATCCGGTTCGATCTCCTGTTCCATCAACTGAAACTTGCGATCCTCAGAGGTGGCCATGGTGTAGAGCGTAAGCAGGCCGATGGCCATGCGCATGGGCAGTTTGGTGGTCAGCAGCTGCATGGAACCGGCGTCCATCTGTTCCAACGGAAGGTCCACAATAGCGGAGAACTCTTTGAGATGTTCGAGCTGCAGCGCCAGCACCATGCGCGCGAGTTCGTCGTACCGGCCCGCGTCCAGCGCTTGAAGGCCTTCCAGGCCGAAACGGGCGTCCTGCTCGTTGTGGGAAAAGTCGGTCAGAATGGCGCGCAGTTTCTCTTTGCCGGAAGCCGGGGTTAGATCCTCCGCTCCGCCCAGCAGATAAAGCAGATCGGCGGCGATCTTGTTGCGTTTGGCTGGGGTGGATGCGGTGTACAGCTCATAGATGGACATGTTGAGGCTGAACCAGCGGTTTTTCGATCCGCTCTTGCCTTCGAAAAGCTGATCTTGGCAATCGAGATAGATGTGTTCGAGGTCCAGGTATTCCGGTCCGGTCATGCAGTGTTCCACTACCAGAGTGATGGGATCTTCGTCGTTCCAATCCAGGCCGCTCTCCAGCGCGGCGGACATATAGTCCTCCACCCGCTGAATATGGCCGAGCTGGTATTCGATCAGCGCGGCGATGAAAAGCAGCTCCGGTTGTTGCGGATTCTCTTTCAGCGTTTTCTGCAACAGGGACAGGGCTTCGGGCAGGCGGTCGAGCACCATGGCGGCCTCGGCGCGCAGGCCGGCGGCCATTTTTTTGTGGTTGTAAATGTACGAGTAGGTCTGGCGAGCTTGTTCGATCTTTCCGGTGCCCACTTGAATCCGGCTGAGCAGCATCAGGGCATCCGGATCATCCCCATCTTGGCTCAGCATGTGGTTGGCGATTTCCGTCGCACGCCGATAATCCATGTCGGCTACAGCGCGCCAGGCGTCGTCCAGGGTGGCGTCCTCTTTTTTTGTTTTCGTACTTGATCCTTTCTTGATCAGTGGGCCGGGAGGGAGGCGTTCACAGAAGATTGAGGATTTCGTCAAGAGTCGGAAATCGGCCGGTTGCTTTTTTAGAATAAATCTTCTGTCCGTCGTGGAACACTTCAAAAACGCCGCCGCTGGATTCGATGAATGTGACGGAGGCCTTTTTTTCTTTTTTCAGCGCGTCAGCCAAACTGGCTGCTCTCGGGTAATAGTTTCATTGGTTGCAGTATTCGATGGTGATCTTCATGGTCGTCCTTTCCGAGTGTGTTTTTATGCGGCCCTCCCGGGACCGGCTTGGAGGCCCAGGCTGAGCCCCGCGTCGCAACCCTAGTCCAGCAGGTTTTGCGGATTCAACAGCTGCAGTTCTTTGGGCACAAACAGCCCGTCTTTACGGATCAGCCGGTCGTTGAAATAGATCTCGCCGCCGCCGTACTCGGGCGTCTGGATGCACACCAGGTCCCAGTGCACCTGGGAGCGGTTGCCGTTGAACGCGTTGTCATAGCTGTTGCCCGGGGTAAAGTGAAACGAACCACTGATCTTTTCATCGAATAAAATATCGAGCATCGGCCGGGTGATGTGCGGATTCAGCCCCAGGGCAAATTCACCGATATACCGGCTGCCCTCATCCGTGTCCAGCACGGCGTTGAGAATTTCACTCTTGTCCGATTTAGCGCGAATGATTTTACCGTTGCGAAAGACCAGTTCTACGTTCTCATGCACCACGCTCTGGTAGATGGTCGGTGCGGTGAACCGGACCCGGCCGTTCACCGAATCGCGCACCGGTGCGGTAAAGATTTCGCCGTCCGGCAGGTTGTGGGATCCGCTGCACGGGATCACCGGAATATTCTTGATGGAGAACGAGAGCTCGGTGCCCGGACCGGTGATGCGCACCCGGTCGGTCCGGCGCATCAAGGCGGCCAGGGTTTTCATCGCCCGCTCCATTCTCCCGTAATCGAGCGTGCACACGTCAAAGTAAAATCGGGTAAACGCTTCGGTGCTCATTCTGGCCAGCTGCGCCATGCCGGGGTTGGGCCAGCGCAACACCACCCATTTGGTCCGGGGGACGCGGATGTCCAGATGCACGGGCTTCCACCAATGCTGCTGATAGAGTTTCATTTGTTCAGACGCCACATCGGACATCTCCATGGCGTTGTGCTGGCCGCGCAGGCTCACATAGGCGTGCATCTCCTGCATGCGCTGCGCCTCCCACTGACCAATGGCCGACATGGAGGTGGAAGTGGCCTGCCGATAGAGCTCACGGAGCACGCGGCTGTCTTTGACCGTGACGAACGGCGTCGCGCCCGCTTGATGGGCCGCCCGCATCAAGGCGATGACCATGTCCGACGGGATGTCGATGGCCTCGATGAGAATTTTCTCCCCTTTCTTGAGCCGCGTGGAGTGACGGACGATGATACGGGCTAGTCGGTCGTTACGGGGATCGTTCACTCAAAACCCTTTCCATTAAGCGCCGGCTGACCGGTGCAGAATCCTGCTGCTTTCCCCCTTGCACCTACAGACCCATAAATATAGCAATTCCTTGCTACATTGTCAACAATTGCCGAGCAGGGGTAAAATCAATCCGTGACTTTCCACTTGCTATTTTGTGGGTTTATGGTTAATTTTAAAAAACCTATGCAGTTGGTTATCGTGGAAGGAGTGCAGAATGAGAATAGAGCTTATTTTGCTGGGTTGCTGCCTGGTGGCTTGTACCGCTATGGCGCGTGAGGTTTCAAGCACGATTTCGCAAGTGACCGTATACAACAGCATGGCTCTTTTGCAGCGTGAAGTCAAGCTTCAACTCAACGCGGGCGAGAACCGGATCGAAATCGGTCATCTGCCCACGGCCTTGATGGATGAGTCCGTGCATATCCGGTTGGGCGACGAAGGCCAGGTGCAGATTTCAGACGTCAAAGTGGAACGCTGGTTTCTGGAAAAGGCGGAAGAGCTGCAGGTGAAAAAGATCGAAGAGCAGATCGCCGCCCTGGACCTGCAGGATTTGCAAGCGGACAATGAGATCAAGGCGCTGAAGAGTCAGGAAAAATTTCTTACCTCCATCCAGGTGGCCGCGGACGCCAAGGCGTCGCAAGAACTGCTGCAGGCGAAAATGGATGTGGCCTCGTGGAGTTCGACGTTGACTTTTCTGCGCAAGAATCTGACGACGGTGTACAACGAGATCACCGAGTTGGAGCTGCAGCGCAAACAGTTCGAGAACAAACGGGAGGCGTTGAAGAAACAGCTGCAGCAAGTTCAATCCGCTCGCCCCAAAGAGGAAAAAAGCATTCAACTGCTGTTGCAAAGCAAGACCGCCCTGTCCACTGGATTGACCGTGGCCTATCTGGTGCGCGATGTCGCCTGGTCGCCCACCTATGAACTGCGGGCCCTGCCGGCGCAGGATCAGGTGGAGATGGTCTATTCCGCAGAGGTTCAGCAAAAAACCGGTGAAGAGTGGGCCGATGTCTCTTTGAGTCTTTCCACTGCGACGCCGGCGTTCGGCGCCCAGGCGCCCGAGCTGCAACCCTGGTATCTGAACATCTACAAACCGGAGCCGGTGATGCGCATGTCAAAAGCCGCTGCGGCGCCGCAGGGCCGTGTGGCGGAGGAGGCCGCGCTCTACAGCGTCCAGGATGCCATAGAACCCTCCGTGGTGGAGGCCAAGGGCGCATCGGTTCATTTCGTCATCGCCGGCAAACGCACCATCAGCAGCGGCGATGAGCCCACCAAGGTGCTGATCCGTCGCCAAGTCTTTCCGGCAGCGCTCTCCTGTCTGACGATCCCCAAAATGAGCCAGCATGCCTATCTGCAGGGCAG
>CAZKQR010000003.1:0-37259 GCA_964554965.1 uncultured Cytophagia bacterium | reverse complement strand
GAATTTGATGCCTGCGCCGGCGTAGCACAATCCGGTCGGCATGGTGACGATGCCTCTCACGGTCACAGTGTCGCCGTCCATATAGCTCTTATCCGCGGCGTTCTGCGTCGGCGTTTTCAGCAGATCGCTGTAACGCACCTGTTGAATGCGCTGGATGCGGGTGTACGGACCCTCTTCGATAACGTCGTTGGCCAGGCGCGGCTCGATCTTGGTGTCGTTGTTGGCAAAATCGAGAAGGCCGGTGATCGACTGCACAGAGCCATACTGGGCCTGAAGGAAATAGTACTTGGCCTCGTCATCGACGCGGCAGGGCCCGGAGCCGTCATCGATCTGCCACTCGCCATAGCCGAGGTTCGGATTGGTGATGGTGGCGGGACCTACGCGAACGAGACAGCCCTCATAGGCCTCCGCCTTAGCGCCGGTGGTGGCGATCTCGCCGGTGGTCACGGCCATGGGCTGAATCCAGTTGGTAGCGGTGGAATCGATGGTAAAGGCGGTTACGGTGGTGATCTCAGTGACGCCCTTGTACTCGGCCACCGTTCCCGTCAGGGTGACGCGATCGCCCTGGGCGGCGAAATGGGTCTTGTCGTAAACCTTGATGCCGGACCAGGGGGCGTTGGCGTCCTGCACATAATAGTAGCTGTTTTTAAAAGCATAGATTTCACCGGTGACCACACCGCTGATGGTTACGATCTGATCCTTAAGCGGCGAATCCCCGGTGGGGGCGGTGGTGTATTGAATGTCGCGGATTAAAGTGACCTGAGCTCCTGCGGAACTCCATACAGCCAGTACCAAGAAAACCAGTATCGCTTTTTTCAACGTGCAGCTCCTTTCTGAAGGTCTGTTGCCCCTCGGCCTCGCTCGGTGATGCGCTTATTTGATGATGACGAATTTCCCCGTTTGAATTTCCCCGGTTTCCACGTCCTTGACGCTGAAAAAATACAGTCCGGTGGCAATCGCCTGATCATAGGAGGAGATCAAATCCCAGGCGTGCAACCCGCCCGGCAGCACGGTGTTGCTGCCGCCGATCTTTTGTTGCATCAGGTTGACGTCTTCGCCGCGATAGCTGCTGCCATGATGGCGGAACTCATCGATCAGATCGCCGGCCAGGGTGTAGATGCGCACCTCGGCTTCGGCCGGCAAATTAAAAAACCACAGCATCTGGTCGCGGTCGCTGTCGCCGTCCCACCGGGCCTGACCACGGTAGGGGTTGGGAAAGACGCCGACACGGAGCTCGCTGCCGGCCGGTCTCGCGGGAGATCCGATGACCGCATAAATCTTGTTCTCCAGCACAGAGCTTTCCAGGCTGGGCAGATTGTTTGTCGGATTGCCGCGGTCAAAAGCGGTGACGGCAAACCAGTACTGACCCGGCCAACCGGAGAGCAGCTCGGTGTTGGTGAAGCGGTAAAAATAGCGCCGTCCGTCGATGACCGTATCGACCTGGACCGCGGCAAAGCCGGTGTCATACCCCAAGTTGTTGATCCGGTCAAATTCCGCCAGCAGCGTGCGTTCCTCTGCGGAGGAAGCGGTTTTGGGCGAGCTGTAGATGCGGTATCCCTCAAAGTCTTTTTCGCGCGTGATGGGGTCCTCGTACTCCTCCGACACCTTGTCCCAATAGAGCGTCACCCGGCCTTCGCCGGGAACAGCGAGAAGATTCGGAGAAGGCGGCGGGCTGGGAAGAATAAATCGATCGATCACTCCGTTGCCCCGTTGAATGCCCTTGATGGCATTACTGTGCACGTCTTCTTCGATATCGAGATGGCCGTCGCCGTCGCCGAAAACCGGCTCGCCGGCATCCCATCGGCTGTTTCTGTTCAGATCAAGATCAGAACGGTAGACATCCTCCTGGCCGTCGAGGATGCCGTTGTTGTTCTGGTCCTCGTTGGGATCGAGTTTGCCGTCGCCGTCCACGTCTTCGCCGTTATAGGCGATCTGCGCCCAATCGGAATTGAGGCGAAGGTTGGCGCGGCGGCCGGGGGTGTCGTTCGACTCCTGCGTAGCCCAAAGGCCGCAGACAATCGCAAAGGTTGCAGTGGTGGAACCTCCCGGCGCCAGCGTAGCCAGCGGGCCGGCGCTGAGCACCAGCATCCAGCTGCCCCGGCTGGCCGGATCGGTCGGAATGCCGCCGTCTGTGACCTCGTTGTAATACCTGCCCGTATGCCGACCGCGCAAAACCTCGTACCGGCCCTCATCGTTGATCGGCATGACGTACTCTGGAAAATCCATGGCCGCGCTGGCTGACCAGCGCCACTGGTCATAATGGACCTCTACGGAATCGCGGCGGCGGGAGGAGCCCAGATAGCGCAGTCCGAAATAGCTCTGCGCGAATCCGTCGTCGCCATCGGCATCAAATTGATAAGCCAGTTTATAGGCCTGATCAAATCCGTTCATGTTATCATACCACGACCAGCCGCCGCCGGATGTATAGATGCTGGTGTAGTTCATATTGCCGACTGCGGCGTCCGCCCAAAGGCCGGCAAAGACGTCTTCAATGGTATAACGAGAAACGTTGGTGATGGTATAGTTGAGGATGACAAACGCATCGGTGTAACTGTAATTCCAGGCATAGGACTCGAGGCGGATGCTGAGGCCGAGCGGAGTGTGGTTGGGTATCTCAAAGTCGCTTCCGGGCACGCGGGTGTTCAGATCCGTAAAGGTGGCGACAAAGTCCTGATGCGACACCGCGTGCGGCGAAAAATAGGGAGAGGTGACGATGGTCGAGCGAATCTGTATCGTATCGCCGGCCGTTTCGCTGTTGGTAAACTCAAAGCCCTCTTCGCCGGCTTCGAATACGCCGTCCACAATGGCGGTGGAAACGTGCACGGCGCCGTCCGCCTCGCTGCGGCCGCCGACCCAGAGACCGCCGAAGGACATGTGCTCGATCTGATAACGCATGTTATCCGCATGCAATTTGTACATGCAGGAAGGCTGATCCGGATTGTTATACCCTTCGCCGATCACGCCATAGTTGGTGACGGTCAATCCGAGATTTCCGGCATTATGAAAATGCCAATAATCATCGATGGCGGTTTTGTGCAGACGCGCGGATGCGCGCGGCCGGTTGTCGCGAATGGGCTGGGCCATGAGGGAACTGATCAAACCCAAAAGGAGGAGGAACATGAAGCGTGGTCGGATGCACCGTAACAAGGCAGAGTCCTTTTATGCCGCCTGAAAAACAAAGATCAAATTAGTACATTTTTTCCTAAATGTCAACTCTCGAAAAGAGAAAACGACCGCATGAGGAGAAAGACGGCAAAGGGATTTTCCGCGGTTGCCGCCTGTGGGCACATGGCGATAAAAAAACCGGCGCCTTTTCGTCGTGCCGGTTGTCAAGAGGGGCGAGTGCAGACCGGACTCGCGTGCACGTAGCCCGTTGCCGGGTGCAGCAGAATTCTGCTCGTAGCAAAGACCAACTGATATGTTTTTGATTTACAACAAGAAAGCGCCCTTGTGGGTGTCTGTGGCTGCAGCAAAAGCAGCCCACCCGGCCGCTAGAACGGCAAGACCGAGTTGCCCGGATCATCCTCGATGCGCAGAATGGCGGTGACGGTGTAATTGCTCATGCCCCGCCAGGGCAGCGCATGCAGGTATTCTTTATAACGCACTTCGACGAATTTGCCGCTGGCTCTTTCCAACTCGTGCGCCAGGCTGTCATTCACCACGCTGAATTCAAATTCATTGCTCTGCATCGAACCCGGTTTGGGGGTTTTAAAGCCGGTTTGAATCAGCCGGCCTTCCCAGGTCTTGAACACGTAGCCTTTTTTCACCAAAAAATTCAAATTGCCGGCCTTAACCCCTTCGCCGAACACGAAATAATATCGCCACCAAACAAAAACGGCAAGGGCCAAGAGAAACAGCGCCGTGCCGAACCAGAAAAATTTCTTCGCTTTCATGGACTTGCCTTCTCCTCGCTCGCCCTGCGCAGAGCCACAAAATGAACAGCCGGCTGACCATCCCCGTGCGGGGATATACCCCGGTCCGCTGCCATGCGTCTCATGGTCCCGGCTCTGCGGGTTAAAAAATGCAAATCAAATTAGGTATTCGGGCGGCAAAAATCAAGAGAAAAGTCCTATGCTCCGAGCCGGCAGGGACAGGCCAACGGGTCGTGGAAGAAAATGCTTTGAAATACGGCTTCGGTTTTTAAATTGTACAAGGAGTGACTGAACGGCATCATGGAGCCCTGCCTAGAGTCTGCTTACCCAGCTTAAAGAGGTGAGACTATGCAGAAACCGGAGCACTATCGCATTTTCTACGGTGCAGCGCCGCCGGATCTGGAAAAAGTGGCGGATCGGGTTGAAAAACAGCTGAAAAAGCTGCCGGATCCCGAATACCATAAAGTGCTCAGCATCCTCGCCTACCGGCACCCCTGGCGGCCCAAACACTGCGGTTGGATCAACGTGCTGGATCAGGCGCTACATATGTTGTACAGCGCGGCGGTTTTACTGCCGGTTTTTCTCTGGCCTTCCTTTTTTACCGCCGGATTGAGCGGCTTTCTCCTTGGCGTCATCCGCGAATGGGAGCAATGGAAAGAAGTGGATTTAAAGATCCTCATGTTCTGGGATCGTCTGCAGGATGTGCTTTTTTTCGCCCTGGCCGGAATTCTGATCTATGTGATCAAAATCCTCTGTTTCGGTTAACCCGGTCGAATCCCACGCGATGAAGATCGCCCATCTATCTGACCTGCATTACGGCTTTTCCGCCGAGAGGGACGCTTTGGTGGAACGACGGCTGACCCAGGTCCAGCGCGCGCATCCGGATCATCTGATCCTCAGCGGGGATCTGAGTCAGAGCGGCCGCGCTGAAGAATTCCGCGCGCTGGCCGCCCTGCTGCGACGCAGCGGTTTTTCCACCTCGGACCGCTTGACGGTGTTGCCCGGCAATCACGATCTCTACTATTTTTTCTTTAAAGATTTTCACGCCGGCGGCGACTTTTACCGCAAATGGCGCCAGGTTCCCCGCACGGCATTGAAAATACACGCCTATGATCAGCCGCACTATGAGAAGGATCTCTCCTTCTTCGTCCACAGCTTTCGCAACGCCTTTCGCTCCATCCTTACGTTGAACGACCGGGAAACAGATCCCTATCCCTTTATTAAACTTTTAGACGAACGGGTTGCCCTGATCGTGTTGGATTCCAACCGCTGCCTGCCGCACATCAGCCGCAATGTTTTCTGCTCCAACGGCTATGTGGATCCCGGCAGCGCCGAACGTATCCTGGCGCACGAAGAGTTAGCCGGCAGATTTAAAATCGTGGTGCTGCACCACCATCTGCTGCCCGCTTCGGTGGTGAGCCGGCGGGAAGGCAGGCTGTTCGCCGCGGCAACCAGATTGATCAACCGCCGAGAGCTGGTCGCCCTCCTCGATCGCTTTCGCCCGGATCTGGTGCTGCACGGCCATTATCATCGACAAGAGATGTATCAAATCGGCAGAGCGATTCCAGTCATGAACAACGGGGATTATCGCAAATGGGGGCTGGTCGAAATAAAAGAAGGCCTTACGCTCACCTCTTCGGATTGAGCGGTTCCCGGCCGGACTGAGCGCCTCACCGGCGGATGGCCGCGGTGCAACCGGCTCGCGCCGTATCCACGGTCTCAGCCGTAGCGGCCGGTGATGTACTCTTCGGTGCGTTTATCCGCGGGATGGGTAAATATTTTTTTAGTATCATCGTACTCGATCAAGTCGCCGAGGAGCATGTACCCGGAAAAATCTGAAACCCGTGCCGCCTGCTGCATGTTGTGGGTGACGATGACGATGCAGTAATTTTTCTTCAACTCCAGGATCAGTTCCTCGATCTTGGCGGTGGCGATGGGATCCAGCGCGGAGCAGGGCTCATCCATCAAAATCACTTCCGGCTCGATGATCAACAGCCGCGCGATGCACAGACGCTGTTGCTGATCCATGGGCAGGGTCAATGCCGACGCATGCAACTGATCCTTCAGGCTGTCCCAGAGCCACGCGGCCCTCAAGCTCTGCTCTACTTTATTCTGGAGCGTGGCTTTGTTTTTCACGCCTGCCACGCGCAGACCGTAGGCCACATTGTCGAAAATGGACAGCGGAAAAGGGTTGGGCCGTTGAAAGACCATGCCCACTTTTTTGCGCACCTTTTCGACATCCGCCTTGGCCGCATAGATGTCCTCCCCGTCCACCCGCACAGAGCCGGTCACCCGGGCGCCGCTGATCAGATCGTTCATCCGGTTGAGGCTGCGCACCAAAGTTGATTTGCCGCAGCCGGAGGGACCGATGAGCGCGGTGATCTGGCGATCCAGAATGTCCATTGAAATGTCGTGCAGGGCGTGAAAAGCGCCGTAATAAAGATTCAGACGCTGGATCTCTATTTTGTTCTTCGTTGCCATGAGCCTCATCCAAAACGGCCGGTCACATAATCCAAGGTGCGCTGCTTCGCAGGATTGGTGAATATTTTTTTGGTCTCATCGTGCTCGATCAGCTCGCCCATGAAAAAAAAGGCGGTGGTGTCGGCGACGCGGCCCGCCTGCATGGTGTTGTTGGTCACCAGCACGATGGTGTACTGCTCCTTCAGCAGGGTCAGGGCGTCTTCTATCTTGGCGGTAGAGATGGGGTCCAATCCTGAGGTCGGCTCATCCAGCAGGATCACTTCGGGATTCAGAGCCAGGACGCGAGCGAGGCAGAGCCGCTGCTGCTGGCCGCCGGACAGCCGCAGTGCGGAACTCTTTAAACGGTCTTTGACCTCATCCCATAAAAAAGCGGCGCGCAGACTGCTTTCCACCAATTGAGCCAGCTGCGACCGTCCACGGATCCCCTGCATGCGCGGACCGTAGACCACGTTTTCATAGATGGTCATGGGCAGGGCGATGGGCAGGGCGAACAGCATGCCCACGCGCCGGCGCAGGTCGATGGGATCGAAATCCACGCCATAGATGTCCTCACCGTCCAGCCGCACCTCGCCCTGCCGGCGAAAGCCGGTGGTCAGATCGTTCAGCCGATTGAGCGAGCGCAAAAAAGTGGTCTTGCCCGAGCCGGCAGGTCCGATGATGCCAAGGATTCGCCGCGGCGGAATGAGCAGATCGATTTGCTGCAGCGCGCAATGCGAACCATAATAGGCGCTGAATTGAAATAAAGTGAATTTGGCTTTCATGAGCATCCTGCAGGCGAATGGCCCGGCGCCGGTGGCGGCTGTGAGCAAAGGTTAGCCATTTTTTTTCATATAGCGATGCATGAGATAATAGGCCACGGCGTTGACCGACAGCACAGACAGGATCAGAACCGCCGCTGTGCCGTAGGCGTTTTCCGTGGACAGCCCTTCGCGCGCCAGAATATAAAAATGGACGGACATGGTGCGCGACGAATCGAACAGCGATTGCGGCAGACGCAGCGAAGAGCCGGCGGTAAAGATCAACGCCGCGGTCTCGCCGATGGAACGGCCGATGCCCAGCATCACGCCGGTCAAAATGCCGGGCAGGGCATTGGGCAAAACCACTCGCTGAATGGTGCGCCAGCGGGTGGCGCCCAGCGAAAAACTAACCTCGCGATAGGAGGTCGGTACTGATTTGATCGCCTCCTCAGAGGTGCGAATGATGGTGGGCAAAATCATCAGCGCCAGGGTCAGCCCGCCGGACAGCAGCGACCAGCCCATCTCCAGCAAAGTGACGAAAAAGAGAAAGCCGAAAAGGCCGAAAATGATCGAAGGGATGCCGGCCAGACAATCGTTGCCAAAACGGATGATCCGCGTCAACCGGCTCTCGCGGGTGTACTCGGTGAGATAGATGGCTGTGCCGACGCCCAACGGCAGGGCCAGAGCAATGGCCAGCAGCGGCAGGAGGATCGTCGCCAGAATGGTGGGAAAAATACCGCCGGCCTTGCCCATATCCCGGGGGGCGCTGAAGAGAAAAGTACGGCTCAGGATCGGCAACCCTTTTTCCAGAATAAAGACCACGATAAAGACCAGCACCGCCAGGGTGAGCAAGGTCGCCAGCGCCATAACGGCCGCCGCCACAACCTGGCTGACTTTTGCAGGAATCCGCATCATCGCCGGCGTATCTCCCGTTTGACAAAGGCGCCGGCCAGGGTGTTCAACACCATGATAAAAATAAACAGCACCACGCCGGTGGCGAACAGCGCACTGCGGTGCAGCCCGACGGCATAACCCATCTCCAGGGCGATGTTGGCCGTCAACGTGCGCACAGAATCCAGAGCAGAGCCCGGCAGCTTGACCGCGTTGCCCGCCACCATGATCACCGCCATGGTTTCGCCGATGGCCCTCCCCATGCCGAGGATGACGCCGGAAATGATGCCGGATCGCGCGGCCTTTAACACCACCATATAAACCGTCTGCCAGCGGGTGGCGCCCAGGGCCCGTGAGCCTTCACGAAAAGAGGTGGGCACTGCGCTGATCGCATCCGTAGAGATACTGATGATGGTGGGCAGGACCATGATGCCGAGAATGATGGAGGCGGCCAGCAGTGAAAGTCCGGGGCCGCCCAGATGCGAGCGGATCAGGGGCGCCAGAACAATGACGCCGATAAAACCATAAAGGACTGAGGGGATGCCGGCCAATAGTTCAATCATGGGCTTGATCGTATGCATCACCGGCCGGGGAACGAATTCGGTGAGAAACACCGCACAGGCGATGCCCAGCGGCGCGCCGATCATCATGGCGCCAAAGGTCACCCACAGAGAGGCGATGATCATGGGATAGATGCCGAATTTGCCGCTCTGCGGTTCCCAGTCGTGGGCGAAAATAAAATCTTTCAAGCCCACCTGGGTGAGAAAGGGCAGTGCCTCTTTGAGGATAAACAGCGCGATCAGCAACAGCCCGAACAACGCGGAAAAAGCGATGGCAGTTAGAATGTACTGAACGCCTTTTTCTCCCAGGCTATAAGGTTTCATGACGCTCGCTACTTAACCGGAATGAGACCGCTGGATTGAATGGTTTGCTGGCCTTCTGCGGAGAGAATGTAATCGATAAACGCCTGAGTGTCGGGCAACAGCGCTCCACGGGTGAGCAAAAAGATCGGGCGTGCCAGTGCGTACTGCTTGCTTTGAATGGCTTCGTTGGTGCACGCCACCCCATCGATGGCCACCGCTTTGATTTTTTCATTAAGCAAGCCGTGCGACAGATAACCGACGGCGTTGGGATCATTGGCCACGGTCTCCCGAATGGTGCCGTTGGAATCCTGAACGATGGCCTCTTTGGTCAAAACGAGATCGCCGACGATCTGCTCATAGGAAATGCGCGTGCCCGATCCAGCCTCGCGCGAAACAACGGTGATAACGCCGTCGCTGCCGCCGAGATCGCGCCAGTTGCGGATCCGGCCGCTGAAGATTCGGCGCAGCTGATCCATTGTCAGGTCGTTGATGCGGTTGGACGGATGCACCACAACCGCGATGCCGTCCCGGGCCACTTCCGTAGCCTGCAGCCCTTTTGCCTCCTCAGGCAGGGTGACCAGATCCGCCATGCCGATCTGGGCCGTTCCTGACAGCGTGGACTGGATGCCCACTGCGGAGCCGCCGCCCTGCACAATGATGTTCGTCGTGGGCCGGTTGGTCATGAATTGATCGGCCAGCTTTTCCGCAAAGGGCTGAAAGGCCGTAGAACCGGCCACCGTGATCGAACTGCGCCGATGGCCGCAAGCGGATAGATGAGCAACAAGCAGAACAACGACAACGACCGCAAAGATTCTGCGCATACGTTCCCTCATTTTTCGCCGCCGCAAATTACACATATTTCACCTCAAAGTCAAGAACTCGCGCGCCGCCGCATCGGCTGCCGGCGAAATCAGCACAAAATAAATATAGAGTTGAAGCCTGTCGGCCGGCAAGAGCAGAAAAGGCCCTGACCAAGCGTGGCGCCGGCGGTTGCTTCATCATCCCCTCGTTTTCGTTGATTTCAGGGAAAAACATGAGTATATTGCCATGTACAAGGTTGAGGTTCATCGCATATGCAGAATCATTTCACTCAGGAAATGGACAGCCTGAAAACGTCCTTGCAGCAGATGGTGGAGCTGGTGGACGGCCAGGTGGGCATGGCCATTGAAGCGTTGGAAAAAGCCGATGTAGAGCTTTGCCGCGTGGTCAAGGAGCGCGACAAACAGACGGACGCCTATGAAAACCTGATTCTGGCTCAGTGTGAAAACCTGTTTGCTCTGTTTCAGCCCGTGGCCATCGACCTGCGCACCATCATCACGGCGCTCAAGATCAGCGCCCAGCTTGAACGATGCGGCGACATCGCCGTCAACATCGTCAACCGCACACGCAAGACCGCAGACCGCCACGATCTGGTACAAGAGTCGCAGGTGATCGACATGGCCAAACAGGCGCAAGTGATGCTGAAAACAGCCATCGCGGCGTTCACCGAGCTGGACAATCAAAAAGCGCTGCAAGTGCGGCGCCAGGACGATGCGGTGGACGGTTTGAATAAAAGCATTTTTAAATTTCTTGTCGAGCGGATGAAAGCCAAGACCGACGACATCGAGCCGTGCGCGCACCTGATCGTGCTCACCAGACAGCTGGAGCGATTGGCTGACCATGCCACCAACATCGCTGAAGAGGTGGTCTTTTTAACCGAGGCGCGCATCGTGGCGCATGACCAGGGCTAATCCAGACGGCATGGGCAATACCCCTTTTTTCAACCAGCCGCTTTTCGCCGACACCATCGCAGCAATGGAACGGCAGCACCCGTAGGGCGCTCTTCGCTCCCTCCCCGGGCGCGCGCTGCACATAGTTGTTTATTTTTCCCGCAAAAATTCCTACATTTGTTAAATCCTTCTTCGCTCACAACCAGTCAGGTACTCATGATGAAACGGATCGGTCTTTCGCTTTGCCTTTTGGTAATCGCCGCAAGCTGTTTGGCTGAAAAAAAACCGCTCGACCACTCGGTCTATGACCGATGGAACTCGATCGCCGGAACCGCTCTGTCGGAGAACGGCGCCTTTTTGCTTTACAGCCTGGCGCCCCAGGAAGGGGATGGTGAGCTGCGGATCACCGCGCTCGATCGAGAACAAACCTTCCTGATTCCCCGCGGCCACAAAGCGCTTTTTACTCAAGACTCGCGTTTCGTGGTAGCGCACATTCAACCCTTTTTTCAGGAGACTCGCAAAGCCAAGATCGCCAAGAAAAAAGAGGAGGAGATGCCCAAGGATTCTCTGGCCATCCTGCAACTGAACAACGGTTCAGTGACCAAGGTCGGGTGGCTCAAATCTTTTCAGCTGCCGGAAAAGGGCGCCGGTTGGCTGGCGTATCAGCGCGAGAAAGATCCGGCGCTGGCGAAACAGGAGAAGGGCAAAGATAAAAAGAAAGCGGATGAAGCGGGCAGCGATCTGGTGATAAGACGGCTGACAGACGGCCGGGAGTGGACGTTTCATGCCGTGACGGACTATCAGGTCGCCAAGACGGGGCAGCGCATTCTATTCGCTTGCTCTGACGCGGACAGCACACAAAAACCCGGCGTCTATGTATTTACCACCTCCTCTTCCTCCTGGCGTATGATTCAAAGCGGCAAGGCGGTGTATAAAAAATTACTCTGGGATGAACCAGGCCAACAGGCCGCCTTTCTTGCCGACAGCGACACCAGCAAAAACAAACAACGGTTTTATTCCCTCTTTTGCTGGCGCGCGGAGAACGATTCGGCGCGCCGGCTTCTCGACACGCTGAAAACCGGTTTCCCGCGACACTGGCTGATCAGCGAAAACCAGACGCTCCAGTTCAGCCGCAACGGCGAACAGCTGTTTTTAGGCACAGCGCCCATCCCCGTGGCTGAGGACACCCTGCTGGTAGAGTTCGAAACCGCCAAACTCGACATCTGGCATTACCAGGACCCGCTTCTACAGTCGCAGCAGGTTCATGACCTGGAAAAGGAACTCAAGCGCAGTTACACAGCGGCGGTGCGCGTGAAAGATGAAAAATTCTCGCAACTGGCGGCCGTCGATCTGCCCGAGGTGAAAATCGTCCAAGAGGGCGACGCCCCTTGGGCTTTGGGGCTGAGCAGCCTGCCTTATCAGATGCTGCTCTCCTGGGATGGCGCCACCTTTCAGGATCTCTACAGCGTACGCCTTGCAGATGGCGCACGCACCCTCATCGCTAAAAAGATCGCCGGCCCTGTCAGCGCCTCAACCCATGGCAAATACGTGCTGTGGTTCGATGAAGTGCAGAGCCACTGGTTCTCTTATGAGGTCGCTTCCGGAAAAACCAACAACCTGACCGCCGGCCTCGGCGTCTCTTTTGCCGATGAACTGAATGACCGTCTGAATTACCCGGCCGCCTATGGATTGATGGGCTGGACCGCTCAGGACCGCCGCGTTCTGCTCTATGACCGTTACGATATCTGGGAGCTGGATCCGGCGAATAAAGCCGCTGCCCGTATCATCACCAAAGGACTGGGGCGACAGGAGCAAACCAGCTACCGTTACCTGTCGCTGGATCCGGAGATCAAATTTATCGATAGCGACAAGCCGCTGCTGCTGAAAACTTTTGATTATCGCGACAAATCCGAAGGCTTTTGCAGCAAACGGCTGCGCGACGACGCAGCGCCGCTACTCCTTTTTCACGCGGCTCAATCCCTGGGCAATCCGATCAAAGCAAAACAGGCGGACAGGCTGGCCTTTACGCGCTCCACCTTTCGCGAGTTTCCCGATCTGTGGACTATGGATACACGGTTCACTCAACCGCTGAGAAGGAGCGACGCCAATCCGCAGCAGGCCGGCTATTTATGGGGATCGGTAGAATTGGTCCACTGGCTCTCCAACGACGGCAAACCGTTGCAGGGCCTGCTGTACAAGCCGGAAAATTTCGACTCGACCAGGCAATACCCCATGATCGTCTATTTTTACGAGCGCAACGCCGATCTGCTGCACCGGTACTTTGAACCACGGCCCAGCGCATCCACGGTTTCGCCGGTGTTCTACGCCAGCCGTGGTTATCTCTTTTTTATTCCGGACATCGTCTATGAAGACGGGTATCCGGGGAAAAGCGCACTGTCGTGCATCCTTCCCGGCGTTCATGCTCTGATTGGTCGCGGATTCGTCGACCAAAGCCGCATCGGCATTCAGGGGCAGAGCTGGGGCGGATACCAGGTGGCCTATCTGGTTGCGCACTCGCATCTGTTTCGTTGCGCCGGCGCCGGCGCTCCGGTGAGCAACATGACCAGCGCCTATGGAGGCATTCGTCTAGAGTCGGGCCGGGTGCGCCAGTTTCAGTATGAGCGGGAACAAAGCCGCATCGGCGCCACGCTGTGGGAAAAACCGTGGCATTACATCGAAAACTCGCCGCTGTTTAAAGCGCCGGATGTCACCACTCCACTGTTGATCATGCATAACGATAACGACGGCGCCGTCCCCTATCAGCAGGGGATCGAGCTGTTCACCGCTCTACGCCGGTTGGGCAAACCCGCCTGGCTGCTGGTTTACAACGGCGAAGAACACAATCTCAAAGAGCGCAAAAATCGCAAGGATCTCTCCATTCGTCTGCAGCAGTTTTTCGATCACTATTTAATGGACGCTCCCATGCCCCTATGGATGAAAACCGGCGTGCCGGCGATAATGAAAAATAAAACCTGGGGATTGGAACTGACAAAGTGAGCGGCGGCCTATGAAATCGCTAGTGGCTGTGGCCATGAGCGGCGGCGTGGACAGCTCGGTGGCCGCCGCCTGGCTGCAGAAGCAGGGTTACAAGGTCATCGGCGTCACCATGGAACATCTGGACGCTTCCCTGCTGCCTGCGCAGGGTGCGCTCCGGCATCCGTCCCAGCCAAGCCGCGACGCGGCTATCGTCTGCCGGCAGCTGGACATCGAGCATCATGTGGTGGACCTGCATGCGCAGTTCGAAAAAACGGTCATCGACTATTTTGTCGGCGAATATTCGGCCGGCCGCACGCCCAATCCCTGCGTCCACTGCAATGTACACATCAAGTGGGGGGCGCTGTGGGAATTCGGCCGCCGCTGCGGAGCCGAACTTTTCGCCACCGGCCATTACTGCCGTGTGCTGACAGATCCACAGAGCGGCCGTTATTCGCTGCAGCAGGCAATGCACCGGGCTAAGGATCAATCTTACGCGTTGTGGCGATTGTCGCAGGAACAGCTGCGCTACACGCTGTTTCCTTTGGGCGAATGGAGCAAAGAGGAAGTCCGAGCCAAAGCACGGGAGTGGAACCTGGCTGTGGCTGATAAAAATGAAAGCCAGGAAATCTGTTTTATTCTGGATGACGACTTTCGCCGTTTCCTCACCGACCGGTTTTCGCAGGCCGGCCACTCTGTTCCCTCAGGTGATTTCGTCGATCGCACGGGCGCTGTGATCGGCCGGCATCGCGGCTTTCCTTTTTACACCATCGGTCAGCGCAAGGGGCTGGGGGTCGCCTTGGGGCGGCCGGTGTTTGTCTGCGGAATCGATCCCGCTAACAACCGCATTCGGCTTGGAGACCAGCAGGAATTGCTGGCCTCTGGATTGAGAGCGAGTCACACCAATTGGCTGGCCTGGCCGCAGCCGGCGGCCGGCGCCAAAGTAGAGGCGCGAATTCGCTACAAGGATCCCGGATTCGCAGCGACCATAGAGCAGGTGGAACAGGACAACGTCATCCTTCAATTTACAGAGCCGCGGCCGGCGGTGACGCCGGGGCAATCCGTGGTCTGCTATCAGGGGGATAGGCTGGTGGGGGGTGGAATTATTGAAGAGGCTTTGCCTAGAGTTTGAAAAAGCGTCCACTCAACGCTCAGGGTTTTTTCAACCACTGCACGAATTCAATGATGTTATGGTCCGGATCGGCGATGTACAGCCATTTCACCTCGCCCGGAATGATCAGAGGGCCTTCGATCAACGGCACCGCTCTTTTTTTCAGATCAAGGACCATCTCATCCAAATCAGCGCAGCCCAGCGCCAGATGCGGACAAAAAGGCGGCACGACCGGCGGCCGCTCGTAAGCCATGGGTTGATTGTTTGCATCCAGCTTTTGCAGCAACTCTAGCCTGCCCCCCTCCATCTGCAGATAGGCGAACGCCTCGTGATGCTTCTCATCCAGGGTGCGGAAATTCAACTCGAATTTTAAAACATCGGTATAAAATAAAATCGCCTGATCCAGGTTGCTCACCCGCAAAGCAATATGATCGATAAAAGGTTTCATCTCATATCTCCTCGATCCTTTTTATTGGGAATGTCTCGTTTGCCCGGCGCCCAGGACGACGAATTTTTTCGTCGTCAGCGCTTCCAAACCCATGGGACCGTAGGCGTGCAGCCGCGTCGTGGAGATGCCGATCTCTGCGCCTAATCCCAACTCACCGCCGTCGGCAAAACGGGAGGAGGCGTTTACCATCACGGAAGAAGAGTGCACCTGCTGAACAAACCGCCGGGCGGTGGTCAAATTTTCCGTAACGATCACTTCGGTGTGATCGGAACCGTGCTGTTCGATATGGGCAACCGCGGCGTTGAAATCCTCCACCACACGCACCGAGAGGATCAAGTCCAGGTGTTCGGTATCGTAATCCTTTTCCTGGGCCGGAAGAGCGGCGGGGATCAGCGCGCAGGTCCTGGGGCATCCGCGCAGCTCGACGTTTTTTCTTTTCAACGCCTCCTGGGCCATGGGCAAAAACGCGGCAGCGGCTTGTGCGTGCACCAGCAAAGTTTCCAGCGCATTGCACACGCCCGGACGCGATGTTTTCCCGTCGATCAGCAGACGTAACGCCATGTCGAGATCCGCGTCCTTGTCGACATAAAGATGACAGATGCCCTTGTAATGCTTGATGACCGGTATCCGGCTGTTCTCGGCGACAAAGCGTATCAATCCCTCTCCGCCACGGGGTATCACCAGATCGATCAGCGAATCCATTCTGAGCAAAGCCGCCATATCCTGCCGGTCTGTGCCTGGCATCAGGGTTACAGCCGCTGCGGGAAGATCGCTCTCCTCCAGACCCTGTCGCAGCGCGCGCACCACAGCCTGGTTGGAGTTAAGAGCCTCAGAACCGCCGCGCAGAATCACCGCATTACCGCTTTTGATGCAAAGTCCCGCCGCGTCGGAGGTTACATTGGGGCGCGCCTCATAGATTATGGCGATGACTCCCAGAGGAATCTGCATACGGCAGACGCGCAGGCCATTGGGGCGTATCCATGACTCAGACGTAACTCCCACTGGATCGGCAAGTTGCACCAATTCCTCCAGCGCGGTGGACATGCCCTGCAGCCGGTCCGGAGTGAGGGTCAGCCGGTCCAGCATGGCCGCGGACACCCCCTTGGCCTCCGCCTGACGCAGGTCCTGTTCATTGGCGCGCAGAATCTCCGCCTGCCGGTCGATCAGCCGGCGAGCCATGGCCTGCAGAGCGCGGTTTTTAGCTGACGAATCGAGTCTGGCGATGGTACGGCCGGCCTGACGCGTGGCTGTCACCAGGTCCACCAACGGCACCTGCATCTTTTATTTTCTCCTTTGCTAAACTCACTCGTAAATCAGCACCAGATCGTCCCGATGGATCACCTCAGCGCCGACATAGCCGAGAATCCCGGTGATCTCGGCGCTTTTTCTCCCTTTGATTTTGGTCAAATCACGTGCGCCGTAGCGGGTGATGCCCTTAGCGATCGGTACGGTCTGCTTGCCTTGCTGCAGCAGGACCAACACCGGCTCCCCTTTTTTAAAATCGCCGGCTACTCCGGTCACTCCGGAGGGCAGCAGAGAAGCGCCGCGCTGCAGCAGAGCGCGGCCGGCGCCCCCATCGATGGTGATCTGACCGCAGGGGGCCAGAGCGTGCACCATCCAGTGTTTTTTTGCGGTCATGGGGTTTTGCGAGCGCTTGAACAGTGTTCCGGACAGCTGCCCGGCCAGCAGCGAGTCCAGCGCCTCGCGCCGGCTGCCATTGATCAGCACGGTGTTGATGCCGCGGGCGCACGCCTTTTGTGCCGCTTCGATCTTGGTGCGCATGCCGCCGGTGGCAATGGGATTCCTTGATCCGCCGGCCAGGGCATAGACGGTCCGGTCGATTTTTTCCACCACCGGCAACAGCCGTGCGCTGCTGTGGCAGTGCGGATCGCTATCATACAGACCATCGATATCGCTGCAGATGATCAGCAGATCGGCCTCAGCCAGCATGGCGACGTAGGCGGCGAGGTTGTCGTTGTCGCCGACCCGCAATTCCTCCACGGCCACGGTATCGTTCTCGTTGACGATCGGCAGACAGCCCATTTTCAACAGCTGCCGAATGGTGTTCTTGGCGTTGACGAACCGTTTGCGCGTATGGACATCATCATAGGTCAACAGCAACTGTGCGCAGGGAAAATCAAAAAAGCGGCGCCAATGGTTCATCATCAACGGCTGGCCGATGGCGGCCAGCGCCTGTTTCTCCGGAATGGTCCGGGTTGTATGCTTGAGCAATTCCGGCTGAGTGGACAAGCCGCCGGCCACAGCGCCGGAGGATACCATGATGATTTCCTTGCCCTGATTTTTAGCCGCTGTGATAAAGCCGGCGATGGACAGCGTGTATTGTGTGCTGCATTTTTTTCCGCCCGGTGCGATCAATCCACTGCCGATTTTGATCACCGCCCGGCGCCAAACGGGTAAAGCGGTTGTCGCCATTTCCCTGTCTTTCGGAAAGATTCAACTGCCTACAAATTAATTGTTATTTTCACAATACAAAGAACAAATTGTGGGCAACCGCGACGACGTCCCAAAGCCTTACCTCATGGACGAGGACGCAGCGTACGCTCAAAAAAATCCATCAACGCGGCAAGATCGATCTCGTGCGCGCCGCAGTGCGCATGCAGCTCCACCGCCTTGGGCCGGCCCAGGTCCTCATAGATCGGCTGAATCTGAGCCATCGCCAGGCGGGCGAGAGACACGACGAAATCCGGCGGCGGCTCTTTCCATCCGTTCTGACACTGCAACGGCCGCGGCGCAATCAGCGAGTAAATGTCCGGCCAATCCGCCCGCCGGCGCAGGCCGTCGAACTTCCAGCACGGACAATGATTCTTTTCCATCTGATCCATCATGGTGAGAAATCCGGCGCTGACCGTTGCGGCGATCCCCTCATCTATGGCCGCCAACCACATGGCCATCTCACCGCCCAGGGACAACCCCGCGCAGCCGATGCGCTGAACATCCACCTCCTCCAAGGAACGCAAATAATCGACGCAGCGTAACAAATCCCACAACCGTTCACCCATCAGAGTGCGGCCTGATTCAAAGACTTGATGCCGGCCCACCTCCGCTGAGATGGTCACATACCCCGCTTCCGCCAGAGAATGCGCAAAGCCTTTATAAATGGTCTCGACGTTGTACACAACGTGTCGTGAACCGCCATGGCCGTGCACACACACCACTGCGGGAAACGGTCCGGCGCCCTGCAAAGGCCTGGTCAAAACCACGGACATTCTTCTTCCGGGAGTGGCGTCCATTTCCAATTCCATCGTTCGATAGCCGGCTCGGTCCGACTCGGCGCATCGCTTGATTTGGAACGGAAGTTGGCCGCGCAGGCTCATCAGATCCTGCAGACGAAGCAGATCGATACATTGTTGGCGCAACTGGTGTTGCCATCGTACCGCTTCTGCCGCAGTCCGGCGGCTGTAACGCATCTCTCTCATCCCATCCGCAGGGGATGGCGCCGATGAATACGCCGGCGCACTGACATGCATCCACACGCTCATGATCAAGCAAATACACGGATTACCTTTCATGACCGGCTCCTTTGACTTTTCTTCGATGAGGATTGCCTAATATACGACTTGCCGTGATGATGATCCAGTCCTTTCCCGCGTATTTTTATTTGACTCTTGGCCGCAAAAAACGTATACTATGGATTAGAACCCTTTACCATCATCATCACACGAGGATCAATCATGAAAAAACAAACGCTCGTCCTACTGGGGGTCCTGTTGTTCTCGGCGGCTGGATGCCAAAAATCCGAGGTGAAAAACAGTGCAGAGCCGGAATGGATTTCCCTGTTCAACGGCAAAAATCTAGACGGCTGGTTCTGCCGCGGCAAAGCCACCTGGGAGGTGCGCGACGGCGTCCTGATCGGCCGGGACGGGATGGGCCATCTCTACGCAGAGCCGGTGCTGAGCGACCTGGAAATCAAGGGTATGTTCCGCGTCAGCGAAAAAGGCAACAGCGGCTTGTACTTTCGCGCCAATCCGCCGGAATCCAATCCGGAGGGCTTTCCCCGCGGCTATGAAGCGCAGATCGATAACCATTCCACCGCGCACACCGGCTGGCTGTGGAAACCCGGCAAACCGACCGGCCAGGCCAAAGCCCTGTTGACCAAGGACAACGAATGGTTCTCCCTGCGCATCAAGGCGATCGGCGCGAACATTCAGATCTGGGTGAACGAGCAGCTGGTCACCGAGTTCGCGGATTCAGAATACACCCAGGGTCATTTTGCCATTCAGGGACACAATCCGGGCATGACCATCGAAGCCAAAGAGCTGTACTACCGCTCCTGGGGCGATCGCGCCCAATAGCCGGCGGCAGACCTAACATAGGATCATACGATGAGCCTTCAAACTGATTTTCTGGTCATCGGCAGCGGCATCGCCGGACTCTCCGCAGCCATCAAGCTTGCCCAAAAAGGCACAGTGGCCGTGGTCACCAAAAAGCAGCAGAACGAGTCTAACACCAACTATGCACAGGGCGGCATCGCCGCAGTTTTCGACGAAGGCGATTCTTTCGATCGTCATATTCAGGACACGCTGCAGGCCGGAGCCGGACTGTGTCACGAGGATGCGGTTCGCCTGATCGTCGAACAGGGCCCGGAACGGGTGCGCGAGCTGTTTGCTCTGGGCGTGGCATTTACCCAGAAGGAGAACGGCCGGTTCGACCTCGGCCGGGAAGGGGGGCATCACCATCATCGTATCGTCCATGTCAAAGACCACACCGGCCGGGATGTGGAACAAGCCCTGCTGGCGGCTGTCAAAAGCAACGCCAACATCACGCTCTATGAACACCATGTGGCCATCGAGTTGATCACCGAGCATCATTTTTTTTCACCCCAGCCGCAGCCGATGGAACTGCACTGCTGGGGCGCCTATGTGCTGGAAGTTCAGACCAACCAAATCGACCGCTTCGTCGCCAGGGCGACCATCCTGGCCACGGGCGGATGCGGTCAGGTCTATCAACACACCACCAATCCCGCCATCGCCACCGGCGATGGCGTGGCTTTGAGCTATCGTGCGGGAGCAAACATCGGCAACATGGAGTTCATGCAATTTCATCCCACCTCCCTCTACCATCCGGAGGCGAACTCGTTCCTGATCTCTGAGGCCGTGCGGGGATTCGGCGGCCGTCTGATCACCAAGGCCGGTGAGTCCTTTATGGAAAAATATCATGCCATGGCCTCCCTGGCGCCGCGCGACATCGTCGCCAGGGCGATTGACAGCGAGATGAAAAAAAGCGGCGATCCCTGCGTCTACCTCGACATCACCCATAAAAGCGCCGAAGAGATCAAGAGCCATTTCCCACACATCTATGAAAACTGCATGAATTATAAAATCGACATCACTCAGGAACCAATCCCGGTGGTGCCGGCCGCCCATTATGCCTGCGGAGGCGTGATCACCGATCTGCAGGCGCGCACCAGCATCGGCGGTCTGTTCGCCGCCGGGGAAGTGACCTGCACCGGCGTGCACGGCGCCAACCGGCTGGCATCCAATTCTTTACTGGAGGCCGTGGTCTTTGCCCATGTCGCCAGTGAGACCGCCGTCCGCTATGTGGAATCACGACGCTTTGAGTTTCCCGACATTCCCCGCTGGGACGACAGCGGAACGTTTAACAGCGAAGAGTGGGTACTCATCTCCCATGATAAAATGGAGATCAAGAACATCATGTGGGATTACGTCGGCATCGTCCGTTCCACTCTGCGGCTGGAACGCGCCCTCAGCCGGATCCGCTTGATCCGGCAGGAAATCGAGAACTTTTACCGGCGCACAAAAATCACCGAAGGATTGATCGAGTTGCGCAACCTGGCCACCGTCGCTCAGCTGATCATCCAGTCCGCTCTGATGCGCAAGGAGAGCCGCGGGTTGCATTATACGACCGACTATCCAAAAACAGACGACGAAAATTTTCTCCAGGATACGGTGCTGCAGCGCATCGACGTCTGATCGTGATTCAGGCCGGTTGCCGTCGCGCCGGCCGAGAATGCCTCGGGCCTCTGATTCAGGACGCGAACTGTGGAGTTCCCATGGTGATCAAAAAAGTATCTGTGCGCGCCTTCAAGTCTCTGAACGAAGTGTCGCTGCATCTGGATCCCCGCATCAATATCCTCATCGGCGCCAACGAGAGCGGCAAAACCAACCTGCTCAAATCCATCGAAGCCTTCCGGCCCGACCAGCCGTTTGATCCCTCGTTGACGTGTCAATATGCCCATCACTACTATTCAGGCAAAAATCCAGAGATAACGTTGGAATGGACCGGCTTGTCCAGAGAAAACAAACTGGCACTGGGCCAGTTATCCGAATCCTTTCGCGAAGCCGATTCCTTTCAGATCTGCCGGTCAGGCCCGGCATGGCAGGATTACCGCCTGTTCATCGACCAACAGCCGATCGGCAATGTGGACAGTCGCAGGCTGATCGCCGCTCTGCCCCAGGTTCTCTATTTTGACGACATCCGGCTGCTGAAAAACCGCATCGACAGGGAGCAGCTTCTCTCCGCCACCGCCGAATTCAGCGCGGAAAGAAATCTGCTCAAGATCGGCGGCCTCGATCCCTGCGAAGCGCTGTTTGAGGACAGCGCGCGCAACCGCAAGATGCTGGAAGAGGCGGGCCGGCTGATCTCGGAACAGCTTCGCCGCGTTTGGACGCAAGAGCCCTCCTTGGAGGTCAAGCTGAATGTTAACGGCCATTCGCTCTATATCGATTTCAGCGACCGCACCACGGTCTTTGACACGCCCGAATCCCGCAGCCTGGGCTTCCGCTGGTTTCTCTCCTTCTACATCCATGTTCTGTCCCAGACCTATGAAGGCCAGGCCAACGAGTACATCTTTCTCATCGACGAGCCCGGCATCCATCTTCATCCGGCCGGTCAGAGGGATCTGGTCCACGTCCTCGAGGATCTGGCGATGAAAAATCAGATCATCTACACCACCCACTCTCCGTTCATGATCGATCGAGAGCATCCGGAACGGGTCAGCCTGGTGATCAAAGACAGCAACGGCACGCGGGTGGATCAGGGATGTTATCGGCAGAACTGGAAACCTCTGCGCAGCGAACTGGGGCTCAAGGTGGGAGATCTGTTTTTCTTCAGCGACTCTAGCCTGATTTTGGAGCTGCCGTTTGGTAAAAAATTCGGCTTTCTGGATAAATGGTTCGGCCATTCGCAGTAACCGCCGGCCCCAGTCCGGAAAGGATCAGCCTATAAACAGATGGGCCAGCACTTTAGCATCCGACAGGGTGTTGGAGATCAGCGACGATTCATCGGGCTGGTGGGCGGTGTCCTCCAGAGTGGACCAGACGGCAGCCGGCAATCCGGCAGCGCGAAAAGCCGCGGCCACGGTCCCGCCGCCGATGCCGATCAATTTGGCCTCACTCCCCTTGACCGCAGCGATGCTGCGCTTCAACGCCTGCACCACGGGCGCGTTCGCCCCGGTCGGCGGCGCCGCCGCAGCCCGCTGTTTCGACGACAGCGCAATCGTCACGCCGAACTGCGCTTCCACCTCCCGACAGAGCTCCTGAATCCGTTCCTCCACCGATTGCAGCGAATAGTGCGGCAGCACCCGGCTGTCAAGATAAAAAATATCCTCGCCGGGAATGCTGTTGATGTTGGGGACATTGGCTTCTTTTTTCGTCGGCTCAAAGGTGCTGACCGGCGGATCAAAGAGCGCATCAGACTGGTTGAAGGTTTGGTACAGGGAATCCAGCTTGACCGCCAGGTGGGCGGCGGCGCGATGCGCATTGATGCCCTGCGCCGGAGTAGAGGCGTGACATTGTCTCCCCTGCACCTGAACCTGCAGCCAGAGGATGCTCTTCTCCGCAATTTCGATGGTCAACCCTTTTTCGTCGCCGGCGTCCGGCACAATAATCAGATCCTGGTTGCCGAACGCATTCCGCTGGTGCTTGAGCAGATAGTGTAATCCGAATTCGCTGCCGTTCTCCTCATCCGCCACCACGGCCAGTCCGATGTTGCAGGCGGGCGTCACGCCGGCCTCGCGCAGTGCGCGCACCGCCAGCAGAGCGGACACCAGTCCCTGCTGATTGTCTTCAACACCGCGGCCGATCAAGCGATCGCCTGCAACGGTCAAAGTAAACGGGTCGCTGCTCCACAGCTTGCGATCGCCCGGAGGCACCACATCCAGATGCGTCATCACCCATACGGTTTTACTGCGGTCGCGTCCATGCCAGCGCACGAGGAAATTGGGCCGCCAACCGCAGGAGACGCGGGAATCCGCGGCCGGATAGTCGCTGAGAGCGTCATATCCGATCTCTTGCAGCAACCCCTTCACCCAATCGGCTTTTTCCTTTTCACCATCGCCGCCGCTCTCCGGTCCCATCGCCGGAATGGCGGTCATGGCCCTCTGCCATTCGATCACCAGGGAGGATGACCGGTCGATTTGATCAAACCATTGCGAAAGCTTCATCAGCGTTCTCCTTTACAGGGATTGTACACGTCCGGCCCGCTGTAAAAGGCCGTAACTCGCCGGACCCTCGTTGCACACCAGATCGATCATCGCCAGATGAGGAACATGTCCGGCGAACGCCTGCTGATAGACCGGCGCGGTGAACCGGAAGACATAGAGACCCATTCCACTTTGCTGCAGACGCGGCACGTCGAGCAGAGGAACTTGATGCGCATGCACCAGGTAAGCGTCCGCGTGCAGCTGCCGCATCCAGGCGATCACTCGATCCGTGCGATCGGCGTGAGGCTGCAGAGTGCTGCTGCCGACAGCGCAGAGCGGTCTGGGCGGCGCTAGAACCGCGACCTGGCACTGCAGATAGGGATTGAGATGCGTCCAGGAATCTTGCAGTGCAGCGGCGATTTTGTCCGCCAGGGCATCGTACCAGGGCGTGAGGTGATAGTTGATCTCCAACGTCTTTAAATGGCCGGTGCGCCAATCCTCCTGATTCTGTATTCTGGTTTCGCGGATGGATTGGCCGGCATGGCCTCTTGACAACACCGGGATGGTCAGCCAGTGAGCGCCGTGCACGGTCTTGATCGCCGCGCGGTTGATGGTGCTGTGCCGGCGAAAAGAAAACGAATCCGCCCAGATGACGACGTCCGCCTGCAGCGCTTTCGCGCATTCATCCTGCCGCAGAAAGTAAGAGGGTTCAATAACTGTGCAGAGCATGCTTCCGACTCTCTCCCGACGTCGATAATCTTCCCGGTAACCTTTAGAGCTTGCCGTGAAAGGCTGAACGGCAATACCTCTTGTTGCAACAAACGATCGCGGCCTGCAGAAACGATGCTGCGCTTCGGCTCAGCGAACCATGGCCGCGGGTCAATCCAGAACCAGGCTCAGGCCGATTCGATGGCGCTCCTTGTCAATGCTGATCACCTTGACCTCGACCACCTGGCCGACCGAGACCACCTCCAGTGGATTTTTGACATATTTTTTCGCCATACGGCTGAGATGCACCAGGCCGTCCTCCTTGACGCCGATGTCCACAAAAGCTCCGAAATCCACCACATTCCGCACCGTGCCTTTCAGCACCATGCCGATGGCCAGATCATCGATGGAGAGCACATCGCTGCGCAGAATGGGTTTGGGCATGCCATCGCGCGGATCGCGATCCGGTTTTTCCAGACAACTGATGATGTCGAGCAGCGTTTCCCGTCCGCAGCCGCAGCGTTGGCTCAACTGGTCCACGGTCTGTTTGCTTTGTTGCAGGTGCCGGTTCAGCAGCGTTCCGTCGCGTTGGATGTCTTGCACCTCCAGGCCCAGCTCCTGCAAAAGGCATTGGGCGGCATCATAGGCCTCGGGATGAACCGCGGTGGAATCAAAGAACCGTTCCGCGTCGGGGATGCGTAAAAATCCTGCTGCCTGAACAAACGTGTGCTCTCCCATCCCTTTGACCTGCACGAGCTCTGCACGGCTTGTGAACGGCCCGTGTTCCTCCCGATGGCGCACGATCTGCTCCGCCAGCCGGCTGTTGACGCCAGAGACGTACTTGAGTAAAGAGGCCGAGGCGGTGTTGAGATCCACGCCCACCTGATTCACACACGACTCCACGGTCTGATCCAAGGATTCGGCGAGTTTGGCCGGATCCACATCGTGCTGATACAGACCCACGCCAATGGATTGAGGGTCGATCTTTACCAGTTCGGAGAGAGGGTCCAGCAAACGCCGGGCGATGGAGATGTTGCCGCGCTGCGAAGCTTCCAGATCGGGAAACTCTTTCTTCGCCACCGGCGAAGCGGAATAGACCGAGGCGCCCGCCTCATTGACGATGGTGTAAGCCGCCTTGCCTTTTAGTTTCGACAGCACTTCGGCCACCAGCTTTTCCGTCTCCCGTCCTGCGGTGCCGTTGCCGATGGCCACAATGGCCACGTTATAATCGGTGATAAGCTCGGCGAGCAGGTCTGCAGCCTCTTGCCACCTTTTTTGCGGTTCGTGCGGGAAAATGGTGTCGCCTTCCAGGTACTTGCCGGTCGCGTCGATCACCGCCACTTTACAGCCGGTGCGAAAACCGGGATCGATGCCCATGATGACCTGGCCGCGCATGGGCGGCCCCATCAACAGCGCGCGCAGATTGGCGCTGAACACGCGAATCGCGTGGTCGCCGGCCCGTTCGGTCAAGCTCGCACGGATTTCACGCTCGATGGCAGGAGCGATCAAGCGATGATAGCTGTCCTGGATGGCGCTGCGCAGATCGTCGGTGAAAATCGAACGGGGGTTATGGAGATGAAGGTTTTCGAGCTCAGCCACCATCTCGGTCTCCGGCGCATCGATCCAGACTCTGAGAAAATCCTCCCGTTCGCCGCGATTGACCGCCAGGATGCGATGGGGCGGCACGGTCTTGACCGGTTCGCCGAAGGCCTTATAAAGCTCATAATTGCCCGGCTGCTGAGGATCGATCGCCTCGGCCTTGAGCACACCGGTTGCCAACGTGCGCTCCCGCACGATGCCGCGGCCTTGGGCCTCATCGGAAACCATCTCCGCCACGATATCCCGGGCGCCGGCCAACGCCTCTTTGGCAGAGAGCACCCCCTTGTCCGGGTCGATAAACGGCGCAGCGATCTCTTCAGGATCGCCGGTCTCGAGCGTCTGCGCCATGATCATCTGCGCCAACGGTTCCAGGCCTTTCTCCCGCGCGATGGTCGCGCGGGTGCGCCGTTTCGGCTTGTAGGGCAGGTACAGATCTTCCACCTCCTGCAGCTTGACGGCCGCCTGAATCCGTACCGCCAGCTCGGCGGTGAGCTTGCCCTGCTCCTCGATGCTTCTCAGCACCGTCTGTTTGCGCTCCTGCAGCGTGCGCAGGTATTTGCCGCGCTCGGCAATCGCCCGGATTTGCTCTTCGTCCAGACTGCCGGTCACCTCCTTGCGGTAGCGTGCGATAAAAGGAACCGTGTTGTCCTGATTCAACAGCTCCAGCGTGTTTTTAACCTGTTGCCATCGCAGAGAAAGCTCCTCTGCGATGACCGCAATCATCGAGGCGTCATCCATTGACCGACCTAACCTTTAAACTGCTTTAATGCTTCATACTGTTTCAAAACGTCATTCATATACTTTTGCACATCATCCGGCAGCGTGCCGCTGCGATGGCCGCCTTTAATCCACAGAGCCGCCCGCCATTCGCCCACACGCCGGGCGGCCAGCGCGCCGTCCACGCCATACAGATCGATCAGCGCGGCCAGATAGCGGGCGCCGATGCGGATGTTGTGAATCGGATTGAGCAGGATCTCATCCGGCGTCACCCAGTTGAGATGCATGGAGCGGGCGATGTACATGCCGGTGATCGGCATCACCTGCATCAATCCCATAGCGCCCTCCGAGGAGATCAGCTCCGGATTCCAAGTTCCGTTGGTCTCATAGGTGATGATGGCGCAGACCAGATGTACATCCAGGCTGGTGTGCAAAAGGCTGGCGTCATAGATCTCACGGGCGATGTCGTATTTGATCGGGCCGGGCATGATGCGGTTGTACTGGGAGATGATGGCACTAATGCGCACAATGTTATACTGGCGCAGGCTTTCGATGTTCATCGAAGAGCGCTGGCTTTTGATCACCCCTTCCAGCTCCGCCACTTTTTTCTGGTAGCGGCTGTTGTAGGTATACTTGATGCCCACTGCCGCAATCACCACCAGCACCAGGGCGGAAAGCACCCAGATGATGATGCGCAGGTTGTGCAGGAATTTTTCCTCTTTTACGGCCATTTTGTTCTCCCTATGCAGGAACCGACCTGTCGCCGGGTTTATCTCAGCTGAGTAAAAATACAAAATTGATTTGGCTCTGTCAATCGATTTCCCTGCGCCGGACCGGCCGATAAATTTCTTGATTGTTAAGGATATTTTGGATACTTTGCACGGTTCGGAGAATCCGGGTATGATGGTATTGCTATGGCTGCTGCTGCTCCTCTATGGAATCATCCTGGTCTGGGTGGTCACCGGGGTCGACCGTAAACAGGCTGGGTTGGACAGCGGCCTGAGCGACGCAGCGGTTAGCGTCGTTGTTGCCGCACAAAATGAACGAAACCGGATCCCGCTCTGTCTGCAGGCGCTGGCGAAACAGGATTACCCCAATTATACTGTCCTCATCGTAGATGATCACTCCACCGACGGCACCGGGGCTTGGGTTCAAGAGTTCATCAAAGACCGGCCGGATTGGCGCTTGTTGTCCGCTGCTCCGCCTCAGCCGTGGAAGAGCTCGAAAAAGGCCGCCCTGCACGCTGCGATCGAACAGGCGCAGGGCGAATGGCTGCTGTTGACCGATGCCGATTGTCTGCCGCCGCCTGCATGGATAAGAAACATGGCCAGCCGGTTCCAGGATCAAACCTGTCTGGTCGCCGGCTTTTCTCCACAGACCTGTCCGTCTGATTCCTGGTGGCGCGGCTTTTTACTGGCCGACAGCCTTGCCGCCGCCCTGGTGGCCGCCGGAACCATCGGCCGCGGCATAGGGATCACCGGTTCCGGCCGCAATCTGGCCTATCGCCGCTCCGCCTGGCAGCGCATTCAGGGCTTTACCGATTTGCCGGACTCGCTGTCGGGCGATGATGATTTCATCATCCAGCGGCTGAGCCAATGCGGCGGCATCCGCTACTGTCTGTCTGCGGATTCGGTGGTGCCGGCCCAGGGCCCGCAGAACTGGCACGAATTTATAAAACAGAAAAAACGTCATCTCTCCGCCGGCGCGCATTATCCGCTGCCGGCTCAGGCTGTTTATGGTGTCTATCACCTTCTGAACGCTGGGCTGTGGGCCGGTTTTTTGGTTGGAATTCTATTCACTCCCAGGCTGATGCTGCCGTTTGGGCTGAAAGTGCTGCTGGACGGCCTCGCCCTTTATTCCATCGCCCGGCCTTTACAGCAAAAGCTGCCGCTGGCCGGCTTTCTGGCTTGGCAGCCGCTCTTTTTACTCTATCACACCTGGGTGGCCTGGCATCGCTGGCAGCAGCCGGCAACCTGGCGTTAGGATGACCATGACCAGCACGATCAACAGCGCCCTGTGGTCGCAATACCGCGCTTTTTCGCATCACCGTGGCCGTCTGGCGGCCGAATGGCTGGCGCAGCACCTCCCCTTGAACAACGCCGAGGTTGCGGATCTGGGCTGTGGGACCGGTGGGGCCAGCCTGCAGCTGGCCCGCTGCGGCTGCCGGGTGGCGGCAGTGGATATCCGCAGCGAGGCTTTGCAGCTGCTCGAGACCCAGGCAATCCAGGAAGGTCTGTCTGTTTCAATTCACTGCCGGGATGTGCTGAAGTGGCGGGCAGATCGCCCCCTGGACGCCATCCTGCTCTGGGACGTGCTTGAACACGTCGCCAACCCCTCGCACCTGCTCGCGCGATGCAGCCGGTCACTCAAGGCAACCGGCGTGATCTGTTTTTCCACGCCCAACAAATGGTCGCCGGTCCACCTTTTGTGCGACCCGCACTACAGTCTGCCGCTGATCTCCTGCATGCAGCGGGCTGCGATTAAAAAAATTATCGTGAACTGGTTGCACTGGTTCGACGCGGACAAACCGGATATCGCCCAGCTGTTGTCCTGGCGCGAGCTGAACCGTATGCTGGAGAAATCGCAGCTGAAATCCAAATGGCAGATCCGCGAGGTCGCTACTCTGGCCCTGGCTCAACCGCAAGCTTTGTGGAACCGGGCCTGGCATCTTGCGCTGGTGCGTCGCCTGAGCATGTGGAAACTTGCCGGCCCCCTGGTGGCACGGACGCCGCAACAGCCGGGGTGGCTGAGTCAATGGCTGATGCCCACTTTTTACGTGCTGGCCGGCAAAAGATGAAAGAAGTGCCGCTTTTTCGTCTCCTGGCCTGTCTTACGCCGTATCGGCTGATGAATCTGGGCCGGGTCTATATCTCTCTGGGCCTCTCCAGGTTGTCAGGCCGGCCGATCTCCTGGGGTCTTCCGCTGGTATTGACCATTGAGCCAACCAATCGCTGCAACCTGGCCTGCCCGCAGTGCAGCACCGGCGCCGGTCTGCTGCAGCGGCCACAGGGGGATCTGTCGCTGGCGCTGTATCAACGAATCCTGCAGCAAACACAGCGATCCTTGCTCTATCTTTTGCTCTATGATCAGGGGGAGCCGCTGTTGCACGCGGAGTTTGTGGAGATGGTCCGGACGGCCAAAGCGGCCAAGGTGGTTGTGACCTGCAGCAGCAACGGGCAGCTGCTGGCGGATTTTGCTCAAGCCCGTGACCTGGCGTCCAGCGGCCTGGACCAGATCATTCTGTCTGTGGATGGTCTGGAGGAGTCGACTTTTCAAATCTATCGCAGGGGTGCGCGGCTCGAGCGGGTGGTTGCCGCCATTGCCCATTTGCGCCAAGCCAGGGAGCAGCTGAGGCAAAAAACACCCCGCATCTGCCTGCAGTTTCTGGTGATGAAGCACAACGAACACGAGGTGGAGCGGGTGCGCGACACCGCGCGCCGCTGGGGCGCCGACTGTGTCCTGATCAAATCCGTTCAGGTGCGCTCGCCGCAAGATGCGGATCGGTTTTTACCACTGGCTGAAAAGTACCGGCGCTACACCCTCGACTCCGGTGGGCTGACTGTTAAAAGTAAAAAGAACAAAATCTGCGATCGCTTGTGGACCGGTTGCGTTATTCATCAGGACGGCCATGTGGTGGGCTGCTGCTTTGACAAAGACGAGAGCGCGCTTCTCGGCCGTCTGACCGAACAGCCCTTTATCACCATCTGGCGGGGAGAGGCGCTGCGGCACTTTCGCCGGCGCGTCGCTGGATCCTGTAAACCTGAAATTTGCAACAACTGTACTCATGGACTGGACCTTTATCAATAACAAAAAATGGATCAGCTGGAGCAAGATCCTGGTCGCGTTGTGCGTGCTGGGGCTGCTGATTCACCGAATCAGTTGGGTCGATCTGCGCAATGCGGCGGTCAACGCTCAGCACGGCTTGATTACAGCCGCTCTGGTTTTGCTGGCGCCCAATCTGTACTGCCAGTTCAAACGCTGGCAGCTCATTGTAAGGCAATTTGACCCGGCGATCTCTGCAAAAGAACTTTTACTTTCGTTGTTTGCCGGCATCACCCTCGGTCTGATCACGCCGGGCCGGATCGGAGATCTGGGCCGCACCGTGCTCATCCCCGGCGCCAGCTGGCTGGGACTGATGGGCCTGATGTTGATCGAAAAATGGTATGCTCTGCTGGTGGTTTATTTCGCCGGCTTGTGGGGCTTGCTCCCCTTCCTGCGCGCCGCGTTGCGCCCGGAGCTGTGGGTTCCGGTGGAGACCACCGGATTGGCGCTGGTGCTGGCCGGCATCGGTCTGGCATTGCACCCTGCCTTTCTCAACTATGTGCTCAAGCGGTTCAACAGCTCCGGCAAACACAAACGGCTGCAGCAGGTCCTCAACGGCGTTACCCGGCTGACGCCGCAAGTGTCGCGCTCGCTGTTGTTTTACACCATCGCTCAGGTGGCGGTGTATCTCGGGCAATTTTATCTGCTCATTCGAGCCTTTGCACCATTGCCGCTTCGTTCCGGGCTTTCGGCCGTGGCGGCCATCATGTGGAGCAAAACCCTGCTTCCGGTTTCCCTGGGCGATTTGGGCATCCGCGAGAGCGCGTCCATCTATTTCCTCGGCAAACTGCAGGTGTCAGAGGCCGCGGCGTTCGACAGTGCGCTGTTGTTATTCGCCATCAACGTGCTCTTGCCCGCCGTGGCCGGCTTTGCCGTCCTGATGAAAAGCCGGGTGCTGCAGAGCCCGAAGGATTCCATGCAGGAACCTGCGTGAACGCGGCGTTCATCTATTATGGATTGATGTCGTTGCTCTACGGCGTCTTTAGCCTGTGGCTCTGGGCCGGTCTGCGCCGGCTGCGCCGACAGCGTCGCACGGCGGAGCAGCCTCACGTCGTCGTGATCATCCCTGCGCGCAATGAGGCGAAAGCCCTGGGCCGGTGTCTCGACGCCCTGCAACGGCAGAGCTATCCATCCGACCGCTACGAGATCCTGGTGGTGGATGACGATTCGTCCGATGATACGGCCGCTGTGGCTCAAGCCCATGGCGTCCGCTGCTTTTTATCCAAGCCCCTTCCACCAGGATGGTCGCCCAAAAAAGCGGCACTGCACCTGGGCATTCAACACAGCCACGCAGAGATCATTCTGACCACTGATGCGGACTGTGTGGCGCCGGTCCGATGGATTGAAACCATGATCAGCTATTTTGCGCAAAGGGTCGGCGCCGTGGTGTCCTGGGTGGATATCGCATCAAGCGGGTCCCTATTATCCCGGTTGGAGGCTCTGGATGCCTGGTCGTTTCAGGTCGTCGGCGCAGCGGCCGTCGGTCATCAACGGCCGTTCCTGGCCAACGGCGCCAACTGGGGCTACCGTCGAGCTCTGTATGATCAGGCCGGCGGATTTTACGGTATCGAGGCGGCCGCTTCCGGTGATGATGATCTGCTGTTGCAAAAAATGCGGCGCAATAAACACCTCGTCGCTTTCGCCGACGCGCCGGACTGCCGGGTCCGTACGACCTCGTGCGATTCTCTGTCCGCTTTTTTGCAGCAGCGGTTGCGCTGGGCGTCCAAAACCGCTCTCTATCCATTTTCCATCATTGCACTGGAGGGGTTTATTTTTCTCTATAACGCCTCCCTGCTGCTGCTGGGTATGTTGGTGCTTTTCAGACCGTCCTGGCTTATTTTTTTTCTCGTCAAAATTTTCTGCGATGCCGGCCTGCTGTACCGGACCGGCGCCCCGCCAGGCCGGAAAAATCTGGGCGATTTTCTGCTGGCGCAATGGTGGCAGGTGCTTTACACGCTCATGGTCGGTTTGCTGGCCTGGCGCGGGCGTTTTGTCTGGAAGGAGCGGCGCTATACTCGCGGCAAGCTGGATGGGGAAAAAAGAATTTGAAAAAAGCAGGTGGTTTGATATATTTAATCAGACGCAGCAATAAAATCCGCGGAAAGACGAGTGCCATGATCAGCTGCAAAAAAATTCTTCGACTCCTGCTTTTGGCAGCGGCCGGCGTTCTCGCCGGCACCGCGCCGTCGGTCAATGTGCCGATGGAGTATTGGGGCTATGCCGTCCTGGAGCGCATGGAGAGCAGAGGGCTGATCTTCAGCCATCAACTGCGCGTGCGGCCCCTATCCAGAGCCGTGTTCGCCGATCTGGTGCGTCAGGCGGCCGTACAGGCGCAACAAAAGCCGGGGCAGTTCAGTCGAACCGAAAAGAAAATGCTCGATCAGCTGCAGGGCGATTTTTTTGACGAATTAAATCCCACTGCGACGGAGCGCAGCTCGGAACGCCACCTGTTGACCTGGCGGGAAAAAAACAGCCGGATCCATATCGACCTGCACGCCAAGCAGACGATCCTCTCCAATCGCGGCCATCAGTATCAGCCGGATGCGCTGATTTCCGAGACCAGCGGCGGCGCTATCCTTCGCGGCAGCCTGGATCAGACCGTGGGCTTTTACCTGGATGCGCGCAACACCTTGACGCGCGGCAACCAAAAGACGGAAGAACATTTCGATCCCTCTCAAGGCGCGCCGGTGGTGATCGCTGGTTCCAACGTCTATCGAGATCAGGCGCTGGCCTATTGGACCTGGCAGAACACATGGTTCCGCATTCAGGCCGGGCGGGATGAGATCGCCTGGGGGCCGGGTTTTCACGGCGGCCTTTCCCTTTCCGGGAATACACCGGCTGCCGAGCTGATCCGGCTCAACGCTTTTTTTCACCGCTTCTCCTTCAGCTATGTGCACGCCTTTTTGCACAGCAACCTGGGGAGCAAGTACCTGGCAGGCCACCGGTTGGATTTTATGGTCAAGCCCGGTCTGTACCTCGGCGCCACCGAGACCGTGGTCTATGGCAAACGCGATGTGCAATTCGCCTATCTCAATCCCATTATGCCCATCCACATTGCGCAGCATCACCTCGGCGACAAAGACAACAAGACCATGAGCCTGGACCTGACCTGTACGCCGTGGTCCGGCGTTAAACTCTATGGCGAATATTTCATCGACGACATGACCAGCACGGAAAGCCTGACCCGCTACTTTGGCAACAAGTTCGCTTTTCTCCTCGGCGGCCAGCTCATCAATCCGCTGCGCATCGCCGACACGGATCTGCGCATCGAATATGCGCGGGTGGAGCCGTTTGTATACTCCCATTATGATTCCATAAACATCTATAGCCACTTTAATCAGCTCATCGGCCACTGGCTGGGCCCCAACGCCGACGGTCTCTTTCTACAGCTGGGCTGGCAGCCGTTGCGGGATTTTCGCATCGAGCTGTCTTGGCAGCAACAGCGCAAGGGCGAAGGTGACGCCGACACGCACTCCCGCCCTGAGCAAGGCGTAGAAAAAAAATTTCTCCGCGGCGTCGTGGAGAAACAAAAAATATTCGGCATAAAAATCCGTGAACAAGTCTATCGCGATTTTTTTGTCTCCGTGCACTATCAGTATGCCGATGTCCGCAATGTGCATCGCCAGGCGGGAATCAACTCGTTCGATCATTTGGCGCGGTTCGAACTTTTACTCAACTACTAAGGCGCCCTTGGCCCCCTTCCTTTACATAGCGGTCCTGTTGACGGTCCTTTACAGCCTGAGCCTGCTCGTTATTTTTGCCGGTTTGTACCGCGACGAACCGCGCACCAGCCACCAACGCCCCATGGTCTCGGTGATCATCGCCTGCCGCAACGAAGAGCGCCACGTGACCCCTCTACTGCAGGCTCTGTCGGAGCAGACTTATCCTCAAGACCGCTACGAAGTCCTTCTCAGCGACGACGGTTCGACCGATGCGACGGCGGAACGGGCGTTCGCTTTCAGCCGTAATCCGGGATCCGCGGCCGTGCGGGTGATCTCTGTTCAGGGCCGGGATAAAGTGATTTCAGCCAAGAAGAACGCCCTGGCTCAGGCCATCGCGGCGGCCCGCGGAGAACTGCTGCTGTTCACCGATGCGGACTGCCGGCCGTCACCCCACTGGCTGCAAGGCATGGCAAGCCGGTTCACGCCCGAGATCGCCATGGTGATTGGTTATTCGCCCTATGAGCTGCCGGCCCTGAACACTCTGGGATCGCGCCTGATCGCTCTGGAAGCGTTGTCCCTGGCAGCGCTGGCAGCCGGGTGCAGCGGCTGGGGCCGGCCGGCGACCTGCACAGGCCGAAACCTGGTGTATCGAAAAACGGTGTACGAGCAGGTGGGAGGATTCAGGGATATCGCCGGTTTTGTCTCAGGCGACGACGACCTGTTCTTAAAACTTGTCCTGAAACAGAACCTGCGCGTCCGTTACGCGCTGGCGCCGGAACTGGCGGCGCCCACGTATCTTCCGCCAAGCGCCAGCCATTTTATTCGGCAACGGTTGCGCCATGCGTCCAAAGGTTTTCATTACGGGCCGGTCATGACCGGCGTGTTGTTCAGCGCCTGGGTGTTTAATTTTTTGCTCCTGGCCTCGCTGTTCACGTCTTATCGCCGTTATGGTCTGATCCTTTGGGCGGTCAAGGCGGTTTCGGAGCTGCCGCTGCTGCTCGCCTTTGCCGGTAAAATGAAACGCCTTGCCTGTTTGACGGTGTGGCCCATCGCTGCTGTTGCGCACGTCCTTTATGTGGTGCTGTTCGGCGCTTTGGGCCCGTTTTGCCGGGTCTCGTGGAAGGAGAGCGACTCCGCCGCATGAATGCCTTGCCGCACATCATCGGTCTGCTCACCGTGCTCTACGGTGCGATCATTTTCATCTTTATCCTGGCGCTGCATCGCCCACATCGGCCAACCAACAGCCGTCGCTATCGGATTTCGGTGATCGTCGCCGCTCGCAATGAGGAACGCAGCATCGGCAGCCTGCTTCAGGATCTGATCAAACAGGATTATCCGGCCGAGCTGTATGAAGTGATCGTGGCCAATGACGGATCGACGGATCGAACGGCCGATATCGTCTCTGCCCTGGCGGCGCGCTGCCCGCAGGTGCATCTGCTTGACATTCGCGAAACGCCGGCGGGATTCAGTCCCAAGAAATACGCCCTGCAATGCGCGGTGGAGTCGTCCCGGGGAGAAATCATCCTGGCCACCGACGCCGATTGCCGGGTGGGCGAAAAATGGATCTCGACTATGGTGCGCTATTTCAATCCGGACGTCGGCTTTGTCATCGGCTTTTCGCAATTCGGCCATGCCGGGCAGGCGCAAAAGCTGGTGGAACGGTTTCAGGCGTTTGATTTTGTCACCCTGATGGGTGTGGCGGCGGCGAGCACGCATCTGGGCGTACCGCTGGCCGCCTCCGGACAAAACCTGGGCTACCGGCGGTCGGCGTTCGATCAAGTGGACGGCTATCGCGCCATCAGCCGGCGCATATCGGGCGACGATGTGCTGCTGATGCAGATGATCCGCAAACATACGAACAGGAATATCGTGTTCGCTTCCGAGCCCGACAGCTATGCGGTCTCTGCCCCGCAGCCCACCTGGGCGGATTTCATCAATCAACGCAATCGTTGGGCCTCCAATGGCGGTTATCAGCTGCATCTCAATCCGCTTTTCTTCGCCTATCTAATCCTCACCTTTTCGTGCAACCTTGCGCTGCTGACCGGGGTGATCCTTTATCTTTCCGGCGCGCTCAACAGTCCTTCGCTGTGGATCTGCCTCGCCGCCAAAGGCTGGTTCGAGTACTGCATCGCCCGCAGCGGCTGCCGCTACTTTCAGCGTTGCGACCTGTTACGCTGTTTTCCATTGTGGTTCATGCTGCAAATTCCCTATGTGGTCACCGTAGGCGTAATGGGCTCATTGGGTTTGTTTCGCTGGAAGGGCCGCAGAGGCGCCACTGAAATAAAACGCTGATCCCTGATTAGGGCTGCGCTTTTTTTTGTTTCAGCGCGAAAGGGTCGAAAAAATCAACGCCTCCAGCCGCTGCCTTTTACGCAGTTGAAACCAAAGCCGCCTAGCTAGCCGTCCATCTTTTTTTTTCTCTGACCTTCCGGTTTATTTCTCATCCTGTTTCACCCTAAATCCCTGCACAGCAACATCAGGCGCTGTTGTGTTCTGTGTCCTGCACAACAGGACAAAACCCACAATCTTGGTACGTATATTGCATTTTTGCGTTCAAGAAAAAGGCAACCCTGTCGATCTGTTTTGAAAATACAAGGATTACCCCAAGCCTGCGCAAAGGGCTTTTTCCGAGTTGGAATAAAGGAGCGACAGAAACGCTTGCAGGTGTCGTCAAAAAAAGGGAGGAATGAATCATGGCGTTCAAGAAAATTTTGCTACAAAGTGGTTGGAGCCTGTTATTTATCCTTGTGCTGGCCACACTGGTGCGCGCAGCCAACACGCCGATCTGGTGGGACAATCCGAAAAATTTGCCCTTCTGGACTCAGACCATCGCCACTGGGACCGCCTCCAACACCGGCCCGCAGGCGCAGTTTATCATCGCCAAGATCGATGTCGCCAACACCTATCGGGAGAACTATTCGAAATACGTCTGGGTGCGGGTGGAATGGTCGCTTGTGGAAGGCACCGGCGAATTCGTGACCGGATCCTATGATCATCTGATCAAATGGCTGAACAGCGATGGGGATTGCCCGAGCAATCCGGAGCTGCCCTTTCCTGATCCGGCGGATGGCGCCGGCTTTATGAAGGCGGAGGGCCCGTTTACACCCGAGTTTGATTTTCAAAATGGTTTTGAGCTCTCCTTTTTCAAGATCACGCCGCAGCCCGCGTGCGAGCGGATTGAAATCCGTTTTAACGTCGGGCCGAACAGCCATATCAACTATCGTGTGGAAATACAGACCGCCTGTCTGGCTTTTGATTTCGGCGA
>CAZKQR010000002.1:32199-38820 GCA_964554965.1 uncultured Cytophagia bacterium | reverse complement strand
CGAGGTGATGGATCTGCTGACGGCTGAGTTGCAGGGTGTTGAAATAGCCGCCGAGATAACTGGCGATCAACCCGGGATCGAATTCATCGATGCCGGCCGGCACCGGCGTATGGCTGGTGAACAGATTGCTCGAACGCGTGGCCTCCTGTGCTTCGGCAAAGTTCACTCCTCTTTCCTGCATCAGGGTGCGCGCACGCTCCAATGCCATAAAGGCGGAGTGGCCTTCGTTCATATGACACACACTGGGACGTATGCCCAGCTTTTCCAAAGCACGCAGTCCGCCGATGCCGAGCACGATCTCTTGTTTGATGCGTATGTCGTTGTCGCCGCCGTACAGCTGGTCCGTGATATCCTGATCGGGAACGCTGTTCTCCGGCAGATTGGTGTCTAAAAGATAGAGAGGCACCCGGCCCACCTGTGCCAGCCAGATTTGCGCTCTGACTTCGCGGTCCTGAATCGGAACGGATATTTTCTGGACCTGGCCCTGGTCATCGCGCACCAGCCTGATCGGCATATTGTAAAAATCGTTGTCCGGATAGAGCTCCTGCTGCCATCCATCGTTGCTCAGGTACTGATTGAAATACCCCTGCTGATAGAGCAGGCCTACGGCCACCAGGGGAATGCCGAGATCGCTGGCGGACTTTAAATGATCCGCCGCAAGCACCCCAAGGCCGCCGGAATAGGTGGGCAACCCCTCGGTGATGCCATATTCCATGGAAAAGTAGGCGACCTGAAAGCCGGCGACCTGGCTGTGTTTTTCCTGAAACCAGGTTTTACGGGTGAGATAGGTGTGCAGGGTCTCTTTGGCCCGGTTCAGATGAGAGAGGTAGCCCTCATCGCCGGCACGGATTTCCAGCTTTTTCTGATCGATGCTGCCCAGCAAAAGAATGGGATTGTGTCCGGTTTCTTCCCACAGGTCGCGATCTAGCCGGCGAAACAGCGAGCGGACATCATGATCCCAGGTCCAGTACAGGTTATAGGCGAGCTCGCGCAAACAGGCCAGCTCAGCAGGTAGGGAGGGGACCACTTTAAAAGTGCGCAAAGTGAACATGGTGATGGGAAAACCGCCTTTCTTAAATGGGAATCACTGCTCGATGCGTCCATGCGAGCAATTCGATCCTGTTCTGTGCTGTGAATAATTTTTATAACTTAATGAAAAAATGGCACGCATTCAAGGAAAAACACAGATGTGATCTGCATCAACAGCAATCCCTTTGCTGGCATGTTAGTTGCAAAACAAGAGATGTGAGGAGAAACAGTCCGACAGCCGGCCGGACGATTATGGGGCAGGCCTGCTGGAGCGTGGCTGAATGGTCTTTTTAATGCTAATAAAAATAGCTAAATAATGAAAACGCCTTCACGGGCCGAAACCTGATGCAACCGCTGAAGGAGGTGGTTGGGAGGCGGCAAGTTGTGACTGTTTTGTATTGTGCTGAGCAATCGTTTCAACAAGAGACAATCTATCACACCATAGTTAGGGAGGAAGTGATGAAGCATTTATCCAAAAGCCTTGTTATCGTATTGGCTTTGGTGTTGCTCGCTCTGCTGGCGCCGGAGGCGCCGGCCTTGACCGGCGATACCTTAAAAGTTGAGAACAGCAGCGGCTGGCCGGGGATGGGTGGGTACATTATTCCCATCACGCTGAAGAACGCCACCACGCTGCGCGCACTGGCCTTTCGGCTGCAGTCCAATCCCGATTCACTGGTCATCACTTCGGTGAACCCGGTTGGCCGGGCCAGCGCCTACACAGTGGCTATGGAGCCGATCGCCAAGGGCGCCCGATTCCTGCTGGTCCCGACTAATGCCAGTACGCCTGCTTTAACGCCGGATTCCACGGCCGTTATGAACGTGGTGGTATCGGTCAAGGCCAACACACCGGGCGGCACCAAAGCCACGGTCTCGCTCGATTCGCTCACTGCGGCCAATGGCAGCAATCAGGCGGTGACGGTCAGGACCAAGCCGGGCTATTTCTGGTTCGGCACCAAAGGAGATGTCAAATACGATGAGTCCATGGCCATCGACCTGTTCGATGTGCTGCGGTTGATCGACATCGCCCTCGGCGTTGCCCCTCCAGCCACAGAGTATGAACGATGGGCCGGTGATTTGAGTCCCAATCCCCGGAATCCGTCCATCCTCGGCGATGGCTTGATCGATATCATCGATATCAGCATTCTGCTGGATAGAGTGGTGGCCAGCTCAAAAGCCGCTGCGCCGGTGGCCGCCTCTTCGCCCTCGGTGGGCAGCGTCCGTTTAGAGGTGGTGGATCTGCCGCAAAACTATGTCGGCGAGTTGGATGTTCCGATTTACTATCGTGCCTCAGCGCCGATCAGCGGCATCGAACTGGTGTTCAAGACCGATGCGGCGCGCTACCAGCTGGCGCCGCCGAAAAAAACCCTGCTCAGCAAGAACATGACCATGCAGTCGGCGCTGCGCGGCGATGAACTGCATGTGATCCTGTGCAGCACAGACGGCAAGCCGATGCCGGCCGGCGAAGGCGAATTGCTGACGCTGCCGGTGAATCTGCTGCAGCAACAGACCGAGGCCACCACCATTGAGATCAAACACGCTCAGGCGGGCTCTGAGGCGGCCAGCCGCATGGAGACGATCTATGCGCGGTCCAATGCCCCGGAAGTTCAAACGCCGGACTCTTATTCCTTGGCGCAGAATTCGCCCAACCCGTTCAATATGTCCACCACCATCCGCTATGAGATACCCACTTCGGTGCAGAATGCCCTGCGTACCCGGGTGCTGGTATACAACACTCAGGGACGCTTGGTGCGCACTCTGGAGGACAGACAACGCAGCGCCGGCCGCTACACCATCGTATGGAACGGCCGGGATGATGCGGGCCGCTATGTCGCTTCCGGCATCTATTTCTATAAACTGATCGCCGGCGATGTGATTCTAACCAAAAAAATGGCGGTGATGAAATAGTTCGCCGTGCGGGATTCGGCATCAACCGAACTCTTTCAATGAACGAAACGACAATTAGCGTGAGGAAATAAAAAATGAGATACAAAGGAATGATCACCCTTTTGTTCGTGACGATCGTCGCCCTGTTCAGCGCCCCGTTGTCGGCGCAGACGGTGGATGATTTCAACCGGACAAGCCTGGGAAGCAATTGGACGGCTGATCCCGAGTACGTGCTGGCGAGCAATACACTGGACAACAGCGCCACCACCGCTTCATGGGGGTATATGGCCGTATACAACGCCGTGGCCAACCCCACCTCGGTCGCCTTTACCTGGGCCGCATCGACCTTGTGCGATACCGAAGGCGCCAATTCAGGCGCCATCGCCCTTTATCTGGATTCACCGTCGGTGACCGCCAACGGGTATGCGGTCATGCGCCGCTACGGCACCCTGGATCTGCATCCGGTGATCAACGGCGTGATGGATCGCGCCACTTCATTGTTCTCCGCGACGCCGACGCAGGCGAATCCGTCGCCGGGCAGCACCATCAAAGTCATCCCCTCCACCGATGCCGGCGGCCATCATTTCGATTTTTATATCAACAACGTCTTTGACGCTCGCCTGACGGATTCCGCGAAACGGTACGGCAATGTTTCCTCGCTGTACAGCGGCGTGATTCTCTACGGCAGCCGGACCAATAACATCGACAACTTTACCGTCACCATGTCGACGACCTCCACCCTCACCGTCACTTCGCCCAACGGCGGAGAGAACTGGTATGCGGGCTCGCATCACAACATCACCTGGACCTCGACCAATTTCACCGACAATGTGGCCATCGAGCTGTCCACGGACGGCGGCGCTACCATCGCCGCGGTGATCGCCGCCTCGGTGCCCAACACCGGCACCTATGATTGGACGGTCAACACTTTTCCGGCGCTGCCCAAAAGCAGCTGCCGGATACGCATTACCAGCGCCACCAACTCCACACCCCGGGATCTCAGCAACGGCAACTTTACCATCAGCCAGGCGCAGATCCCCACGGTGACAGCGCCCAACGGCGGAGAAATCTGGGTCGCCAACACGGCGCGCAACATCACCTGGTCCGGATTTACCTCTGCCAATGTCCGCATCCGTTACCGCATTCGCGACATCGATTCGTGGACCGACATCAGCAGCAGCACAGCCAATGACGGCATCTACGAATGGACCGTGCCCGCTCAGTTCACCGAGACCGCTAAAATCAAAGTCAGCGATCCGGCGGAGATCCTCGAGTCCGATGAGAACGACGCCTATTTCAGCATCTCGGCGTACGCCAAGCTGACCGTGGCCAATTCCAGCGGCGGTGCGGGCACCACCGGCAACGTGGTCTCTCTGTGGCTGAACAACCAGATCAACATTCGCGGCATCTTTTTCGATCTGGTGGATACCGACAACCACTTGACAGCGGAACGGGTGAACGCCATGGGCCGCGCCTCCGGGTTCACCGTCAGCTACAACGAAACCGGCACCCGTCTGCGTGTGGCCATGGTGCACATGTCCGGCCAGGTGATCCCCACCGGCAACGGCGCCATCGCTCAGATCAATTACACGATCGCCGGCGGCGCACCGGTCGGCACTCATTCGACGATGACTCTGGAAAACGTGACCATCAGCGATGCCAACGGCAAGCTCGTCTCTCCGCAGCTGGTGAACGGCAATTTTTACTATGTTCTCATGGGCAATGTGACCGGCCTTGACGGCGTTGTGAATGCGAGTGATCTTGACGTTCTGCGCGATCTGGTGCTGAAGCGGCGGGCGCCCACCGGCGATGAACTGATGGCCGGCGATATGGATCATGACGGCGACATCGATCTGTTCGACTATATGGCGGTGTTTAACATCGTCTATCCTCCAGTGATTTGATCGCCAGGGATCCTGCAGCCCTTCCCAGCGGCTCAGGCGAACAGGCGTGGACTTGGCTGTACGAAAGCAACATGAATGTAAAATGAATCGAATCCCCGGTCTTTTTTAAAATGAGGCGAATGCCGGAGCAGCGCTCTCTTGCGGCAGCCCTTTAGAAAAGACCGGGGTGTTTTACCTGGAAAGGAAACTATGAAACGTAACTGGCTGATGCTAGCAAGTCTGCTGATGCCGGCGGGAACAGCGTTGGCCGTGGATTCGGTGGTCCGTCTTGGCGGCGGTGCGGGCGCGCCGGGCACGCAGAACAACATTATCTCCATGTCGCTGGACAATGCGGATCCTGTGAAAAGCATGCAGGTGCAGATCGCCGATCTGCCCAATTGTCTGCGGCCGGACTCGGTATGGCTGGCCGAACGCTGCCGGGATTTTAACGTGTATTACAACGATGTCGACGGCAATCTGAACATCATCATAATCTCCGGCAGTCAGTATCTGGCGCCCGGCAGCGGTGAGGTGCTGCGCATCAGCTATACGGTCGCAGAGCAGACCGACACGCTGACGCAGGTGGCTTTGCATGTGTCCAAAGCCGTTGTGGTGGGCCAGAATTATGTGTCGTTGCCGGTTCAGATCGTCAACAATCAATTCACTCTAACCGGCGCCACGGCAGTGGACCAGCAGACAGTCGTCCCCCAGGAGTTTGGGCTCGATCAGAATTATCCCAATCCCTTTAATCCGGCCACCCAGATTCCATTCTCCCTGCAAAAAGAGGGATGGGTTCAGCTGGCTGTTTTCAACTCGCTGGGTCAACGCATCCGCACGCTGGTGGAGGGCCGGCGCCTGCCCGGGGTGCATCAGGCCAGGTGGGACGGCTGCAACGACCACGGTCAACCGGTGGCCGCAGGAGTGTATCTGTACCGGCTGGACGCCGGCGGTCGCAGCCTGACCAGGCAGATGCTTTATGTGAAATAAAATAAACGTCCAAAAGATATTCATTCACAGGGTGCAATAGAAAACCCCCGGCGGAGAAACCGGGGGTTTTCTATTTGCATCTGGTAAGGAGGAGGGGGAGGAAAGGAAAAGCCGGCCGATATTAAAACAGCTGAATAATATTCGGCCAGTTTGGATTCTTCTTTCGTGTTCCCTTTATCAGAACACCAGTAAGAGATGCAAAAAATGTGCCTGAAAGCGACGGCGCAAAAGCCGGGTTCAGCAGCGGACCATGGAGCGGCGTGTAGAGAGAATCAGCGGGGAATGCGCATCAGCTGTTCGCGGATGCGGCTGAATTCCGCCAGGTCGCGGCGCAGGCCGTCGTGATGGGGCATGGAGGTCAGCTCTCTGCGGATGCGGTTGATGCGGTTGAGAAAGGGGGGGTGGGTGCGGCGCAGCAGAGCCACAGAGCCTTTGTTCTCCTTGTCCTGCAGCCGCAGTTTTTGTACTAGGGTGAGCAAGCCTTCGGGATCATAGTTGGCCTTCCACATGTACTTGGCCGCCAACGCGTCGGCCGAATACTCTTCTTTCTCCGGGAAATCAAGGATCGTATCCTCGGTAAAGAGGTTTTGCAGGATCTGGGTGGCGAGCTCGGGGTTCTGGCCGAACACCGATTGAGCGGCAAAGGCGTATGAATATTTGTTCGCCATTCGGTTCACCGCGTTGCGCCGGCCGATGTGGGCGATCTCGTGGCTCAGCACCGCAGCCACTTCATGGGCGGTTTCGGCTTTTTCGATCAGTCCGCGATACAGATAGATCGACCCGCCGGGCAGGGAGAAATGGTTCAGATCCGGTTCGTTGATGATAAAGACGGTATACT
>CAZKQR010000002.1:0-32099 GCA_964554965.1 uncultured Cytophagia bacterium | reverse complement strand
GAGGAGACGGCGCGGCCGCCTCTCTGTATTACCAGCGCTTCGGCCTCTTCGCGTGAATATTTTTCCAGGCTGCCGGTAAAACAGAAGCTTTTTCCCGCCAGAGTGGTGTCCGTGTCCGGCTGCCACTGCATGGTCACCCCGCCTTTTTGCAGCCGTTTCAGGATACCGAGATTTTCCGTTGTGGAAAAGAAATCGACCACGCTTCGCGCCACCTGCGGTCCGATCTCATGGATGCTGAGCAGCTCTTCTTCGCCGGCTTGGGCGAGTTTGTCCAAACCGGCGTAGTGGTTCACCAACACGCGGCTCACGTGTTCTCCGACAAAGCGCAGGCCCAGGCCGAAGAGAACGCGATCCAGCGGCCGGCGGCGGCTGGCGTCGATGGCTTGAAGCAGATTTTTCGCTGATTTTTCCGCCATGCGTTCCAGCGCGGCGAGGTCTTTCTCCTGGAGAAAGTACAGATCACTGACGTCTTTTACCAGCTTTTTTTCAATCAGCTGTTCGATGAGTTTTTCCCCCAGCCCGTCGATGTCCATGGCTTTTTTGCTGCTGAAATGGTAAATGCGTTCGCGCAGTTGCGCTGGACAGGCGAGGTTGATGCAGCGTTGGGCGGCTTCGCCCTCGGGCCGAACGGTGTGGCTGCCGCAGGCCGGGCAGGTTTCCGGCAGGGTGAATTTTTTTTCCGCTCCGCTTCTTCGCGAGGCGATGGATTTGACCACCTCCGGGATCACATCGCCGGCGCGCTGCACCAGCACCCAGTCGCCCAGCCGAATGTCCTTGCGATCGATCTCGTCCTGGTTGTGCAGGGTGGCACGGCTGACCTCCACGCCGCCGATCTTTACCGGTTTCATCACCGCCACCGGCGTCAGTACGCCGGTGCGGCCCACCTGCACGATGATATCCACTATTTGAGTGGTCTCCTGTTGTGCGGGAAATTTGTAGGCAATGGCCCAGCGCGGGCTTTTAGTTTTGGCGCCCAGTCCCTCCTGATCCGTCAGACGGTTCACTTTAACCACAATGCCATCGATCTCATAGGGCAGGTGCACGCGCTGCTCAGAGATCTCGCGGTGATAGCGGATGACTTTTTCAGCGCCGGCGCAGGGCCGCACCAGCGGATTGACTCGCAGCCCCAGTTTCTTGAACGCCTCCAGCAGTTGTTGATGGGAGTCATAGTCAAGGCCGGTCACCTGTCCGGCGCCGTAACAAAAGATCTCCAGCGGCCGTGCGGCGGTGATCTGCGGGTCCAGCTGGCGCAACGAGCCTGCGGCCGCGTTGCGCGGATTGGCGAACAGGGGTTCGCCGTCCGCCTGGCGTTGGCGGTTGAGTTTTTCGAAAGCCTGTTTGGAGAGCAGCACTTCGCCGCGCACCTCCAGCCGGGGAATCGGCTGAAACAGGCTGAGAGGAATGGTCTTAATGGTTCTCAGGTTTTGGCTGATGTTTTCGCCCACCAGGCCGTCGCCACGGGTGCTGCCGGCGACAAAACGGCCGTTCTCATAGATCAGCTCCACCGCCAGGCCGTCGAGCTTGGGTTCGCAAAAATAGTCCACGGTTTCCCGGCCGAGAAGCCGCCGCGTGCGTGCATCGAACTCGAGGAATTCGCTCTCCTGCAGTGCGTTATCGAGGCTGAGCATGGCGATCGAGTGCGGCAGGGGCTCAAAGGCGTCGGACGCCTGGCCGCCGACCCGCTGTGTCGGCGAATCGGGGGTGATCCATTGCGGGTGCTCGGCTTCCAGCGCGATCAATTCGCGCATCAGCTGGTCGTATTCGGCGTCCGAGATCTCGGGATCGTCCAGCACATAGTAGCGGTGGTTGTGCGCGGCCAATCGCTCGCGCAGGTGTTTGATTTTTTCTTCAGGGTCTTGCATGTACTTTGGGTGGCGTGCGGTTTTTTAGTTTGCGTCCATGACGGCTCGAGCGGCCGCCGTCTATTTGCTTTTGATGCCCAGCAGCGCTTTCAGGACATAGATCGCGATCTGCGGATTCTCCTTCAGCCGCCGGGTGCAGTAGGCGTACCAGCGTCTGCCGAAGGGCACATAGACGCGCAGCTTGTGGCCTGCCTGAACGATGAGGTCGCGCAGCTCTTCATCCACGCCCAGCAGCATCTGAAATTCGTAACGATCGCGGGACAAGGCCAGGGTGTCGATCAGGCGCAACGCCTGCCATACCAGCTTTTCATCGTGAGTGGCTATGCCGACATAGCAGCCGGCCTGCAGGCCGCGTTCGAGGAGCAGGGTATAATTTTCGTTGATGATCTGGGGATTTTTAAACGCCACTGTGCGCGATTCGATATAAATGCCCTTGCACAGTCGGAAATTGGTCTTTTGCGCCGTCAAGTTTTTCAAATCCGCCAGCGTGCGGCGCAGATAGGCCTGCAGCACAATGCCGCTGTTGGGGAATTCCGTATGCAGCTGTTGAAACAGCTCCAGGGTGACGGTGGTGACGCCGGCATCTTCCATATCCACGCGCACAAAGACGCCGCAGTCGACCGCTTTCTGCATGATGCGGCGCACGTTCTGCCGGCATTGCTCGCGATCGATCAGCAGCCCCAACTGGGTGAGTTTCAGGGAAATGTTGCAGTCCAGCTTTTCCTGTTCAATGGCTTCCAGCACACGATGATAGTCTGCGATGGCCTCTTCACACAGGGCGGGGTCCCGGGTGCTCTCGCCGAGCACGTCCAGCGTGGCGCACATGCCCTGTTGATTCAACCGCTTGACCGTGCGGACGGCATCCGCCAGCTCGACGCCTGCCACGTACGGTCGCGAGATCCATCGGACGATCGGCTTGGGCACCAGCGGGAGAAAAGCAACGATGAGGTGGTTAAACAGGTTCATGGTCTGTTCCTTCCCAAGAGTGATCGAGGGGGAATCCGAAAAATGCGTTTCATGTTAATTTATTTTTGCCTTAATGTCAAGTCAAAAACTCCGACCTCTTGTCGGGAAACATTTTCTTGATTTTATTAACAGGAAAGGCTATATTAGCACATTATTCCTTTATGGAGGACGCCCCGGGATGGGGAAGGTGATCACGATAGCGAATCAGAAGGGCGGGGTGGGCAAAACCACCACTTCGGTCAATTTAGCGGCGTGTCTGGCTGTGGCTGAATATCCCACTTTACTGATCGACATGGATCCGCAGGCCAACAGCACCAGCGGGTTGGGTTTCAATCAAAAGGACATGAAAAAGACCATCTATGACGTCCTGATCAACGAGGAATCTCTGTCTGCCGCGGTGGTGGATACAGAGTTAAAGTATCTGAAACTGGTGCCCAGCTCGATCAATCTGGTGGGCGCAGAGGTGGAACTGGTTTCGGTCCTTTCGCGTGAACATCGGCTTCTGCGCAAGATCACCGAAGTGCGCGATGCCTACAAGTTTATTCTGATCGATTGTCCTCCTTCGTTGGGATTGTTGACCCTTAATTCATTGGCTGCTTCGGATTCGGTGCTGATTCCGATTCAATGCGAGTATTACGCCCTGGAGGGGCTGGGGCAATTATTGAACACGATTCGTCTGGTGCAAAAGCATCTCAACGAGAAATTGTTGATTGAAGGCGTTTTGCTGACCATGTACGACGCCCGCCTGAATCTGTCGCGGCAGGTGGCCGAGGATGTGCGCCGTTATTTTGAAGGCAAGGTGTTCGACACCATCGTCACCCGCAACGTGCGCTTGAGTGAGGCCCCCAGTTTCGGCAAGCCGATTATTCTTTATGACGCGGTATCGTCCGGCAGTGAAAATTACATGAGTCTGGCTGAGGAAATAATCAAGAATGGCGAATAAAAAAGCGCTGGGGAGGGGTCTCGGCGCTCTGATCCCTGATGTTCCTGCGGAAGAAAAGCAGTCCAAATCCATTCAGTACATCGAGGTGGATAAAATCTCGCCCAATCCGTTTCAGCCGCGTGAAACATTCAAGCCTGAAGCACTGGCCGAATTAAAACAATCGATCGCTGAAAAAGGCCTGGTCCAGCCGGTGACCGTGCGCAGGCACGGCGCCGGGTATCAGCTGATCGCCGGGGAGCGCAGGCTGCGCGCGGTGCGGGATCTGGGCATGGAATCCATCCCGGCCTTTCTCATGGATGTGGAGACCGATGCGGAACTGCTGGAGCTGGCGATCATCGAGAACATTCACCGGGAAAATCTCAACCCCATGGAGTTGGCGGCCAGCTATAGACGTTTGATGGATGAATGCAAGCTGACTCAGGAGGATGTGGCGGTCAAAGTCAGCCGGGATCGTGCGTCGGTGGCCAATTTTCTCCGTCTGCTCAAGCTGCCGCGGCGCATTCAGGAGAGCCTGCAGAACAACGAGCTGACCATGGGCCATGCGCGTGCCCTGCTTTCATTGGACAGCCACGAGGAGCAGATCGACCTGTGGCGAAAGATCATCAAGCGGTCGCTCTCGGTCCGGCAGGTGGAGAATTTGGTGCGCAGCCAGAGCAAAAAGAGCAAACCCAAATCCCGCGCCGGTGAGACGCAGGCGGTGTTCATTCAGGACATTGAGAACAAATTGCGTACGCGGCTGGCCACCAAGGTGACCGTACGGAGCCGAAGCAAGGGGGGCGTTATCGAGGTCGATTATTATTCGGCGGACGATCTGGATCGACTGGTCGCGCTGATATCCGGCGACTGACCGGGCGCGGCAGGGACGTCCGCCGGCCGGGCCATCAAAGCCGATAGGGCAACGTGGAATTCAACATAGATAAATATCGCCCCAAAGCGCGAAAAAAAAAGACCGGCCGCAGCCTGCAGGTTCTGGTGGTGCCGGAGGGTGGGGTTCAGCCCAGGACGTTTGTTCTCACAGCGCGGCGCCTGCTGATCCTCAAGATCGCCGCTGTTTTGCTGGTTTTGCATATTCTCTTCGGGTTTTACGCCTACGCGGCGATCTCGCACGATCGTCTGCGCCTCCATTCGCTGGAGCTGGCCAACCGGCAGCTGAACGAAAACAGCCGGCGCATCGAGGAGTTGTCCGCGGCGTTCAAATCCATGGAAGAGTTGGACGGAAAAATTGAGGCCGCGCTGGGCTTGGATCATGGCGGCCAGGGCGCACCCGGTGCGGCAGAGTCCAGGTCCGCCGGAATAGCCCTGTCGCTCGAGCGGCCGTTTCCGGACGGTCGGTTGCAAAGGTCCGGCCAAGGCTCTGCCCCGGAGCAGGTGCGCGTGGGTGAAAAAATCATCATGACCCAGGCCGGCGCTCAGAGCGACCTGCACGAGTATCTGCGTGATCTGCCCACCTATCTGCCGGTGGAAGGGGTGTTGACCAACGATTACGAGGCCTCGGCCGGCGGAAGCTCTGCCTCCCGCCATTGGGGCGTGGATATTGCGGCGCCGCGCGGTTCCGCGGTTCATGCGGCCGGCGACGGGGTGGTGGTTTTTTCCGGCTGGACCGAGTCCCTCGGCCATCTGATCATTCTGTACCATGGCAAAGGCTATTTCAGCTTTTACGGCCACAACCAGTCGCTGCTGGTCGAAAGCAATGCCATGGTCCGCAAGGCCGATGTGATCGCGCTGCTGGGCAATTCCGGCATCAGCTCTGCGCCGCATCTGCATTTTGAAATCTGGAAGGACGGCGTTCCACAGAACCCTAAAAAATATATTCTGGCTTTTGCACGCATGTGATCGGTGGACGATCCGGCATCATAAAAAAAACGGAACCGTGAGATGAAAAACTTGGACAAGCCGGGGGAGCTGAGCACCATTCTCGGCCGTGGTTCGGTGGTCGACGGCAATCTTAAAGTCGAACACTCTCTGCGGATCGATGGTAAGGTGAATGGGGATGTCACTTCCTCCGACACCCTGATCGTCGGCGCCGAGGGCGAGATCACCGGCAAAGTGACGGTGAAAAATTTGATTTTGGGCGGCAAGATCTTCGGATCCCTGACCGCTCCGGGGCGCACGGTGCTCGAGAGCAAGTCCGAGTTCCACGGCGACCTCAAAACCTCCAAGCTGGTGATCGACGAAGGCGCTGTCTTTGACGGCAAGTGTTCCATGAGCGAAACGGCTAAAAGCGCCGACGCTAAGAAGAAAGAGGCGTCGGCCAAAGAGGACGATTCCATCATAAAGTAGGACCCTGCCGCAAGGCCGAGTCCCGGGCGGCTGAAGGAGAGCGTTCCTGTTGATGAAAACCAAATGGAATATGCGGTCCTACGGCCGGTATCTCGATTTAGGCTTGCAGCTTGCTGTGGCCTTTGGCCTGGGATTCGCGGGCGGCTGGTGGCTGGACGGCAAGCTGCATACCACCCCGGTGTTATCGTTGTTGGGCCTGATGCTGGGAGCAGCGGCGGGCTTTTTGAACATCTATCGCGCGGTGTACCCTGTTCATGACAGAACCAAGGATGGCAACAAAAACTGAGAGCACGAAACGCGAGCTACGGATTTTACTTTATACGACGATCGGTTTTGCGGTAATTCTGCCGTTGGTATATTATCTTACCAGCTTGCCTTTTGTTTATTCCTTCAGTCTGGGTTATCTGGTCTGCCTCGTCACCGTCCTGTTGGGGGTGGCCTCCGTCCGGTGGGGTTTTAACAAAAAAAGCGCAACCTTTTACAAGGTGGTCTGGGGAGGGATGCTGTTCCGCCTGGCGCTCTTTTGCCTGGTCATGATCATCCTGATCCGGTTTACGGCTTTGCCGGTCAGCGGATTTTTCGTCTCGTTCGTTCTGTTTTATCTGGTGCTGCAAGTGCAACAAGTGCGGCTGGTCCAAGAAACATTAAAAAAAGACAAGCAATGACACAAGAAGTGGTTGAAAAAATCGTTGATCATGGTTCTCACGCGGCCGCGGAACTCGGGGAGCACGGCGGCGAGGCCGGCGTCGGTTTTATGATGCATCACATCATGGCGCGGCCGGTGATCAACCTGCCGACGGTCCTGGGCATCGATCTGACCATCACCAACCATACGGTGATGATGTGGATCGTGTCGCTGATCATGATCCTGGCCTTTGGCCTTTCCTTTCGGCGCAAGGGGTTGGTGCCAAGGGGCCGGATGGCCAACGCGCTGGAAGCGCTGGTGCTTTACATTCGCGATGACGTCATTATACCCAATCTGGGGCCGGCGGGCAAAGCGTATGCGCCGTATCTGTTGACCGCTTTCTTTTTTGTTCTGTTGTGCAATCTGCTCGGCCTGGTTCCGTTCGCCGCCACCGCCACCGGCAACATCGGCGTCACCGCGGGGTTGGCCATCCTCACGCTGTTGACCGTCATTCTGGCCGGCATTCGCGCCCACGGGGTGGGCGGTTTTCTCCGCCAGTTCATGCCGCACGGCATTCCCTGGTGGCTGGGCTTTGTCATGGTGCCGGTGGAGGTGATGAGTCTGATCACCAAGCATTTCGCTCTTACCATTCGACTCTTCGCCAACATGATCGCCGGCCATTTGACGATTCTGTCGTTGATGAGCATCATTTTTATTTTTAAAAATTATTTCATCGCCCCGTTTCCGCTGGCGATTATGGTTTTTTCCAGCATCCTGGAAATTCTGATCGCCTTTATTCAGGCGTATGTTTTCACCATTCTGTCTTCGGTCTTTATCGCCGGATCTCTGGCCTCTGAGCACTAGAGTCCGTGGCGGCGAGCCGGAGGAGAAGCGACCAAACCATTCACATAACACTCATCCCATCATTCAGGAGGAAGTATGGATCCCAAAGCATTTGCATTCTTGGCAGCCGGTCTTGGCGCAGCCGGTGTCACCTTCGGCGCTGCGTACGGCATCAGCAAATTAGCCAGCGCCGCCATCAGCGGCATCGCCCGTCAGCCGGAGGCCGCCGGTGATATTCGCGGCGCCATGATCATCACCGCCGGTATGATCGAAGGCGTGGCGTTGTTCGCCGCCGCCATCTGCATTATGTTGGCCTTCAAATAAAGGAATAGGGTTACCTCATGGAACTCATGACCCCGAACAGTGGTGCGATTTTTTGGACGATCCTCACGTTCCTCACTCTGCTGCTGATCCTGCGCAAGCTGGCGTGGAAACCGATCCTCGGCATGGTGGATGAGCGGGAGGGACAGATCAAGGCCTCTCTGGAGCAGGCGGAAAAGGTCTCCCAGGAAGCCAAAAAGACCCTGTCCGAGCAGGCCCAGATCCTCGATGCAGCCCGCCGGGAGAGCCAGGAGATACTGGTCAAAGCGCGTCAGTCCGCCGAAGTCAGCAAAGCTGAAATCGTACAGAAGGCCCAGACCGAAGCGGAGCAATTGATCCAGCGTGCCACACGTGAGATCCAGCTCAGTCGCGACAAGGCGGTGGCGGAATTGCGTGATCTGGCGGTTGAACTCTCCATGGCCGCCACCGGCAAGCTGATCGGCAAATCTCTGGATAAAAAAGATCACGAAAAATTGGTCAAAGAATCGCTGCAAAAAATAGGTAATGTAAATTGAGGCCTCATCCTATAGCCCGACGATATGCCCGGGCGCTCTACGAGTTGGCCGGCCAACACCATTCGGAAACGCAGATCATGCAGGAGGTGAAGATGTTCACCCGGCTGCTGACCGACGATGACCGCCTGCGCGCCTTTATGCTTTCGCCACAGGTGGATCGGCGTTTCAAAGCCCAGATGCTGGAAAAAGCGTTGGCCGGCAAAGTGTCCCAGTTGTATTATCATTTCCTGCTGCTGCTGTTGCGCAAAGGACGCCAATCGCTGTATCAGGAGATCGAATACGAGATGGGGCGTCTGTACGACGCCGGGCATCATCGACTGCGGGCGACCGTGACGTCGGCGGTGGCGCTTTCCCCGCAGCAGATCGAGTCTCTGCGCAAGCAGCTGGCGGAGAATTACCAGGCCGAGGTGCTGGTCGAGAACTCTATCGATGAAACGATCCTCGGCGGTCTGGTGATCCGCATCGGCGGACGGGTGCTGGATGCCAGTCTGCGCCATCAGCTCGATCGCCTGCGCAAGGAATTGGGGCAAGCCAAATTCGAATCAACCTTACAGTGAACCTTATGAGAGGTTACAGGATTTTTCATGGAAATCAGACCTGAAGAAATCACGTCTGTTCTCAAAAAACAGATAGAGTCATTTGAAAAGCACGTCGACCTGGAAGAGGTGGGCGAAGTGATCCAGGTGGGAGACGGCATCGCCCGCGTCTACGGATTGGAAAACATCATGTCCATGGAACTGGTCGAGTTCCCCAACGGCGTGTACGGCATGGCCCTGAACCTGGAAGAGGATAACGTCGGCTGCGTGCTTTTTGGCGAAGACGCCAAAGTGAAAGAGGGCGATACCGCCAAGCGCACCGGCCGGGTGGTCGAGGTGCCGGTGGGGCCGGAACTCTGCGGTCGCGTGGTGAATCCTCTCGGACAACCGATCGACGGCAAAGGTCCGATCAACGCCAAGAAAACCAGTCCGATCGAGCGCAAGGCGCTGGGCGTGGTCCAGCGTCAGCCGGTCAAAGAGCCACTGCAGACCGGTCTCAAGGCCATCGATTCGATGATCCCGATCGGCCGCGGACAGCGCGAGCTGATCATCGGCGACCGACAGATCGGCAAGACCGCCATTGTCGTCGACACCTTCATCAATCAAAAGGACAGCGGCGTAATCTGCATCTATGTGGCCATCGGCCAGAAAGGCTCCACCGTCGCCCAGGTGGTCAAAACCCTGGAAGAGAACGGCGCCCTGGATCACACCATCATCGTCTGTTCCACCGCGGATTCGCCGTCGCCGATGCAGTACATCGCGCCGTACGCGGGCGCCGCCATGGGCGAGTATTTCCGCGACAACGGACAGCACGCGGTCATCGCCTATGATGATCTTTCCAAACACGCTTGGGCCTACCGTCAGGTGTCGTTGCTGCTGCGCCGTCCTCCCGGACGCGAAGCCTATCCCGGCGATGTGTTTTATCTGCACTCGCGCCTGCTGGAACGCGCGGCCAAGTTGAACGACAAGCTCGGCGGCGGTTCACTGACCGCCCTGCCGATCATCGAAACCCAGGCCGGCGATTTCTCCGCCTATATTCCGACCAACGTCATCTCCATCACCGACGGCCAGATCTATCTGGAACCCGGCCTGTTCTACAGCGGCGTTCGCCCGGCCATCAACGCCGGTCTGTCGGTATCCCGTGTCGGCGGCAACGCGCAGATCAAGGCGATGAAAAAGATCGCCGGTAGCCTGCGCCTGGATCTGGCCCAGTACCGCGAGCTGGAAGCATTCGCCAAATTCGGCTCTGATCTGGACAAGGCGACGCAGCGACAAATCAACCGCGGTCAGCGGCTGGTGGAACTGCTGCGGCAGAACCAGTATCAGCCTCTGCCGGTGGAAAAGCAGGTGGCCGCCATCTATCTCGGCGTCCGCGGGTACCTGGATGAAGTTCCGGTGTCCCGGGTGGCTGAGGCGGAGGAGGCGTTCATCCGCTTCCTGGACCGGGAGCATGAGGCGCTGCTGCGCGACCTGCGCGACCGCAAAGAGCTGACCGGGGAGATCGATCAGCAGCTGGCGGACGCCTGCGTGGCGTTTGTCAAAACCTTTAACGCGGCGGCTTGATCTATGGCGACGTTACGAGACATCAAACGCCGCATCGCCAGCGTCCGCTCGACGCAGCAGATCACCAAAGCCATGAAGATGGTGGCGGCGGCCAAGTTGCGCAAGGCGCAGAACCGCCTGGTGAGCACACGGCCCTATGCCTATGAAATGCTTGAGGTGCTGCGGCATGTGACGTTGCGGCTGCGCAAGCGGGCGCATCCGCTGCTGGAGAGCCGTCGGGTTCATAAAGTGCTCTATGTACTGGTGACCGCGGATCGCGGATTGTGCGGCGGGTTCAACTCCAATCTCATCCGCCGTTGCCAGAGCGAGCTGGAACAGAATCCGGCCAAGTCGACCATGCTGATGCCGGTCGGCCGCAAGGGCTATGATTTTTTTCGCCGCCGCAACGCGACCATCCCCGCTCATTTCATCGACCTGTTCAACAATCTGGACTTTCAGCACGCCAAATCCATCGCGGCCAAACTGATGCAGATGTACACCGACAAGCAGGTCGATCAGGTTCTGGTGATCTATAACGAATTCAAATCCGCGGTGCAGCAAAAGATCGTGGTGGAACAGCTGCTGCCCATTCCGTCGATGGAGCCGGAGAATCCCAAACGGTATCCGGTGGGTTTTCTGTTCGAGCCCCATCCGGCCAAACTGTTGGACCAGCTGTGTCCCTTGAATTTAAATACGCAGATCTGGCGCATCCTTTTGGAGAGCAACGCCTCTGAATGCGGCGCCCGTATGACGGCCATGGAATCGGCGACCGAGAACGCAGAGGACATGATCAAAGAGCTGGTTCTTTTCTACAATAAAACGCGTCAAGCGGCCATCACCAACGAATTGAATGAAATCGTCGCCGGCGCCAACGCTCTGCGCGGATAAATCAATCAACGCCGGCCGCGGCATCGCCCCGTTCCGGCGCACCAACTATGGAGAGTTCATCAATGGCTAATACCGGACGCATCACCACGATCATCGGACCAGTGGTTGATGTCTTTTTTGAAGCGGGCAAATTGCCGGCTATTAATAATGCGCTGGAAATCAAGCGGCCGGACGGATCGCGCCTGGTGCTGGAGGTTGCCCAACATCTGGGTGAAAGGACCACCCGTTGTGTGGCCATGGATTCCACCGACGGCCTGCAGCGCGGCCAGAGTGTGATCGACACCGACGCGGCCATCAAGATGCCGGTGGGCAAGGGCGCCCTGGGACGTCTGCTCAATCTCATCGGCGATCCCATCGACGAATTGGGCCCCATGGAGGCCATGGATCACTGGCCCATCCATCGCGAATCTCCCAAGTTCGAAGAGCTGGAAACCAAGACCGAGATGTTCGAAACCGGCATCAAGGTCATCGATCTGCTGGAACCCTATGCCAAGGGCGGCAAGACCGGCTTGTTCGGCGGCGCCGGCGTGGGCAAGACCGTGTTGATCATGGAGCTGATCAACAACATCGCCATTCAGAAGGGCGGGTTCTCGGTGTTCGCCGGTGTGGGCGAGCGTACGCGCGAGGGCAATGACCTCTGGCTGGAGATGCAGGAGGCCGGCGTGATCAATAGGCAGGACCTGTCGCAGAGCAAGGTGTCCATGGTGTTCGGGCAGATGAACGAACCGCCGGGCGCTCGCCAGCGCGTCGGCCTGTCGGCGTTGACCCTGGCCGAGTATTTTCGCGATGTGGAGCACAAGGACGTGCTGCTGTTCATCGATAACATCTTCCGTTTCACCCAGGCCGGCTCCGAAGTGTCGGCTCTGCTCGGACGCATGCCGTCGGCCGTGGGCTATCAGCCCACCCTGGCCACGGAGATGGGCCAATTGCAGGAACGCATCACCTCCACCAAAACCGGATCGATCACCTCGGTGCAGGCCATCTATGTGCCGGCCGATGATTTGACCGATCCGGCGCCGGCCACCACCTTCAGCCATCTCGATGCGACCACGGTGTTGAGCCGCCAGCTGGCGGAGATGAGCATCTATCCGGCGGTGGATCCGCTGGATTCCACCTCGCGCATCCTCGATCCCCGCGTAGTCGGCGAGCAGCACTACCGCGTGGCGCGTACTGTGCAGCAGATTCTGCAGAAATACAAAGATCTGCAGGACATCATCGCCATTCTGGGCATGGAAGAGCTCTCTGAGGAAGACAAGTTGACCGTGAACCGCGCCCGCCGCATCCAGCGGTTTCTGTCGCAGCCGTTCTTTGTCGCGGAAAAATTCTCCAGCTTTAAAGGCCGTTACGTGAAACTGGAGGACACCATACGCGGTTTTACCGAGATCATCGAGGGGAAGCACGATGACCTGCCCGAACAGGCGTTCTGGATGGTGGGCGATATCGATGAAGCGGCGGCAAAAGCCAAGCAGATGCGCGAAGCCTAACTCCGGTGACGGGCCGGCCAGCGGAGCGGTCCGGTCCGCCATTGCGATCCTAACCCAATTGTAGATATTATGGAAAAATTATTCAAGCTTGAAATTATCACGCCCCAGCGAGTGGTTTTCTCCGGCCCGGTGCGCCAGGTTCAGGCGCCGGGCATCGGCGGCCGTTTCGGCATCCTCTACAATCACACTCCGTTTTTGACCACGCTGCAGATCGGCGCTATTGAGGTGGACACCGAGAACGGCAAAAAGTGGTTTGCCACCAGCGGCGGATTCGCCGAGGTGATGGAAAACAAGATGTCGGTTTTGGTGGAAACCGCCGAGGAGGCGAGTGAGATCGACGTGCAAAGGGCTCAGGCTGCCCGAGAACGCGCCTGGAAACGGCTGCACGAAGAGAGAACAGTGGATATCGACCTTGCCAGGGCCCAGGCGGCTCTGGCACGCGCCATCAATCGATTGACCGTGGCCGAACAACGGGCCCGAAGCTAGAAAGGAACCGTGCCAGCGCGTAATTATTCCCTTGACAGAGAATAAAAATATCTTTAATATTATTTCAAATATGAATTCGGCGCCAAACACCCTTACGCGCCGTTTTCGCTTTTTGTGTGTGGAAAGGGCAGCGCATGAATCGATTCCGCTTTCATCCCGCGTTCTGCATCCGGCGACGGGTTCCGATACTGCTTAGCCCTGGGGGGGTGGTGCTCTTCCTTCTCCTGCTGACCGCCGTGCGCTCTATCGCCTGGGCGCAAACGAGCCCTTCTCCTGAAATACCCTTTGAAGAACGACTACGCTATTATCTCAACGACAAGACCCGGGATGCGGTGGGCGACCTGTTGGCCCAGGAACGTCAGGTGCTGCAACTGGTGCAAAACCTCCATGCGGAGATCAAGGCCCGCGGACCGGAAGGGCTGGCCGCTGATCAGGCCGGCTTTCGTCAGATCTATGATCACCGCGATACGCTGGTACACTCTTATCAGCAGGAACTGGCGCGGCTGGTGGATGTCTATGACGATCTGCAAAAACTGCAGCGGGTGGCGGATTACCGCGGCGACGAACGTCTGCTGAATCAAGTGGCCGGCACCAAACAGGATCTGCTGGCCTCGGTGGACGATCCTGCGCTCTATAAGAAAGGGATTTACAGCAGCCGCCGCGTCGGCGGCATGTTGGATGAATACACCGGCGAATTGGATTCTCTGCTCAATATCTATGATGCGTTGGAACGGGCCCGGGGCCGGGCGGAACAGCAGAACAACGCGGACGCTCTGAACAGCATCAGCGAGCAGCAGAAGCGGCTGTTTCAGGTGTTCAGCGGCTGGAACAAACTGGGCCCCATAGCCGACACCACGATGCTGCGGCTGCGCCACGAAGCGCAATCCCTGAGCCTGGTCATGCAGCAGGTGGATTCGCTGAAAGAGAACGGCAGCGCCCAGGAAGCCCGGCGGCTGGAGGCGGTCAGATCCGCTCTGCTCAACCGCGTGGACAAAAACCTCATCGACCTGCTGAGCCAGGCCGGCTATTCTCTCACCGCCTATCCCACGGTTTCAGATTACATCGACGTTTGGAAAAAAGAGCGGCTGCTGGACGTCCGAACGCGGCTGACCGAATATCAGATCATTCAAAAACGGCTGCTGGAATCCGCCACGCTGGATCAGCGCGACCGCATGCTGCAGCGCGAACTCGGCAGCCTGGCGGTGAATTTTTCCACCGGCGAGTACCGGCTGGCCGAGTTCCAGATCGAGAGCATCAAAGCGCAATTCAGCCCCTATTATTCTTATTTTGTGCCGCTCAATTATTATCTGGCGGAATGCAAATATCACCGCAAGGCCTATGATACGGCGCGCGATCTCTATTCGGCCCTGGCCGCGGACACCAGCTCAAGCCGCTATCGCGCCGCCAGCCTGATCCGTCTGATGCAGTACGCCGCCACTTTTAATCTACAGCAGGATTTTCTCACTCATTATGACCGGCTGCTCAAGGAACCGCAGGCCGATGCACAGCAACGAACCTTCGCCCATTATATGGCGGCCAACCGGTTATTCACCGACAACGATCTGGCTGCCTCCAGCCGCGCCATCGACGCCATTCCTTCTTCTTCCGAATACCATATGCCGGCGCAGATGTTGCTCGCTCTTGTGCATTTGAATCAAAATGATTTCGCCAAAGCCATTCCCATTCTACAATCTTTGACCGACGAGGCCAGCTATCCGTGGACCGATCTGCAGACCGCTTATATCCGCAACACCGCGCTGCTGAAATTGGGCCTGATCCACTATCAGCGCGGCGAATTCCAAAACGCGCTCTCCTATTTCGAACGGGTCTCTCAGGGTTTTGAAAACTATGATCAGGCGCTGATCGGCCAGGCTTGGGCCAGTTTGCGCCTGGGCGATTATGACCGGTCTCTGGCGCGCTCCTCCCAACTGCTCAACGACTTTCTCGCCTCTCAATTCACCTATGAAGCGCTGACCCTGGCCGGCCACTGCAAACGGCTTCTGCAGCAGCCGCTGAGCGCGTTGAACGCCTATCGCTATGTGGTCCGCAGCCAGAATGAGAAGGAGAAAAAACAAGCCTACAACCTGGAGCGTGAGACGGCGGCTGCCCATGAGCGTGAGCTGAATCGCCTGGAGAGTGAGGCTCTGGATAAAAAACAGGTGGCCCTGTACGCCGAGATCGACAAGATCAAAGAACAGCTCAGCGGCCATCTGGAAGTGGTCAACAGCCGTACGGACAGCGGCAGCCTGCTGCTGCAGGATTATTACGATGAACGGCTCGAGCTTTTCAACCAATTGGATGATCTGGAAGCGGTGATTGAAATAGCGGAACAGGAGAACCGGCCGGACCTGGCTGAGCAAGCCCGCAAACAGCTGGCGCGGATCGTCCGTGTTCTGGAAACCTATCGCTCTGACCAGGAGGTGGTGAACACCGCTTTCCTGCTCGATTTTCCGCTGGCCGCCAAGGAAGCGAGCCGGGAGTATCAGCGCACCAATCTGACTGAAGTGGTTCGCGACCTCGAGTTGGAAAAACGTCGTCTGGAGCGCAATGTGGACCTGGTCTCAGAGTATCAGCGGCTCAGCCGGAATAAGGGGGCTGCCGGCAGCCGCAATGATCTGGACCTGCTCGAGACCGATCTGAGCCATCTGCGGGATCGCCTCAGCGTGCTGCGCAAAAGCGTGGCCGACGTCCGGCCCGAACCCGTGGCGGCCAATGCCGAGCTGTGGAACGATCTGGCCGGTTTCGGCCTGACTGACATCATCTACAAAGAACGTTCGAACCGTTTGAACACCATCGATCAATATGCCGAGCGGCTGAAAGGCATCGAAGCGGTTCTGGCGGATCGCCGGAGCGAGATCGAATCACGGCTGCAGGGCTATGAAAATGACATTCGCAGACTGCAGGACAGCCTGTTGTCCCGCAAGATCCAACTGGAGCAGCTGGAACGGCAGACCTATTTTGACAAGTTTTATTTCGACAAGAAAGAGCAGGAGCAGGAAGGGTGGGAAGAGCAACTCAACCGGACGCAGACGCCCTAGCTTTTCTCCGCTGACTTGCAGACCATGCTGCCGGCGACCATTCGTATAACCGAGGCCATTGTGGTACCAGGACAATGTATCAGCCAGACAACCGTACGGCGCACTCTGATCCGGGCGCTGCTGCTGGGGCTGTGGGGGTGCGCCCTCTGTGGACCGGGCCGGGCGGCCGATACCCGCACCGTCGGCGATTCAGCCCGCGCGTTTCTTGCCATGCGCGATTCCGTGATCAAATCCTTTTCGCTGGAAGAGCTGGAGCGCTTTCGCAGTCATTATGCACGCGAGATCACCCGGCTGCAGAACGAACGGCTGGAACTGCGCAAGCGCGGCATCCGCGACGGCGAACTGTTTCTGTCGCGCAAACCCGCCGGCAAATCCGGCGACAAAGTGATGATGCGCCTGGCCGAGCTGTATTATGAGCAGGCGCAGGATGATTTTCAGCTGGAGATGCAAGAGTACGACCGCCTCTACGCGCTCTACGAACGCGGCCAGCAGCCGACGCCACCCACAGAGCCGCAGAAAAACATCGGCAAGGCTTTGGACCTCTATGTGTCGGTGGTGGAAAAATATCCCCACGGCGATCTGGTGGACGATGCGTTTTTCAACATCGGCTTTCTGATGGAGGAGTCCGGTTTTGCCGACAGCAGCCGGGCGTTTTATGAAAAAGTGGTGAATGATTTTCCGCGCAGCAGTCTCATGCCGGATGCATTAATGCGGCTAGGCGAGTATTATTTTAATCCGCCGGTGAATGCGGTGGAGACCGCCATCACCTATTTCGAACGCATCCTTCCCTTTTACGACAGCCCGCGCTACAACGAAGCCCTGTATCGCCTCGGGTGGTGTTACTACCGGATGAACGACTACCCGCGGGCGATCTCTTATTTTACCCGGCTTGCCGATGACATCGAAAAAGCCCGGCAGTTCGATCCGCAAGAGAAATTCACCAACCCCTCTCTGGTGGATGAATCCGTGGAATACATTGGTCTTTCGTTTCTGGATTACGGCGGCGCTAACCGGGCGGCCGACTATCTGCGGAAAATCGGCGGCCGCGACTATGGCGTTCAGGTGCTCAAGCGCATCGGCGACGCCTATTTCAACGAGAAAGAGGATTATCCCAACGCGCTGCAGGCGTTCACCCTGCTGCTGACGCTGTATCCGAACGATCCGCTGGCGCCGGTGGTGCAGAACCGCATCGTGCAATGTCATCGCCGCCTGGAGGATCAGGCGCAGGCCTTTCGCAGCCGCGAGGTCCTGTGCACCACCTATGGCCAAGGCAGCGACTGGTGGAACCGGAATACGGACGCCGCGGTGCGCAAACGGGCGCTGCTGCAGGTCGAGAGTGCGCTGCGCGACAACATCACCGTGCTGCTGAACCGCGGCCAGGAGACCGGCCAGATCGAGTTTTTTCAGCAGGCGGTGCTGCAGAGCCGGAAATATCTGGACGGCTTTGCCGCGGACTCGAGCGCTGCGCTGATCCACTGGAACATGGCATTGACCATGGACACCAAACTCAAGCAGACGCAGCAGGCTTTCGACGAATATCTCCGCGTCAGCAACCTGTATTGGAATTCGCCCTATCAGCGTTTCGCCGCCACCAACGCCGTGGCCCTGGCGCGCGACGCTGCGCTGGAGGAGATCACCGACGCCGAACGGGCGGCGCAGCAGACCGTCTCGCTGGCGGATCTGCAAAAGGAGACCAAAAATCCCCAGGGAGTCAAGTTCCGCGAAAGGATGAAGCTTGAGCCGCACCAGCTCACGGCCGAGGAGCAGCGGCTGGCTCAGGCCTATGACAACTATATCAAGCTGTTCCCGCACGATTCCGAGACGCCGGTTTTTCTCGCCAACGCCGGCGCGCTGTATTATCATCGCCATCAATACAAAGAGGCTTTGAAATATTTCAACACCCTGCTGCGTCATTTCCCGGGCAGCGAAGAGTTCGCCCAGGCCCGCAGCGCCATTATGGAGAGCTATTTCGGCAAAGCGGATTTCCGCAGCGCGGAGATCATCGCCCGCCGCATCGCCAACAGCGACGCGTCTGAGGAGACCAAAACCCGGGCCAGCCGGCGTCTGGCGGAATCCATCTATCTGGCGGCGGAGATGCTGGCAGAGGACAACAAGCATCTGGAGGCGGGCAACGAGTACCGCCGGGTGGTCACCGAGGCGCCGAAAAGCGCGTTCGCCGACCTGGCGCTGTTCAACGCAGCGCTGGAATTCGACAAGGCCACCGAGTACAACCGGGCGATCGAAACCTACGGGGCCTTGCTGACGACCCAGCCCAAATCGGCCTATGTGCTCGATGCGCAGAACAACCTGGCCTTTGACTATGTGGAGGTGCGCGACTATCGCAACGCCGCCCTGACCTACGAACGCCTGGCCTCGATACAGACGGACACCCTCAAAGCGCGCGACGCGCTGTACAACGCCGGGCTGTATTACGCCCGATCAGAGGATTGGGAGAGCGCGATCAAGATCAACCGTTCGTTTTTGCAGCGCTTTCCCACCGACGAATATGCCGATGATGCGGCGTTTGACATCGCAGTGTATTATCAGCGGATGAACAAGCAGGAGAAATCCCTCGACGCGCTGTCCGCTTTTATCAAAAAATTTCCCGAATCCCCGCGTACGGTGGAGGCCGCGTATCTGCGCGGCCTCCATTTCCATCAGCTGGGCCAGTCGGGCAAAGCGCTGCAGGAATTCCTGCAGGCCGCCGGCCTCAGCGAGGCCCTGCACCGCAAAGGCCTGGATCGTAACGATTATTATGCCGCAGAATCCGAGTTCGCCATCGCCGCGATCCAAACCGAGGCGTTTGATGCCATTGCCTTCCGTCTGCCGCCGGCTGATCTGGCGGCGGCGAAAGAGCAGAAAAAGGAGCTGCTGCTCGAGATCGTCCGCCGTCTGGGCAACTGCGCCGGCTATGGCACACCCCGCGTGTATGAGGCCACCCACCTGGTGGGTGTCGCTTATCAACGGTTCGCTGAAACCTGGGCGGCTCAGGAACTGCCGGAGATGGAGAGCAACCGCCGGATCGTCGCTCAGAAGGAGATCAACGACGCCGCCGTGGTTCTCTCTGAACGCGCGGCCATAGTGTTTCGCAACGCCATCAAGGGATTGTCCCGGTTGAAAGAGAGCTATTACCTGGATCTGACGAAAGGCCTCTCGGACAGCGCTCAGGTGTCCGCCACCGCGGCCCAGGACAGCATGCTGCGCATCGCCGACAAATGGATCGACCGTTCAAAGGAGAGGCTGACAGAGGTCCACTACAACATGGGCGAATGGCGGTATCAGTCCGCCCTGGCGGTGCAGAACGCTCCGGTTCCCAAAGGGCTCAATGATCTTCAGCGTCTGGTCTATCAGAAGCAGTTGCTGCAGATCGGCGCCATTCCGCTGCTGCAGCAGGCGTTGGCCGGCCATCAGGCGAACATTCTTTCTGCCGATTCCATGAGCTATGATTCGCCCTGGGTCGCTCTGTCCAGGAAAAAGCTGCTCGCCGCGCACAGCGCCATTCCCAAAGGCTTCAGCCGTTTGGCGGTTGATGGACTGGCGACGCTTTCGAATCAATTCATCAATTATTCCAATCTGATCTACAGCGGCCGCTCCCTGGAGGACCAGCTCGATGCTCTGGCCACCTACGCCAAGGATATGTCCAACATGGTGGATTTTTCCCAGGCCATCATGGACAGCGCTCTGGCGGGCTACCGGCGGACTTTGCTCATGCTCCCCCATTGGCGCGTAGATGAAACAACAGCCGTCGCTTTTCAGGACAGCCTGCTGTGGCGGGTTTTTCAGTTTGCCGAACAATGCGAGCTGGTTACAGCGGACGCCAAGGAACGCGCCGCGTTGGCCGGCCGCCGCTTTGCTCAGAGCGAAGACCCCATTTTTGAAGAAGCGCTGTTTACTTTTGACAGCAACCGGTCGACTCTGCGTCATGTAGAAAAAGAGGTGCTGGAACGTGGCTATGGTTTGTCCAAAGAGTTCGCCATCAACAGCCTGGCGGCGAAAGAGGTTCTCACTCTGCTGGTGGCCGTGGATCCGGAGAACTATGCGGCGGCGATGAACCTTAAAGTCGAGGAGCAGCTGACCGTCAGCGATACCACCTGGCGAGCCGCGTCCATCTCTATGACCGGTTGGGCTGGCGCGGATTTTGACGCCTCGCGATGGTCCCGGGTTGCAGCGGTGGATCCGCTGGACCGTCGGGCCGTCTGGCTGCTGGAGCCGGTCAGCGATCCCAGCGACTCCCTGGTGGTGCGCTTGATCCCGGTTCCAAAAATGTTTTTGCGAAAGTTTTTTACCGTGACCGGTTTGCCGGTCCGCGGCTGGGTGTCGTTTCCGGCGGCTCATGCTGTGGGAGTGTACCTCAACGGCGAGCTCATCCGGCAGACTCACGGCGCGGATGAGGAGAACAAAATGATGGAAGTGGAGCTCACCGAGGGTCTGGTGAGCGGGCAGAATCTGCTCGCTCTGGAGGTGATGAAGGGTGAAGGCCGGCCGCCCTCTTTTCAGGTAGAGTTGCGAGTGCGGCAGGTCGCCGGCTGGGAGAGGTCGAGTTCGATGCACGCCGGACAGCGGTAACCGGTGCGACCGGCGCCGGTAATGGGCAAGGCCCGCGGTGCAGCCGCGAGACGCAGGGCAATGAATCAAGGATTGAGGCAGGATGCGACACTGTTTGATGTTGTTCATAGTGATCCTGGCGGCCATAGCCGGCAGCCAGGAACCGTCCCCGGCGGTCGCTGACTCGACCAGGGGATTGCCGGCGCCGTCGGCGGCCACGGAGGTGTCCCTGGAGGACATCCATATCGAAGCGGTGATCGAAAAACCGGCGGTCACCCTGATTCCCAAGCGGGTGGCTCCGGAGGTCGGCGAGGCGGCGCCTCTGACGCGCTCCTTCGATGCCGAGCTCAAACAGCGGCCGGTGTTTCTCGACGAGGTGGCTCGGGAAAAGGAGGAGGGGGCGCGCATGCAAACGGCCAAAAAAAATCTTGCTAAAGAAAAGAAATAAGAATATATTCTTTTTATTTTATTCGTTCGGCACGCATTCTTTTATTGCTCTTTTGGGAGGCTTCCATGGCTGAGATATTCCGTAACTTTAGTCCGGACGCTGCCGGTTATTTTTACATGTGGGCGTTGGTGATTCCAGCGGTGTTCGCGGTGGCGATCGCCATCGAACGTGCGATCTTTATCCTCGGCCGCAGTGACATCAATGCCGAAAAGTTTATGGGAGAGATCCGGAAACTGGTTACCGCCGGCAAGCTGGAGGACGCTCTGGATCTCTGCCTGCGCGCCAAGGACCGGGCGCTGCCCAAGGTCGTGGCCAGCGGCTTGCGCTCTGTAGTCAATAAGCAGCAGGTGGATTTCCGCTCCATTCAGAACGCGGTGGATGAGGGCATGCTCGAAGTCATCCCCAAGCTGCAGGCGCGGACCAATTATCTGGCCATGCTGGCCAACATCGCCACGCTGCTGGGTTTGCTCGGCACCATCTACGGTCTGATCATCGCCTTCCGTTCGATTTCTGCGCCGGGCATCGATGCATCGGAAAAAGCCCGTCTGTTGGCGGCCGGCATCTCCACGGCCATGAACACCACGTTGGTGGGTCTGTTCATCGCCATTCCGACGATTTTCGCCTACACCTATCTGACCAACCGGACCGGCAAGATCATCGATGAGATCGACGAGCACATGGTGAAACTGATTAACCTGTTAACCGGGAATCGTTAAGCATGGCTTATAAACCCTCTCAACGTCGTCATCTGGAACCGGAACAGGTGGAGCTCAACCTGTTTCCGGTGATGAATATGATGGTGGTGTTGATACCGCTTCTTTTGTCCACCACCCAATTCGTCAAGTACGGCGTCATCGAGTTGAATCTGCCCCGTGCCGCCGGCGGCCCGGTGAGTCAGACGATGATGGCCAAAGAGGCGCAGCCGGGACTGGATCTGACCATTTCGATCACCGCGCGGGGTTTTTATCTCTCCAGCTCGCAAGCGGTGCTTCGGGATCCGGCCACCGGCGGGCCCACCATCGGCCTGCGGCCCGACGGAGGCTATGATTTCGATGCGCTCAATCGCAAACTGTATGAGCTCAAGCAGCGCGTGGTCACTTCGCCGATGGACACCCGCAAGATCATCATTCAGGCCGAGATGAATATAGACTATCAGACCCTGGTCAGCACCATGGATGCGGCGCGCAGCATCAAAGTGAACAATGTCGGTTACGAGTTGTTCCCTGAAGTGGTCATCAGCGCGGGAATTTTATAGAAATCGATTAGGTACCCCCTATGGCTTTTATACCGTCACGCATCAAGCGGCACAACACCGGCGGTCAGACCAAAGTGGCGTTGAACCTCACCTCCATGATGGACATGTTTACCATCATTCTGGTGTTCTTGATCAAAAGCTACAACATCGAGGGCCAATTGACCCATCCCTCTCAGGACCTGACCCTGCCTAAATCCACCAGCGAACAGCTGCCGGAGGTGGCGTTGGACGTGACCGTATCTAAAGAGTGGATCCTGGTCAATGAAAAACCGGTGGAGCGGTTGAGCAATCTGGCGAGCCAGTCTGATCTGCTGATCCCCCGGTTGTATGAGGCACTGCAAAAGTATGCGCAGGAGGCCAAAAAGATGGAAGAGAGCTATGGCATCAAGTTCACCGGCAAGGTCACCATTCAGGGCGATCAAAAGCTGCCCTTCAACACTTTGCTCAAGGTGATGGCCACCTGCGGCCGTTCCGAGTTTCCCAACATGCGTTTGGTGGTGTATCAAAAAGGCGGATAAGCGTTGCGGTTTGTCCGACGCTTCGTGCCGAAGAGATCTGCCGCTCGACCTGAGCGCCTGAGAGTGATTAGCCGAGGAGTTTTTTTACGGTCGCTGCCCTGCCGGAAAAATATTATCGAAAGCCGTTTGAGGAACTGGATCGCGAGTTTCTGCTCATTCTGTCTGCCTCGTTTGTTTTGCATGTGGCGTTTGTCCTCTATTTCCTGTTCAATCCGCCGCCGGTGACCGTGCCCGACAGCACGATCCGCACCATTCAGGACCGCTACGCGCGGCTGGTGCTGGACCGGGAGGAGCAGACGGTGCGCATCGCCAATCGAATGATCGAGAACCTGCCTGTGGATGTGCAGAGGAAAAGGGCGCCGCTCGCCGCACGGCGGCCGGCGGCAGGAGGCCCGAGCTCCGCGGAGCAGCGGAGCGGTGTTTCCTCTGCAGCAACGCGAACGTCCGGCGGCGCAGCTGGAGGCGGCTCCAGCCTGAGGCTGCCGTCCGGACCCGGCGGCGGGGCCGTGGGTCAGGCGGAGGCAGAGGTCAGCGGTCAGGGGCTGTTGGCCATCCTTACCACTGGAAGCCGACAGGCGCAGGATCAAACGGTAAGCGATGTGGTGGCCAGCGAAGGTCAAGCCTCTCAGGCCTTTGATCAGGTGTTTGACAACGTCGACCGGTTGGCCGCAAGCGGCCGGTCCACCCGGAGTAGCGGCACGGCGGCCGGAACAGCGGGCGTCGCCGGCGTGCGTGGAGGCCGCACCACCACCAGCGGCGTCAACAGTCACGACCTGATCTCCGGTCCCGGCATTGGCGCGCGCAGCGGGTCTGCCGGCGGAGCGGGCTCCGGTTCGGTGGTGACCCGCAAAAGCGACATCGAGACCGTCGAGCTGGCGCCTCTCACCGAAGAGAGCCATCTGCAGGGCGGCGGCGGATCCGTCGCCGGCGCGCGCGACGTCAACGAGGTGTCGGCCATCGTCTATAGCCACAGTCAGGCGATCCAGTATTGTTATGAACGGGAGCTGAAACGCAATCCCGAATTGAAGGGCAAGGTGGTCGTGCGGTTCACCATCCTCCCCAACGGCACGGTGACCAACGCGACGATCCTCTCCTCGACGCTCGACAATGAAAACGTGGAACGCTGCATCCTGTCCCGAGTTTCACGATGGGATGATTTCGGCGCCATCGATGAGCGGTTGGGCAACGCCGTTTTCCGCCAGGTTTATACCTTCGGTTTTTAACAAGGCCGCAGCGTCGCCCCGCACCCTGGGCGCGGTCGCGCACCCCTTCAGCTTTTGCTCCCATCCCGGCTGTCTCATGCGGATCAGCGAAAGACAAGCAAGCGGTCAGGTGCTTCCACCTGACATTTTTTTATTTATGATCAAAAGTGAGAAAATAGTATGCGTTGGAAACGAACACACACCTGCGGTGAATTGAGAAAAGAAAATGAGAATCAGACGGCGTCTCTCATGGGATGGGTGGATCGCCGGCGGGATCATGGCGGTTTGATTTTTATCGATCTGCGGGATCGTTATGGGACCACCCAAATACAGATTAATCCGGAATCGCAGGCGTACGAAGAGGCGAAAAGCCTGCGCAGCGAATTCGTGGTCGCCTTTAAAGGATGGGTGCGTCCTCGTCCCGAGGGCATGGTCAATGCCAAGCTGATGACCGGTGAGATCGAGTTGATGGCGGAGGAGATGGAGATTTTAAACACCTCGAAAACGCCGCCCTTTCCCATCAGCGGCGAGAGCAATGTGTCCGAGGACCTGCGATTGAAATATCGTTATCTGGACCTGCGCCGTCCGGAGATGCAGCGCCATCTGCTGGTGCGCCATCAGGTCGCCCAGATCGTCCGGCGTTTTCTTTCCGGCCTGCAGTTTGTCGAAGTGGAGACGCCGGTCCTGAGCAAGAGTACGCCGGAGGGCGCCCGCGATTATCTGGTGCCCAGCCGGGTTTGGAAAGGCCGCCTGTACGCGCTGCCGCAGTCGCCGCAGACCTATAAACAGCTGCTCATGATGGGCGGTTATGACCGCTATTTTCAGATCGTGCGCTGTTTCCGCGATGAGGATCTGCGAGCCGACCGGCAGCCCGAGTTCACTCAGATCGATCTGGAGATGTCCTTTGTCGATGAGGAGGACGTCATGTCCGTGGCCGAAAGGTTGACGGCTAAAATTTTGCAAGAGGTGATGAATATCACCGTCCCGATGCCCTTTCCCCGCATTTCGTACAGTCAGGCCATGGCCGAGTACGGCAGCGACAAGCCGGATGTTCGTTTCGATCTCAGGATCAGGGAGATCAGTGACCTGGCGGGATCCGGCGAATTCCGCGTGTTCCGGGACGCCGTTGCCGGCGGCGGCCTCGTCGCCGGACTGACCGTGCCCGGAGGCGGCCGGTTCTCGAGAAAACAGATCGACGACTGGACGGCCTGGGCCAAAGGCCGCGGCGCCGCAGGCCTGGTGGCCATCAAGATCAAGGGGACTGATTGGGACAGCTCGTTGATAAAGTTTTTCAGCGAGGAGCTGCGCACGCGGATCACGGCTGCCATGACGGCACAGGACGGCGATCTGTTGCTGCTGGTGGCGGAAAAGCGCGAAACCGCGCAGACCATCCTTGGCGTCCTGCGCCTGGAGCTCGGCGCTCAGCTGGGCATGATCCCGCAGGATCAGCTGGGTCTGACATGGGTGGTCGATTTCCCCCTGTTCGAATACAGCGACGAGGAAAAGCGCTATGTCGCCCGCCATCATCCCTTCACCTCATCCAAGGCGGCGGACCTCAACGATCTCATCACTCGGCCGGCGGAGGTTCAGGCGCGGGCCTATGATCTGGTCATGCAGGGCATGGAGATCGCCGGCGGCAGCATCCGGATCTACGACACCGAGACCCAGAGCCGGATGTTCCAGGCGCTGGGCATCAGCGACCAGGAAGCACAGGAAAAATTCGGCTTTTTGCTGGAAGCGCTCTCCTACGGAGCGCCGCCGCACGGCGGCATCGCCTTTGGCTTTGACCGCCTGGTGATGATCCTGGCCGGATGTCAGTCGATCCGGGATGTCATCGCTTTTCCAAAAACCGCCAGCGCCATGTCGCTGATGGAAAATTGTCCGGCTCAGGTCCATCCCAAACAGCTGGAGGAACTGGGCATTGTTTTCAGAGCGGAGTGACGTTTTTCTCCTCTTTTTGGGCAAAAAGGGGTTTGATAAACACGAATATTCTTGACAATTACCCAATTTTTTCTTAAAATGGATCAAGGAGAGATACCGCTTATTCTTACGGTGTTAGTGTGTCTGGATGGTAAATGGGGATACCACGCAAAAATCTTTTATCACCGTAGCAATAGAAGGTACGAGCAGTTCATGCGAAAGGAGGTGTAGCCTTGATGAAGCGATTCTCCACCACCAGCATACGGCTAGCCGTATTCGTTGTTCTTTTGGTCGCATTGGTGATCGTTGGGTGCAGCAAACATCCCAATGAGAAGCAACTGAAGGCATTAGAGGATGCCAAAGCCGCAGCCCTGTCCGCCGAGACAAAGGCCGCCGACTGCAGCAGCGATAAAGCCAAGCTGCAAGCTCAGTTAGCGGAAGCGAAACAAAAGCTCGAAACGATGAAGCAGGAAAAAGTAGATGTGGCGAAAAGACTGGCTGCATGGTAATTGGGAACAAGAGTCTGAATTAAACCTTTACGGAGGGAGTCAATGAAGTTCTCCAGCAAAGTTTTGCTTATTCTGACGCTTGCGCTTTCCTTTACGATGCTTTCGGGTTCCTATGCGACTGCACAAGAAAAGATGAGCATGGATGAGTACAATGCTCAACTCAAAGACTGGCAGACCAGAGAGGCCAATGCAAAGAAAGCAGTTGAGGAATGTGCATCAAGCGTTGCCGCGTTAAAAACTGAACTGGCCGGCATTACCGCCGAAACAGAAAAAATCTGGGGCGAAATCCTCAAGATGATCGGCACCGACCAAGCCAGTGTAGATGCGTATCGCAACATGTTGAAAGCGCTGGACAGCCAGGCGGACGGCCTGTTGGCCCTGTCGCCGGAAGAGCTGTTCAAACGGAGTGATGAAGTGGCGGCGTTGGAAGCCAAACTGGCGGAAGCCAAAAAGAACAAGATCTCCGTCCTGACGGAGATGCAGAATCTGATCGCTTCCATCGAGGGCAAAATCACCCAGATCAAAAACAAGATGCCGAAGGCCATGTACGACAACTATACCGTGGTGGTCGGCGATTATTTGTGGAAGATCGCGGGCAAAAAGGATATCTATGCGAATCCCTATCAGTGGATGCGCATCTATTCGTATAACAAAGATCAGATCAAAGATCCCGACTTGATCTATCCGAAACAGGTCTTCAAGATTCATCGCGAATGCGGACCGGATGAATATCTGGTTGCCAAGGGTGATTATCTGAAAAAGATCGCTTCGAACCCCAAAGTGTTCGGTGATCCGACCAAGTGGACCAAGCTGTACGAAAAGAATAAAGCCATCATCGGCGGCAATCCCGCCCGCCTGTATCCGTACACGGTGCTGGTGATTCCGCGCTGATCGCTTTGATCATTTCCGGCAGCATCCGGGCGTTCTTCGAAGGCTTGAACGGATTCGAAACGCAAAACGGCAGAACCGTATGGAACTCGGTGATGTGGCGACCGGAAGCTGTATAAAAGGTGACTCTCGATCCGGGTTGTTCGACAACCGGATCGAGAGTTTTTTTTTAAGCCCTGTGCACCCGGCGGCCTGCCGCGCGGCGCACGCACGGCCTGTTGAGCCGATACCCTGATGAACCCGAGGTGAGAACCCGAACTGTGACAGCAAAAAAAGGTGTGGAAGGCGATTACGAACGCCGAATAGTCCTCAAAGGCATCGATCCCCTGATTCTGTTCGGAATGCGGGACAGCCACCTTCGCCTGCTGGAAGAGGAGCTGGACGCGCAGATCATCGCCCGCGGTCAGGAGATCATTCTGCGCGGGATGGAAGCTCAGGTGCATCGCGCGGAAAAGGTGCTGCAGGAACTGATCTATCTGGCCAACCGCAACGGCCTGATCTCTTCCGACGACATACTCGCAGTCTCCCGGGTGACCGATCTGGCGTCCAAGACCAGAGAGCAGAGCGAGTCCGCGGACAGCGATCAGGTGATCGTCTACACACGCAACGGTTTGATCAAGCCCCGGACCGAGGGGCAGCAGGCTTATTTGGCCATCTGCCGGCAAAACGACATCGTCTTCGCTATTGGTCCGGCCGGCACCGGTAAAACGTTCATGGCGGTCGCCGTGGCCATGGCCGCCCTGCGGGATAAACTGGTGGAACGCATCGCCCTCTGCCGTCCGGCGGTGGAGGCGGGAGAGAGCCTCGGTTTTCTGCCCGGCGATTTCCGCGAAAAAGTCGATCCTTACCTGCGGCCGTTGTACGACGCGTTGTACGATATGGCGCCCGCCGACAAACTGAAGCGGCTTTTGGAAACCCGCGTCATCGAAATCGTGCCGCTGGCCTATATGCGCGGCCGCACGCTCAATAACGCGTTTGTCATTCTCGATGAGGCGCAGAACACCACATCGCTGCAGATGAAGATGTTTCTCACCCGCCTGGGCAATAATTCCAAGGCCATCATCACCGGCGACATCACCCAGATTGATCTACCGGACAAGACCGAATCCGGTCTGGTGCAGATCCAGAGCATTCTCCGCGGGATCGAAGGCATCGGCTTTGCCTATCTGTCGGATCGCGATGTCGTTCGTCAGCCCCTGGTTCGCAAGATCATCAAGGCCTATGAAAAGAACAGCGCCAACGGCCGCAGCAAGCCGGGAGAGTCCGAATGAACGCCATGCGCCGACGACTGGAACGGATGATCAATGAATCGCAGGAACCCCCGGGCTTGTATGCGAATAAAGGCGATCAGACCTGGTTCTTCCGCTATCAGCGGCAGATATACGGCGTGCTGCTGTTGTCGGTGCTCATCACCCTGCTGTTCCCGGGAACCGCAAAGTTTCAATACGGGGATCTGCGCGAGGGCAAGGTGTATGTCGGCCCCGAGATCATTGCGCCCTACACCTTTCCGGTCAACAAGAGCAGCCTCGAATATACCGCCGATGTCGCCCAGGCTCGCTCTTCGATCGCGCCGGTGTTTCAGCGCGACAGCAGCATCGCAGCGGTGCAGACGCATGCGGCGGAACGGCTTTTCGTCCAGTTGCATGAGCAGCTGAAAAAGCCCTCCCTCACCGGGGAAGAGCTGCGCGGCTTTTTTGAAAAGAACGGCGTGGCTTTGGCTGTCGACGACCTTTCCGTGCTGATCAATCCGGTGGCCTCCGGCGCCGTGGAAAACCTCAACGGCGTTCTCTCCACGCGGCTGGCTTTATCCCGCTCGATACAGGCGGTGGTGCTGCCGTTGCTCAAGGAGATGTTCAGCGCCGGCATTCTCAATGTGGAAAAGAACAGCCTGGCCACGCAGTCGAGCAAGATCTCGGTCCGCTCGAACACCGGTGAGATGCTGGAGGACGCCAACTATTACCGAGGCCCGCTGGAGGTACAGGCGCGCTTTCTCGAGCAGTTGCGCGCCGACTCGGATTTGAACGAGAACATGGCCCGATTGGCCTACAAGATCGCCGTTCATTTTTTGGCGCCCAATCTGTTCTACAACGCCGCGGAAACCATTCAGCGGCAGGAGGAGGCAGTGGCCAATGTGCCGCTGGCCAAGGACCAGGTGCTCGCCGGCGAACGGATCATCGACAGCCATCAACGCATCAGCCTGGAGCACATCGACAAGCTCAATTCACTGACGCAGGCGCGCATCGAGCGCAAGGAGGCCTCCGGCCTGTGGTCGCGATTCTCCTACAGCATCGGCAACTTTTTTTTCACCCTGCTGCTGTTGATCATCCTCATCGCGTTTCTTTACAAGGTCCGCCGGGAGATCTTTGACCGGCCCAAGCAACTGCTGCTCCTCGGCGTCACCATTCTGCTCACCGGGCTGGTGGTGTTTCTGGCCAATGAGTTGAGTCTGCCGGCGCTCGTGGCGCCGGTCACCATGGGCGTGATCATCGTGGTTGTTTTTTTCGACATTCCGGTGGCCCTGGCCTATGCCGTCACCATCAATCTGCTGATGGGCGCCATGCGCGGTCATGAGTACGACATCACCTTTATTTCGTTCTTCGTCTCCCTGTTCGCCATGCTCTCCTCCAGCCGCGTCCGTTCACGGCGCTGGATCCTGAGCACCATGGCCGCGGTCATGGCCGCCTATGTGGTCGCCATCCTGGTGCAGGACTATCTGAATTATCTGTCCATCAAAGAGATCTCCCGGGACCTGGGCTACGGCCTGATCAACGGCTTTCTGGCGCCCATCTTTGCCTACGGCCTGATCATGATTCTGGAATATCTGTTCAACAGGACCACGGACATGACGTTGCTCGAGCTGTCGGATTTGAACCACCCGCTGATGCGGCAGCTGGCGCTGCAGGCGCCGGGCACCTACCATCACAGCCTGATGGTCGGGAATCTGGCCGAGGCAGCGGCCGAGGCCATCGGCGGCAACGGTCTGCTGGCTCGGGTGGGCGCCTATTATCACGACATCGGCAAGATGGAAAAGCCCGAATATTTTGTCGAGAACCAGGCCCGCGGCCGCAATCCGCAGGAAAAATTGACGCCGACGATGAGTTCACTGGTTCTGCTCAACCATGTCCGCAAGGGCAGTGAAATGGCGCGCACTCTGCGCCTCCCTCAAGTGGTGGAGGCATTCATCGAGCAACATCACGGCACCAGCCTGATGAGCTTTTTCTATCAAAAAGCGGTGGAACAGAACAAAGGCGAGTATGTCTCCGACACCGAATTCCGCTACACGGGCCCGCGGCCGCAGACCAAAGAGACCGCCATCGTCATGCTTGCGGACGCCGTGGAGGCGACCTCACGGACGCTGAAAGAACCGTCGCCCAGCCGCATCAAGCAGATGGTGGATCACATGATCGACGAGCGCTTTAAGAGCGGTGAATTGGACGAGTCGCCGTTGACGCTGCAGGATCTGACAAAAATATCGCTGTCCTTTCAGAAAATATTAAACGGTCTGTTTCATCGCCGTATTGAATATCCCAAAACCGCCGCGTTGCAGGCGGGCGCAGAGGAAAAACATGAAGACGAAAATCCTGCGCAGAGTTGATATCTGGCCGCAGACCGGGTGGACGATGAACGAAGGCACGGTACGCCGGCTGGTGCGCAACCTGCTGAATGCAAATCGGCGCTGGACCAACTATCACCTCGACCTGTACTGGGTGGATGGCGAGTCCATTCGCAAACTCGGGCGCCGTCATTTCAGCGCCCGCCGCCTCACGGATGTGATCTCGCTGAACTATTCCACGGGACCGGGTTTTCTCCAGGGCGAGATCTATGTCTGCATGCCGGTGGCGGAGAAACAGGCCAAGGCGTACAGCGTCTCCCTGCAGGCGGAGGTGCTGCGCCTGACCGCGCACGGAGTCCTGCACCTGCTCGGCCATGACGACGACAGCGAAGATCAGCGGCGGCGCATGCACCGGCTGGAAAACCGGGCCCTGGCAAAGCTGAGCAGAAAACCACTTGACAACAAAGGATAAAATCCCCTAATTTAACTATCCTGCTCTATGCGGGCAACGGCTGTTTAGTCGTGGAGGAAGACATGCAAACGTTACGGTTTGATGTACACGATCTGCTGAGAGCGCCGCGGCTGGCGTTCAGCCTCCAACGGATTTGGGTTCAATGGCTGGGAACCGGGAGCGGCTATCTCACCTATCTGGCGTTCAGCTACGCTGCGCTGATGGCGCAAGGCGCTTCGATCCATGAGGTCTGGAAAAGCCATGGGCTGTTGCCCTGTCTGCCCGGCGTGCAGAGCAGCGCGCCATGGTACGCCTGGCTGCTCTGGGGCTTGGGTGTTCTGGCGCTGCTGATCGCCTTTCTGTATACGAATACCGCGGTCGCGCGCGCAACCTATATGCATTTGAAGGGCAACCATTTTTATTCCTGGCGCGAGGCCTTTGCCTTTGCCGGAAAAAAAACAGCCTCCATCATCTCAGCCCC
>CAZKQR010000001.1:30336-38867 GCA_964554965.1 uncultured Cytophagia bacterium | reverse complement strand
GATCTGTCCGGCCGCTGAGGTGCGAAAATTGAGCAGCAGCCGTTCGCCGGAAAAGGTCAGGGTCTTGCTGAGCATCTCCCCGCCCTGGTAATCTGCGGTCAGCGAGGCAAAGCCGTCCCGCCGCAGGGAATACCGGTGCAGGCAGGCGGAGGGTTGCGCATAATTCTGGTTCACATAGAGGGATATCTCGTCCTCGCCTGTGGGCACGACGTTGAGCGCCGGGTAGTTGCTGCGCGAGACCCAGTTGGACCAGCCGATTCCGGGTGCGATGAACGCCTCCATAAACGTACGGTCATAGACCGTGCCGCCCCGTGAGGTCATCAGCACCACATCCGAACAGTCGTTGAAATAGCCGGGATCGACGTTGATCTGCCGCGCCTGCTCCTCGGAGAGAACCCGGCGGTTGGGCATAAAGCGCGCCGCCACGGCGATGTAGAGATGGGGCGCATTGAAATAAGCGTGGGTCTGATTGATGTAGATATGCTCCATCGGCGTATCGCCAAAGCTCATGGCGCGCGGTTCGCTCCAATGGATGAAATCCGTTGAGGTGCTGCGGCTGACGGTGCGAAAACCGGCATAGCCGTCTCCGGTCCAGGTGCGAAAGTAACAGAGGTAGCGTTTCTCTGCCTCCGACCAGAAGGAGACGTTTTGCGAGTCGAACAGCCCTTTCCTGAGCACCGGCTCGGCGCCACGGCGTTGCCAGTGAATGCCGTCGGCAGATACAAAAGCCATCAGTCCGCTTTTTTCCGTCCCTGCCAATGCCTTGAACCGTTCTTCAGCCAGGGCCTCGGGGCAGGTGTCGAGAAACGGACTGAAATTGTGAGTGGCCGGCGCTGCGTCGGCGAGAATGACGTTGTTCTTCCAGCTGTCGTTTATTTTGAATAGCCCCAGCTCCGGCTTGTTCCAGGTGATGCCGTCCGGAGATTCGGCATAGCAGGTCGCCTCGAGGTTGCTGCCGTCGCCTTTGGCCTTGGCTAATCCGCGATAGTAAAGCCGGTAAAGCGGTCCGTCCTTGATGACCGTGCTGTAGCCGCAGAATGCGCCTTCCCACGGTTTGTCGAAATGCAGAACAACCCCTTCATCGCGGGGCTCATGCAAAACCAGCCGCAGGTCCTGCCGTTTTTCAATCAGATAACCATCGACCAGCAATTCCCGCCGATCGTTCAGCTCGAGCGGCTTGTCGTTTGCTTTGGCTAACGCCAGACCCGCGAGCAGCAGGGCTGCGAGCAGCAGGCCCGCGATTTGCAGTAAGCGTTTGCTCATTTCACATACTCCAGTATTCGTTCGGCCGCCGTTTCCGCACCATGGTTGGCGATGAACGGCCAGAGAGCCGGCTTGGCCAAAACCTTTTGCAAGGACTCTTGCCAGCGGCCGGCGTTGAAATCCTCCATCGGCATCTCTTCGCACACGGCATATTGGTTGAGAGCCTGCCGCAGAATCGGATCCTCGCAGAAATCATTGCGTGCCACATACACCAGGGGTGTCTGGTTGGCGATGACCTCCGCCACCATGCTGTAGCCCGGTTTGGACAGGATGGCATCGCTGCCTCTGACCATATCCTCAAAGGGTAGCCGGCCTTCGGGAATGCAGGTGATGGTGCCGGCTTGCAGGGCCGGCGAGGTGGTGATAAAGTGCCAGCCGGACAGCTGCGCCAAAGCGGCGGCCGGTACGTGGACGATGTCCGCCTGCCGCAGTCCGAGCAGAATTATTTTTTTCTTCGTGTCGACAAAATCGGCCAGCCGGCTGCGCGCCTGTTCTCGGCTCAGCGAGGAACGACGTGCCACCAGCGGCAGGTCAATGATGTTGGCGAAAACAGACATGTCGCCGTGAAAGGGCAGGCGCAGAAGCAGATCCGCCTTGCGGTAATCCGCGCGGATGTCCTCGAGGACCGGTGCATAGTGGGGAAAATCCGCCAGCCAGTCCTGATAGATCCAGTCCCAGGTGAAATTGGCCTCCGCGATAGCCGGCAGGCGCAGCGCGGCGGCGGCGGCGAACGCCAGGGGGGTGATATCGCTCACGATCGCTGTGATTTTTTCCCGGGTCAGAAAAGCGATCTCCTGGTCGAGCTGTTTTTGCTTTCGTTCGATCAGGTCCGCATAAGCGGCCAGAGTGGCGGCGCGGTCCACGTTATAGCTGGTGGATTGCAGGGCGCCTACATCCAGCCGGGTTGCATGATACTGGAAATCAAAGGAGCGTACTTGTTCGAAAAGCCAGGCCGCCGCAGAGGTGCGCACATGCACGGTCGCAGCCGGCCGGCGGCGGAACAGCTCTTTGATGATCTCCACAGAGCGGACCGTATGGCCATAACCATGGCCGGTGATATAATAGGCGACTGCGATGGACATGATCAGGATCCGGTTCTTTTTGCGTCCGCGACAAAAAAGAGGCACAGCGCAGCAAAGAGCGCCAGAGCGAGCAATTGTCCACCCGAGCTTTCGGCCCAGTGCACAGCCAGGATGGGCTGGACCAGGGAGGCGTTGTCAAAGCCCACGTATTTCAGAAAGGCCGATACCACCCCCATGATGGCGCCGCCGGCGATAAAGCCGGATGCGATCAGTGTGCCTTTCTCTTTGCGCAGCGTATTGAGCGATTCATCCTTGGAGGCGTTGGACACCAGAAAGGCGATGATGCCGCCGGCCAGCAACGGCGTGTTCAGTTCCAGGGGAATGTACATGCCCAGGGCAAAGGCCAGCGGCGGAACGCCGATCATCTGCAGGATCAGGGCAAAAATCGCACCGACGATGTACAGCATCCACGGCGCCGGTTGATTGGACATGAGCGGCTTGATGACCGCGGCCATGGCATTGGCCTGAGGAGCGACCAGAGCGTTGGGGCCTTCAAAGCCATACGTTTCGTTCAACATCATGATGACAAAGCCCACAGAAGCGGCGGCGACCAGGGTGCCGAGGAATTTAAATTTCTGTTGGTTCACCGGTGTATTGCCCAGCCAGTAGCCGATCTTGAGATCCGTGATGAATCCACCGGCCATGGACAGCGCGGTGCAGACCACTCCGCCGATGATCAGCGCGGAGACCATGCCCGAGGCGCCGGTGAGGCCCACGCGCACCAGGATCAGCGAGGAGAGGATCAGCGTCATCAGGGTCATGCCGGAAACCGGATTGGTGCCGACGATGGCGATGGCGCGCGCCGCCACCGTGGTGAACAGAAAAGAGACGACCAGAACGATGAGCAGGCCGATGATGGCCTGGGTCCAGTTGTGCACTACGCCGAATTGAAAGAACAGCAACACCAGCAGAGCGGTTAGAGCGATGCCCGCGGCGATGGCGCTCATGGAAAGATCCCGGCTGGTGCGGCGGTCATCCGCCGCGCTCTTTTTGCTTTTGCCGGTGAGCTCGTGCCAGGCCAGCTTGAGAGCGCCGCCGATGATTTTCGACGAACGGATGATGCCGATAATGCCGGCGCAGGCGATGCCGCCGATGCCGATATGACGCACATAGGTGAAGAAAATCTGCTCCGCGGACATGGCGCTGATCAGCTGGGTGGTGTTGCCAAAGGGCAGCGCCAGATTCTGGCCGAAATAATAGACCAACGGCACCAACAGAAACCAGGAGACGAAAGAGCCGGCGGCGATGATGGCCGAGTACTGCAGGCCGACGATGTAGCCCAGACCCAGCACGGCGGCGCCGACGTTGATGCGAAACACCAGCTTCCATTTATCCGCCAGACCGGCAAGAAAAGGCACGGCACGGGAGGTAAACACCTCGCTCCACCAATGAAAGGTGCCGATGATGAAATCATACAGACCGCCGACCAGCATGGCTTTGATCAGCACTTTGGCCTGGTTGCCGCCCGACTCGCCGGCGACCAGCACTTCGGTGGTGGCTGTGGCCTCGGGAAAGGGAAACTGTCCGTGCATTTCCTGGACGAAATATTTGCGGAACGGGATCATAAAGAGAATGCCGAGAAAGCCGCCGAACAGCGAGGCGAGAAAGATCTGATAAAAGTGGATCTCTAGTTTGAGAATATAGATGGCCGGAATGGTAAAGATGGCGCCGGCTACCACCACGCCCGAGGCGGCACCGATGGATTGAATGATGACGTTTTCCAGCAGCGCGTCTTTGCGGTGCAGAAACGCAGAGGCGCCGACCGCCAGAATGGCGATGGGGATGGCCGCTTCAAACACCTGGCCGATCTTGAGGCCCAGATAGGCTGCGGCCATGGAAAACACCGCGGCGTAGATCAACCCCCAAATCAGGGAGTAGCGGGTGACCTCCGGCATTTTCCGGCTCGCCGGCACCACCGGCTGGTACACCTCACCCTCTTTGAGTGGGCGATAGGCATTTTCAGGCAGGGTACGTTTGCTCGGCTCCATACGTTCTCCTTTGCTTGGTCCATGGCTGAAAAATATAGAAAATACCATGTGATAAAGCAAGGACAAAGTGGATGGGTGGGACGGCGGCAGGGAGAAAAATCATTTCATAAAATAGAGAAAAAGTTTATATTACTGCGACGATGCATGCAAAAATGAATGTCCATTGCCTATGAAGCGAATTGCCTTGGCCGTCATACTGGCCGGACTGGCGGCCTGTCAGCCGGCGTTTGACGATAGAGTGAAAATCCAGGCGCTGCCGTGGCCGGAGGCGACCGAGGGCCTGCCTTCAGCGCGGCTGTACCTGCACCGGGATAAAAAACCCGAGGCCGCGGTTCTGCTCTCCTGCCGCTCGTCCGCTGACCAGGACCAGTGGCAGGACACCGCGGTGCGCATGGCTGTGCAGGGCTATCTGGTGGTCTCGGCAGTGCTTCCCAGTGAGGGGGGGATGCCGGAGAGAGCCGCCAGCGGTCTGCAACGGCTTGTCGGCCGCTTGTGCAGCGAGCACCCGCATCTCAAACTTGGCGTTGTGGCAGATGCGGCCGGCGCCGTACCCTGCTTGCAGGTGGCTGCTCAGGACTCGGCCGTGAGCGGCGCCGCGTTGCTGACGCCGGGAAAAGAGATCGCCGGTCTGGACAGCCTCTGGCGTGACTCCCGGCAGGGGCCTCTGTTGCTGCTTTTGGCCGGTGAACAGGCGCCGCAGGAATCTGATCCGCTTTCGCTATGGTATACCCGTCTGGCTGAGCCCAAGAAAGTCGTCTGGCTGGCGACCCGGCAGAGCGGCGTTGAACTGCTGCATACGGACCGTGAACCGATCATCCGGCGCACGCTGGTGCTGTTTTTTGACCGGCACCTGCGGGGAAAAGAGTGATTCCTTTTAAATAGCTCTTCTAGTTGGTATCCGGACTTACCGGCGTTTCCTGTTTTGCCGGCTGATGAGCGCGCAGCGTTTCTGATTTTATTCTGTGCTTTCTGATCTTGAGGTGAAGATTCTGCCGCGGCATTCCAGCCAGCCGCGCCGCCTTGGAGATATTGCCGTTGCTTTGAATGAGCAGTTTGGTGATGTACTCTTTTTCAAACAGATCCTTGGCTTCTGCATAGGGGTACAGAGGCAGGGTTTCGAGAATATGGGTTTCCGGCGCTTTCAAATAGTCTGCGGGCAGCTCCTCAGGCCCGATCCAGTCGGAATCCGAAAGCGCCACCAGCCGTTCGATGACATTCTCCAGCTCGCGGACGTTGCCGCGCCAGTACTGCCGCTGCAGAATGTCGATGGTGTCCGGTTTTAAATAGACGCCCAGATGATTGTGCTTTTTCGAAAACAGGTGGACAAAGTGGCGGATCAACATCGGGATATCCTCACACCGTTCACGCAACGGCGACACCCGCAGCGTGATCACATTGAGACGGAAATAGAGATCTTCGCGGAACGTGCCCTCTTTGATCATCTGCGTCAGATCACGGTTGGTGGCCGCGATGATGCGCGCGCCGGTGGTCAGCACCTCGGTGCCGCCGATGCGGCGGAACTGCTTGTCCTGCAGCACCCGCAGCAGCTTGACCTGAAAGGAGGACGTGGTGTCGCCGATCTCGTCGAGAAAGATGGTCCCTTTGTCAGCCACCTCAAAATGACCTTTGTGGGTGCGGAACGCTCCGGTGAAAGAGCCTTTTTCATGACCAAACAACGTGCTCTCCAGCAGGGTGTCCGGAATGCCGCCGCAATGAACCGCGATAAAGTTGTTGTTGCGATGCGGACTAAGGGAATGGATCATGCGCGCCACCACCTCTTTGCCGGTGCCGGTTTCGCCGGTGATGAGAATGGTTGAATCCAAGGGGGCGATTTTCTGAATCAATCGCTTTAAATCCAAGATCACCCGTCCCTGGCCCACCAGCGGATAGCTGTCGGCGATCATCTGTTCGAGCTCTTTCTGCGACTTGGCTGCGCTGGACGCCTCGGGGTATTTCTTGAATTGCTGTTCAACAAAACGGACCACCTGTGCAGGCTGTTCAAGCGGCTGATCGATGATCCCATCCGCGCCCTGCTTGATGCATTCGACCAGGGCCGGCGTTTCCAGCCGTCCCAGCAACACCACGAGCAGGTTCTGCCTGATCGTCTTGATCTCGGAGATGCTTTTGATCAGGTTGCCGTTAAACAGATTGACGTCCAATAAAGCGCCGTCATAGGCTGAAGCCTCCTTGAGCAGGTTGAGCCCCTGTTCAACGTCTTCGACTACGGCGGCGGTGTGTCCGGCGGCGGTGAAAACCTTCAAGAGTCTGTGCGCATTTTCGTCCGCGTCGATGATTAAGAGTGACTTTTTCATATCCTGTTCTTCCTCTGCTAGAATCAGCCGTGGTGAGCGCGAGCCTCACCCTCGATCTGCAGACGAGAAAGCAAAAGCTGTGCCTGTTTTGTAAAAAATCCGGCGCCATCGGGTCTCATTTGTTGTTTTAACTATAATAAAAACAAATGATATTTTCGGCGGTTTCCAGCCAAGGCCAAGGGCCGGCCCGGATCCTTCGCCATTGTTTAGCCCATGCCACAGTTTCCGGGATTTGGGCAGGCCCATGTCCCATGCAGGAGCCTTCATGCGACTGGTTCATTTTTCCGACACCCATCTAGGATTTTCCGAATACTACCGCACGGATCCGCAGAGCGGGCTCAATCAACGCGAGCAGGATGTGTACCAGGCATGGGAGCAGGCCATTGCGCTCATTTTGTCGTTGCAGCCGGACCTGGTGTTGCATGCCGGCGACCTGTTTCATACGCCGCGGCCCAACAACCGCGCCATCCGCGTGGCCCTGGAGGGCATCCAAAAGGTCAGCAGCGCCGGCATCCCGATGGTGATCGTCTCCGGCAACCACGAGACGCCGCGCATTCGTTCAACCGGTTCCATCTTTGAATCCCTGGCCCTCTTTCCAAACGTGTTTCCGGTTTACGAGAGCCGGTATGAATGCCACGTCATTCAATCCGTGGCGGTGCATTGCATTCCCCATTGCTCGCTCACCGAGGAACTGGAGGCGGCGGTCCACGCCGTGAGCCGCTGTGAGGGAGCGGCCCATCAGGTGCTGGTGACCCACGGCGCCTGGAGCGGCGGCAGCTATGGCATGGGCGAGTTCAATGAGCAGCGGCTGCCGGACCTGGATGCGACCGCGGCGGGTCCGTTCGATTACATCGCCCTGGGTCATTACCACAAGCCTCTTGCCGTTCGCGAGCACATCCGCTACAGCGGATCCACGGAACGCACCAGTCTATCGCAGAGCGAGCAGCCCTGCGGTTTGCTGGAAGTGGATCTCGTCACGGGCGAGAAACATTTTTTCGAGCTGGCCACTCGTCCGATGCTGCGGCTGCCGGTGCTGGAGTGTCGAAAACTTTCCGCTGCGGATATCTACGAGCAGGTGGAGCGGCTGAGCCGCACCTGTCCGGACGGCGCCGTGGTTCAACTCACTTTGAACGAGGTCAACGCCTCGGTCTTTCTTCAGCTCGAGACCGCACGGTTGGACAGTCTGTTCGAGCATGCTCTGCAGCTTGAAAAGATCATCCGCCCGGCGGAAGCCGAGGATGCGGTGCATCGGGTCAACGAACGCATCGAATCCCTGCCGGTGGAATTCGGCCGTTATCTGGAATCCGTGGAAGAGCCGCACTGGGACAAACAGCGGCTGATGCAATTGGGTTATAGGTATCTGGACGCATGATCCTCAAACGCATAAAAGTGGAGAATTACCGCCGCTTCCAATCTCTGGAGCTAGAGTTTCCCGAGAATGTCATCGGCATTATCGGCAAGAACGGCGCCGGCAAGTCCTCTCTGCTCGAGGCGGTAGGCTGGGCGCTGTATGGAACCCGTGCCGCCCGCACCGACAAGCTGGAGATCCGTTCCCAGTTCAGCGGCGAAGCGGGTGCGGCCGGCGTTGAACTCGAGTTTGTCTACGGCGACCGGGAGTACCGTGTTGTGCGCCGGATCAAAGGCAAAAACGCGGTGGCCGAAGCGGCGGCGTATGTCTCGACCGCGACGGCGCCGGAGGCGGTGCAGGAGCGCGGCGTAAACGAGTATATCGAAAATTTGCTCAAACTGGACCATCGTTCTTTTCTGGCCTCGGTCTTTGCCCGGCAAAAAGAGCTCGCGGCTCTCTCCGGCATGCAGCCGGAGGAGCGGCGGCGCACCATCAACCGCTTGATCGGCATCGATGCCATTGACGACAGCCGTGAACG
>CAZKQR010000001.1:20386-30236 GCA_964554965.1 uncultured Cytophagia bacterium | reverse complement strand
CTGTCAACCCGCCTGGTTAAGGATCAGGGCCGGCTGCAGGAATGCGAGAACAGCGAACGCCGGTTGCGGGACGAGCTGGCGGTCATCAAAGAGGCGGAAAAAGAGCTGGCGGAGATCAGGCCCAAAGTGGTGGAGATCGAACGGCTCACGGCGGAAAAGGAAGAGTGGGATCGTCTGGCGTTGCGCAAAACCCGGCAGGAGGGGTTGGAGCAGGCCCGCCGTCACCTGGATGAGCAACAGCAAAGCCTGAGGATGCGTTTGGATGTCTGCAGCGCCGCCCTGCTTCACTATGATGTGGTGGTTGCAGAGCTGCAGGCCTTGAACGAACGGCTGCGGGACGGTGAGGAGGCTGTGCAAGATCTGCGGCGGCAGCATAACGAGGTCAGTGGCCGGCGCACGCATGCTGAACGTAATGGCCGGGAATGGGCTGAGAAAGCGGAAACGCTAAGGCGATTGGGACCCAAGGGCGTTTGTCCCACTTGCACCCAGCCTTTGAAAGATCACTATGAGCTGGCTCTGGCTGAAATGGAGCAAACCGTCACGCAGTTGAGGCAAGAGTATGTCCTTGCCAGAGACCAGGAAAAGGCGCTTCTGCAGGCCATTCGCGAGAAAGAGACGGCGGTGGAAGCCCTGCGCCGGCAGAAGGAAGAGCTGGTGAAACGGCAGGCAGGATTGGATGAGACAAAAATACAGCTTGCACAGCTGACGGCAGAGCAGAAAACACTGCAGGAGAGGCACGAGCAGAATCAGGCGCAGCTGGCCGAGTTGGGCGCCATCGATTATGATGCGGCCGCCCATGCGGCCTGCACACAAAAGGTTGCGGCAGCGCAGGCGTGGCTGCAAAAGCAGGCTCAGCTCGAAGAAAGGGTGGGGCGCCGTTCCACACTGGAGGCCGATCTCGGCGCGGCGCAGAAAACCAGGGTGGAGATCATCCAAGATCTTGACCAGACGCGGCAGGCGCAGGCGGCATTGAACTTTAATGAAGCGGATTTTCAAACGGCCAAAGCTGAGGTGGATCGTGAGACGCAGGCCCTGGATCAGAGTCAGGAGGAGTTGAGCGGCTGTCGCGAGACCATGGCGCGCGTGGCCGGCGAAACCGAATCGCTGGCGCAGACCATACAGGAACAGGCGCAAAAGGGCGAGCAGATCAAACGGTTGGATGAAGAGGTGCGCTATTTGGAGGCCCTGGATATGCATCTGGGTCGTTTCCGGCTGGAGCTGGCGGGCCGGATCCGGCCGCTGTTGGCTCATCGCGCTTCGCAGCTGCTGGCTTTGGTTTCCAACAACCGATATCAATGGCTCACGTTGGATGAGGACTATGGCATCCAGGTGTATGACGCTAATCAGGCTTTCGGCGTCAACCGATTTTCCGGCGGCGAACAGGATCTGGTGAACCTGTGCTTGCGCATTGCCATCAGTCAGGTGGTGGCGGAACGCAGCGGCGGTTTTCCGGTTAATTTTTTAGTGCTGGACGAAGTGTTCGCCTCTCAGGATGAAGAACGGAAGCAGAGCATTCTGGATGCGCTCAACCGGTTGTCCTCTCAGTTTCGTCAAATTTTTATGATCACCCATGTAGAGGCGATCAAGGAGATCCTGCCGGTTATTCTGGAGGTGCGGTTCCGCGACGCTGAAACCAGTGAGGCGGTTTGGCGTTAAGTTGCGGGCTTAGGCGCCGGTCTCTTTGCGCACGCTCGAGATGCTCAATCCCTCCTTGGAGAGGATGATCAGACCGAGAATCAAAACGGGGAAAAAGTTGATGCCGTGCATGATAATCGCGTAGGTCAGGGCCGGGCTGGCCGGCACGCCGAACAATCCCAGCGAGACCTGACAGAGATAGTGATAGGTGCCTACATAGCCCGGTGAAGAGGGCACGAGGACGCCAAAGGTGGTGATCACCAGCAGCACCAGAGCGGCTGTCCAGGGCAGATGATAAAGATGGATGAAATCAAAAGCGTGCAGCACCAGTTGAAAGATGAGGCCGTAACAAGCCCATAACGCGATCGACTGCAGGGCGACGATGAGAATATGGGATTTTTTTTGCAGCGGTAGAATGCCCTGAATAAAAGAGTCCAGCATGTGAGTGAGTCTGGCTGCCAAACCCGCCGAGAGCGGGCGGATGATCCGGTCCAGCAGACGCAGAGAGAACGTGCGGTATTTTTTCATCAACACCAATAGAACGAACAGCAGCACGACAAGAGCGCTGGTGAGATAGCCGCCGGTCTTTACCCATTGGGGAAAGGGATATACGATCATGGCGGCAGCCAGGAGCAGCAGCATGGCGAGGACATCGATGATGCGTTCGATCACGATAGTGCCAAAGACGGCGGTGGCGGTGAGCGGCGTCTTGCGCGCCAGCACAAAGGCGCGAACGATTTCACCGAGATGGGCTGGAAGAAAAATATTGAACAGATAGCCGATCAGCAGCGAATTGAACAGCGGCGTCATCCCTACGTTTTGCAAAGGCAGGAGAAAATAGCGCCAGCGCCAGGCCCGCAGCCACAGACTGAGCAGGATGACGGCGACGGTGGGCAGTACATACCAATAGTCCACGGAAGTCAGAGCGGCGGCCATGTGCTTGAATTCCACCCGGCGGAAGGCCAGGTAAAGGAACAGCAGGCTGAACAACAGGCCAAGGATCAGCTTCCAGTGGTGGAGAATTTTTTTGATCATGAAAAGAGCTCCGGAAAAACGCAGAACATCGGTTTGGTCGGCTTAACATACTAACAATTCAAGATTATCCAAAGCGAATAATAGAAGGAGGTCCCCATGTCGTTCCAGCATCCTCTGGGGTTGTTCATGGTGTGTGATGAAGATCTGCCCGCCCGTTTGCAGGCCGGCCGGCAGCTGTCCATTCCCACCGCGCAGATATTGGCGCCGGGCCGGCGTGACCGCTCCTCGGCAAAGACGGTGGCCCGCCGGTTTGAAGAGGCGGGCATGCAGATCACCGTGGTGTTCTGCGGCTTTGCCGGCGAGAGTTATGCCGATATCCCCACAGTGGCTGCGACCGTGGGCCTGGTGCCGCCGGCGACCCGGTCCCAGCGTCTGACCGAGGCCAAAGAGATCTCTAATTTTGCCGCTGAACTGGGGGTGCCGGCCACTGCACTGCACATCGGCTTTATAAGCGATGAGCTCGATTCCCCGCAGTATCACGCCATGGTCGCCACAGCCCGGGAGCTGTGCGATCATTGCCGTAAGAACAATCAGCGGCTGCACTTGGAAACCGGCCAGGAAACGGCCCAGGAGCTGATCAGGTTTATCGCCGAGGTGGACCGGCCCAATCTGGCGGTCAATTTCGACCCGGCCAACATGATCCTGTACGGCTGCGGCGAACCCCTGCCCGCCCTGAAACTGCTGGGGCCGCTGGTCAAGAGCGTGCATTGCAAGGACGCCAAATGGGCGGCCCGTCCGGGTAAAGAGTGGGGCCGGGAGGTTCCGCTGGGCGACGGCGATGTGGATATGGCGGCGTTTATTCGAACGCTGAATGAGATCGGCTATACCGGACCGCTGACCATCGAGCGGGAGATCGTCGGCGACCAGCAATTGCTGGACATGCAAAAAGGGGTGGAGCTGCTCAACCGGCTGAACGGCTGAAACAGGGCCCGTCGAGGGGTTGCCCCTGCGTTTGCCGTTCAAACGGCGGATACGGATTCAAATTCGCTTGCTTCCGAGGCATAAAAATTTTATCTTACCATGAACAGGGTACCGTAAACCGGGATGAACCATGAATCTTATCACCAAACACAACTGTAAAGGACGGCTGATCGCTGTCGAGGGATTGGACGGTTCCGGAAAATCCACCCAGGTTTATCTGCTCAAGCGGTGGCTGGAGCTGGAAGGATTTAAGGTTTTTTTTACCGAATGGAATTCTTCGGTGCTGGTAAAAAACGCCACTAAAAAGGGCAAAAAGCTCAATCTGCTGACGCCCACCACGTTTTCGTTGATTCATTGCACGGATTTCGCCGATCGCTATGAACGCCAGATCTGGCCGTTGTTGTGCGCCGGCTATCTTGTGTTGGCTGACCGGTACATGTTCACCGCCTTTGCCCGCGATGCGGCGCGCGGCTGCGATACGGAGTGGGTGCGCAATCTCTACAGTTTCGCGTCGCTGCCGGACATCACCTTTTATTTCAATCTGCCGCCCGAGATCGCCATCAACCGCATCCTCGAAGGCCGTCCAACGCTGAAATATCATGAAGCCGGCATGGATCTGGGATTATCCACTGATCCGTATCAGAGCTTTCGCCTGTTTCAGGGCATGATCCATGAAAAGTACAGTCGGATGATCAAAGAGTTTGACTTTATCTCCATCGATGCGTCTCTGCCGGTGGACGTGCAGCAGCATACGGTGCGCGAGATCGTCAAGGAAAAAGTCGATCTTCCGGCGTTTAAGCATCGGGCAAGGAGCGGCCTATGAAATTTTACGGAAAAGGCATACCCAACGTCAATGCCGATGATCTGACCGGCAAGCTGATTGTAATCGAAGGCGCGGACGGCAGTGGCCGCTCCACGCAGATACGGCTTTTGACCGATTTTCTCGAAGGCCGCGGCTACGGCACCGTCAACGTCGGTTTGAAGCGGTCGAACTTGGTCAGCGCGGAGCTGGAACAGGCCATGCAGGGCAACGTGCTCAGCCAGGGCACGCTCTCCCTTTTTTACGCGACGGATTTCATGGACCAGTTGGAGAACAACATCATCCCGGCGTTGCGCGCCGGTTTCATCGTGCTGGCCGATCGTTACATCTACACTCTGATGGCCCGCGACATCCTGCGCGGCAGCGATCCGGGCTGGCTGCAGACGATCTATTCTCTCGCCCTGGTTCCGGACGCGGTGTTCTATCTGAACGTATCGCCGAGTTTTCTCATCGAACGGACCTTTCAGAAAAAAGATTCTCTGGATTACTGGGAATCGGGCATGGATGTGCGCATGTCGCGCGACATATTCGACAGCTTTATCAAATATCAGCGCCGCATGAAGGCCGAGTTCCAAAAGATGAAAGAGATGTACCATTTTGAGGTGATCAACGGCAATCGCTCGGCGAAAGCGATCGCCATGGATCTGCAGAAAAAGGCGGAAGTGATTTTAAATATCTGAGGCTCGTTCATGGCAACTAAAAAAAAGAGCAACGCGTCCTGCAAAACGGCTGATCAGGAATCCTCCTGCCTTTTACTGGCCCGTGAACTGGCTTCCCTGCGTGGGCAGTTTCACGATATCACCACCCGTTATCAGGCCAACGTGGAGGCTATCCTGGTTGCGTGCGTTAACAGCCTATCGACCAAGGACAACGAGGATCTGTTGTGCGGCAAAAAGAGCCGCCGCGAATGGCAGATGCTGATCAAGGCGGTCCAGGAGGTCAAGCTCAAGCCCCAGAAGGGCCGGCTCAAAGACATTCGCCGCATTGACGCGCTGGTGGCCGAGATCGCCGAACAATTGGGATTGAGCTGACCTTTCGGGGGCGGCTTTACCGGTCTGTATATGGTTCGCAAGGCTTCCATCGATATCGGCACGAATTCAACCCGCTTGTTGGTGGCAGAAGTCCATCCGGATCACACCATCACGCCACTGTATGCTGCCGAGCGCATCACCCGGCTCGGTGAGGCTCTGAGCCGCAGCGGCGCATTGTCTGATGAAGCCATGACGCGGGTGGTGAAGGCGTTGGCCGAGTATCGTTCCCTGGCGCAAGCGTACGGCGTCGTGGCCTATCACGTCATCGCCACCAGCGCCACGCGCGAGGCCTCCAATCAAGCTTTATTTCTGCAAAAGATTGCTCAGGAGACCGGTTTTCAGGTGCGCGTTGTGACCGGTGAAACAGAGGCGTACCTGTCTTTTATCGGCGCGCTGCACGACCAGCCGGCCGAGTGCGAAGCCCTGGTCTGCGACGTCGGCGGAGGCAGCGCCGAGTTCGTCATGGGCCGGCGCGACCGAATACGGCTGGCAGCCAGCCTGCCGTTCGGCAGCCGGAGATTGACCGAGACTTTTTTTCTTCCAAGGCACCCAGTGGAACAGGCGGTGGCTGAGGCCCGTTGTTATTGCCGGCAAGAACTCGATCGCAGGTTTAACAATGTGGCGTGCCCTAAGCAGAGCCTGGCGTGCGGAGGCACGGCCACTACGCTGGCCATGATGGCCACCAGGACGCCGGTGCAGGAACCGGAAAAAATTCATGGCTATTTGTTGACGCAGGAGGAGCTGGCCGCGGTTCTACACGAGCTGGCCGCGCGCTCCATCCCGGAGCGGCAAAAGATGATCGGGCTTCATCCGCTGCGCGCCGACGTTATTCTCGCCGGCGCGGTGATCCTGGAGGCGATCATGTCCTATTGGCAGCTGACCGGGATGCTCATCAGTTTGGCGGATCTGCTGTATGGCGTTCTTTTACAGGAGGGGCCGTGATGGGAGATAAACGCATGGAAGGCGTGTTTCGTCTTATGCGCCGTTATGATGGCGAAGAGGCGCACAGCCGCCACGTGTGCAAACTGGCGCTGGAGCTGTTCGATCAGCTGCAGGCGCTGCATGGATTGAAGGCACTGGAGCGGCAATGGCTGGAGGCCGCCGCCCTGTTGCACGATATCGGCTGGTCGCAGGCCGGACAGGCGCATCACAAAGCGAGCCTGAGGCTGATCCTGCACGAACGGCTGCCGGGCTGGAGCGATGAAGAGGCTTTGATCATCGCCAATATCGCGCGATATCACCGCAAATCCGCGCCGCGCACCAAGCACCGTCACTTTGCCCGGCTGTCGTCGAGACGCCGGGAATCGGTCATCCGTCTGGCAGCGCTTCTTCGTCTGGCCGACGGCTTGGACCGTCTGCATGATGGCCGCGTCAAACGCATCACCTGCACGCCGGCGAATGCCCATGTCCGCATTCGCCTGGCCGCCGGCCGCGACCCGTCGCCGGCCATGGCCGGGTTGGAGAAAAAGAAAGAGTTGTTCGAAGAGCATTACCAGCGCAAGCTGGTGCTCGATGCCGCGCCGGCCTAGCTGATTTTCAGTCGATAGACGAACGGCGTAAAGCCGGTGAGATAGACGCTCAGGCTGTTCATTTTGGGCAGGCTGCCGCGCAGCTGCGTCCAACGGTGGTCAGCCAGTCCGGGTCCGAATTCGATTTCCCTTCCAGCATACGAATATTTGCCCATCCCTTTTTCCAGCAGGTATCCGCGGTCGATGTCCGCCAATCCCGTCACGCCCTGCAGAGAACCGCCCTCTCTGAATGCCAATTCAATCGCCACCGGCACGTTCTCCGTTCCTTGAATGGTAAAGGTCAACTCAAAGCGGCCGTCGCTCTCGGCGATGCTCACCTGGGTCTGCAGATGCTGGATCTCGCTCTGCGGCCGCAGCCGGCGATTGCTGTCGCTCCAGTTGCCCTCCTGCTGGAGCTGTTCGGCCGGCAGAGGTTGAAAATAGGGTCCCTCGAGATTCTGCTGCAGCAGGAATAGGCCGTCTTTCACCTGCAGCGCGTCCCCTTTAAACTGCCCCTTGCCGAAAAAAGCGCCGGCCAATCGCACCGCCTCCAGGACTGCAGAGCCTTTATGAAAGGAAAAGAAAGATGGATTTTGTGCCAGCACCGTGGCGCTGACCTGACCACGGCGTATCCTGGCCAGCTGAGAATGTGAGAAAACGCGGCTATAGTTCTCAGGCAGAGGCTGCAGCGCCGGCAGCTTGGCCTGCAGGCCCGGATCCTCCTGCAGGTAGGGCAACGACTCGGCCAGCGATTCCCCGCCCTCCTCCTCCATCATTTGCACCAGGGCGGCATAGCGGCCGTTCTGATCCTTCAGCGCCATGTAGCGAAAAGGATAATAGTACACCGCCATGCTTCCGCGCCGGTACTGGTCCTGGCGTTGAGACGCTTCAGTGACGATCTCGCCGTCCGCATGCAGGTAGTAGAGCGTCATATCCAGATTGCGGCGGACCGGTTCCAAGAGCGCTTCCCGGTTCAGCAGCCGGGCCATGGTGATCAGACAGCGGTCCGTGAGCGGACTGTAGATGGCGCTGCTCTTTTCATGAAATTGTCCGTCCGGGTCGATGTCGATTTTTTCCGCCAGCCATTGATCGATGCGGCGGAGAAAAGCCGGATCCGGGAACAGCGTGTGCAGCCGTGCCAGCGCCATGCAGACCACCCAGCGATGGTTGGGTGTGTGGATGCCGCCTGTGGACAGGGTCTTGCCCGCATGCTGCATGAACGTCTGCAGGGTTTGGCGGATCTCTGCGCTGTTCTCTTTTGGCCGGCGCTGCAGCAGGGTGTACGCCAGGGCCACATGCTCAACGACAAAGCCGGTGTCCGGCGGAGAATTGAAATTGGTGGTGTGCAGATCGATGGCGCCGTCGGCATGTTGAGCGCGGACAAGATAGCGGGCCGCAGCGAGCAGAGGTTCGATCAGCCGCGGATCCTGATAATAGCGCGAAGCGGGTTCCACTACCACGCTGCTTAACGTGCGGATGAACCTGGCTGTCTCCCCTGCCGCATGGATCCCCCACGGGTCCATAACCCCGCCGGCCCAACGATGCGAGCGGTCGGTCTCCTGGCGCTGCAACAGAGATGGAATGCGCCGGTCCGTTTGGCCGACCAAAGCATTGAAAATCGGCTGCGCCGATTCAGCGGTTTTATTCTGCGAAGCAGTGAGACGCTGTGCGGAGAGCAAGGGGGCCATGCAGCCCGCGAGTTTTAGAAACGAACGACGATGCATAACGGAATCCTCATGGAATAGAGTCATTATTGATTCACGGTCAACCGCTCGATCAGAGCGCGATGTTGCGGATAGCGTTCGAGCAGCTGATGGCGGTCTCCCAGTTCAAAATCACGATAATCAAATCCAGGCGCCACGGTGCAACCGACCAGGGTAAAGGAGTCTGGATCATCGACCTTGGCGCCGAACCAGCAGCCTACGGGCACGACCCGTTGCAGCTGTTGGTCTTTTTCCGGGTCTGGCCCGAGTCTGGCAGCGGACATTTCGCCCTGCGGCTGGATCATGAACAGCGTCAGCGGGCTGCCGCCGTAATAGTGCCAGATTTCGTCCGCCGCTATGCGATGCAGATGGGAGGGCTGCCCCTCACGCAGCAGGAAATAGATGCTGGTGCTGAAACAGCGCGGCCCGGAGAACCGTTTCGGCAGCGCCTTGGCCTCGATGTGCTCGCTGCTGCGATAGTTCTCGCGGTACCATCCGCCCTCCGGATGCGGCTGTAGCTGTAGTTTGTCGATCCAGTATTCTGCGGTTTTCATCTCTCCCTCCCATTATCACAGAAAAACGGAGCATGGTTTGAAGTGAAGAACGGCGGCGTACGGCGCAGGATGGCGGCGACCGCCGGTTGCCGTTTAAAGCGGCGGTCGAGAAAACGGCGGACCTGTCCGCGCGACCATGCGGCCGGATGTTCATAATCCGTGTACAGCGAAAGATCGCCGCCATAAAAGGGCTGTGCCGGCTGGCCCGGTTCGATGGGCTGGTTGAAAATCGCCGGATTGATGAAGGTGATCTCGCGCTGATGCCGGACGACAAACTCCAGCGTGGCCTGCGCCGAGGATTCGTCCTCCCAGGGGGTGCCGAAGAGCAGATAGACAAATGCGGCGATGCCGGCGCTGTGCAGCTGATGTAGCACGCTGCTCGCCAGCGCCACGGTATGTCCCTTGTTCATCCCGTGCAGCACACCCTCATCGCCGGACTCAACGCCCAGCTTGAGCATGACGCAGCCGGCCTTTTTCAACGACCGGCAGAAATCCGCGTCAGCCAGCGCGGCGGTGATGCGGGTGAATCCGTACCACGGCGCATTCGGCGGATGATCGATCAGATGATGCAACAGTTTGGGGGACAATGCGTTGTCGGTCAGATGCAGCAGCCGCGGGTGATAGCGGTCCACCAGCGTCTCCA
>CAZKQR010000001.1:0-20286 GCA_964554965.1 uncultured Cytophagia bacterium | reverse complement strand
CACAGAGCCTGGCTGAGATAATTCAGCGACAGGCCGATCAGGTCCGGGCCGTTCTGAGCAAGCCGGCGCTGCAGCTGCTCCTGGAAAAAAGAGTGGAAAGGGAGCTCTTCGGGATGTTCGGCCGCATGCAGCAGATCATCGCTGGCCACCGGCTGCAGCCGCTGGTGGAGAAAATCCGCCAGCCCGGCGGTGCAGGAGAACGGTTTGGCTGCGACGCGCATGAGATGATTGAGGCGGTGGACCGCCAATTGATAGCGATCAAAGGAGGAATAGCCGTCCGGATGGCGGAGATAATCGAGGTCCTCCTGCATGCGGCTGCGGGCCTGGCGGGTGCGGGGCAGGTCTTGACCGGTCTGCGCCGAACTCTGCAGCAACGCCATCTGGCTTTCCCAATTGGCGTCCCACAAATCGCAAACGATGCCGTGAGAACGGACGCCGGCTGCCAGCCTGGCGATGCCGATGGGCGGTTCGCAGGCCTTGACCAGCGGTGGATATATCAGAAGGATGTTTTTCACAGATTTTTCTTTTCATCGCCCCCGGCCTGACCGACGATCTTTTCAGGACGGATTGCGGGCAGCGAAAAAGCGGTCCAGGGCGTCAAAGACCATATCCCTTTTTCCGACGACGGTCGTGCAGGTCGGCAGCGAGCGCATAAACCGCTTGCCATAGTTTTTGTTGACCACCCGGTTGTCCAGAATGACGACCGAGCCGCGATCGGTTTTGTGGCGGATCAGGCGGCCGAAGCCCTGCTTGAGTTTCAGCACGGCCAGCGGCACCGCGTAATCCATAAAGGCGTTGCCGCCGTTTTTTTCGATCGCCTCATAGCGCGCTTCGATGATCGGTTCGTTGGGCACTTTGAAAGGCAACCGGGTGATGATGACCAGCTCCAGCGCATCGCCCATCACGTCGACGCCTTCCCAAAAGCTGTCGGTTCCGAACAGCGCGGATGTTTTGTCCTGCCGAAACTGGTTGAGCAGATCATGGCGGTTCATCTGTCCCTGCTTGAGGGCGTTGATGCCGAGGAGATGCAGCGAGTCTTCCAGCTGCCGGTGGACGATGTTCATCAGTCCATAGGAGGTGAACAGCACGAACGCGCGGCCCTGGGAGATGGCGAGGGCGCGGTAGATCAACTGCACCAGCTCTTTATTATAAGTAGCCTGGCCGGGTTCCGGAATATCCATGGGAATGCACAGCATCGCCTGCTTCTGATAATCAAAAGGCGACGGCAGCAGCAGGGGGATGCGCCGTTCCGGCTTGACGCTCTGCAGGCCGATGCGCTGTTCGAGAAAATCGAATTTGCCGTCCACGGTCAGCGTGGCGGAGGTCATGACCACTGTGCCGAAGGATTCGTACACCGCTTTCTTCATCATGGCGCCGATATCCAACGGTGATTTGAGAAATCGCACGATGTGGCGTGTGCGAAATCCTGGTTTGATCTCGATCCAGCGGATATGGTCCTCATCATACTGAAAGACCACATCCTCGATGATCTGACCGGCTGCGGTCAGCCGCAGCGCCTGGGCGCGGATTTCGATGATCAGCGAACTCCAGTCGTCTTCGCCGGCCAAATCCTGGGCTTTATCCAGCTCTTTGACCAGCGCCAGCAGCTGGTCGCTGAAGGCGTAAAGAGCTTGCAGATGGTCGCGGATGAGGTTGCCCAGACCTTTGTCGCGCATATTTTCCGCCATCTCTGGAATCAGGCGGAGCTTGATCTCTTCGCTTTGAGCGTCCGGCGCCAGTGATTTGACCTGATCAAAGATGTGATCCATCAGCTCTTGGGTGTCCTCGCTCAGGCTGATGACATCGGGCACCAGGCGGTCGGTGATAAGCCGGGTGATGGTTTCCCGGACTTCTTCGGTGCGCGCTCCGCGCAGACGGCTGACCCGGGTGAGGGCGGAGTGCAGATAGCCTTTGAGCATCGCCTTCTGCTGCCGGTGCAACCGGCTGAACATGCGCTGCAGGCCGGCACGGGTGATGCGGTCGCCGAAATAGCTGGTGGCCACGTCTTCGATGTGGTGCGCCTCGTCAAAGATGATGCGTTCGTAGGGCGGCAGCACCGCGGCGTCGCCGGCGTCGCCCAGTTCATGACGGATGGCCAGATCCGCGAAGAGCAGGTGATGGTTGACCACAAGGAGATTGGCGCGCCCGGCGTTGCGGCGCGCTTTATTGACAAAACATTCGCGAAAAAAGGCGCAGCGGCTGCGTGTACAGGTGTCGCTCTCCGCGCCGATTTTTTCCCACAGCGTATCGCTCGGCAGATAACTCAGGTCCGACTTGCTGCCTTCTTTGGAGGATTTGGCCCAGCTGATGAGCGCGTGCAATTCCTCCCGTTCCTCTTCATCGGACAGATCCAATTCCGAGTCCGCTTCGTTCACTTTGCGCAGACAGGCATAATTGCCGCGCCCTTTGACCAGCACGGCCGAGAACGGCTGCGGCATCACGCTCTGCAGGAACGGCAGATCTTTTTTGATGAGTTGTTCCTGCAGGTTGATGGTGTTGGTGGAGACCACCACCCGTTCCTTGTTCTGCAGCGCCCAGCGGATGGCGGGCGCGAGGTAGGCCAGGGTTTTGCCGGTGCCGGTGCCCGCCTCGATGGTGGCGATTTTATCCTCATTAAACGCCGTCACCACCGCCTGGGCCATATCGCCCTGTTGCGGCCGGTTCTCAAAGCCGGGCAGGCTTTTTGCGATGGGACCGGCCGGGCCCAGCATCTCGACCAGCTCGCGGCCATCCAGGGCGATTTTTTCTTTTTTCGCAAACGGCTCAACGACCACATAGATGTCGGTGACCGTATTGCTGACGATGTAAAAGGCAACACGAAAAGCGTCCAGCCGGCCGGCGATGGACAGGTCCGCTTCCGAAGGGGTGAGGTCGCCGGAGGGGTGGTTGTGGATGACCACATCCGCCTCGCGTGCTTTTTCCAGCACCGCCGGCGCCGCGGTTTTATGGCCGCGCGCCGCTGCCTCCACATCGTGGACCAGCAGATCTTCCTCGGTGTAGCCGATGAAAAAGACCTCATTGTCCTTGGCGCCTTGGATCTCGGCGCGCATTTTTTCGATGACCGGGGGGGCGAGATATTTATTCAGTTCTTTGTTCATAAGATCAATGTAAATAAAATTCACCGCTATTGCAATTTAGATTTGCCGGTTTCTTTGCGCTGTGCCGGCGCCCACCGCCATCCTGCTGCCGTTTATTTGCGGATCAGCGCCATCATTCCGCAGCGGCAGGAGATCAGACAGAAACAACACCAGCAGACGATGCCCAGCCATTTGCAGCCGTCCTCCAGTAGATAGGACCATTGGCCAAGCTGCATCAGCCGGGGTTCCAGCACGGCGTCCATCATCAGCGAAGCGCCGAGCAGCGCGACCGCGAGCAGCATCCATGCCCCGTTTTTTTTCAGCAGCTGGTGGCGGCAGAGGACCAGATACAGAATCGTCCACACGGCGAGAATCGCGAACACTCCTTTTTCCGGAACGCCCAGATAGTTGGGTACGATCGACTCGTGCAGTTGGTACAGATCGTCCAAAGCGAAATAGGCGGAAAGCGAACCGGTGGCCAGGGCGAACCTAAACAACTTGTGCAGATGCAGGGTTCGATACACGCCTGCTGAGAACAGCCAAAGGGTTGCGCTCGTCCACCACAGCAGAATTCCCAGGCTGGAGAGAAATCCCGACAGGGGATGGATCCGGGCGATGGCCGCCACGTCGCGCGTCATGCGGGAAAAATGGACCTGGTGCTGCAGCCCGAGAAGTGCGATGACAACCAGCGGCAGCACGGCGAGGATCGGAACCACTATAGCGGGTCGGCAGATCAAACGGCGCATACGGCCTCCCTGGCTTTATGATCATCCCAGCCCCCTGGCACGACCTGATCATCGGTGCCTTGAAGGATGAGGTTTTTTTTTGCAGGGCAATACACAGCACGGACCTTACAGACTCCAGAACGTCCGCCATTCGCAAAACAATTGTTGGCCCGTTTTTGTGCGAAAGATGGATTCACTGTCGATGAAATCGGTTTCAGCGATCGCTGCTTTTTCCACCCAGTGCGGCCTGAATTCGATGAGAGTGCGCAAGCTCTGCTGCAGCTGTCTGCGCCAGACCAGTGGATCGGTCAGATCGACCCACTCGCCGCCTGCGGCCAAGCGCTGCAGATCGGCGAGCACGCCGGTCGGGTGCAAGGGCCACAGGGCATCCCCCTCCACGCAGGCCAACGCCAGCCGGTCGGTGCTCGGCGGCGGTGCGGGCGGATTCGTTTTCCATAGATCGTGTCCGCTCACCAGCTGCACACAGCGGCGGATCTCATCCGCGGTGAACAGGGGAGAGGCCGGCTGCTCGCTGCGCACGAGCTCGCGCAGCAGGCTTTCGGCGTTGACGGCGCCGTGTTGCATGTGTTCGATGCGCTGTTGCGTTTTCTTCATGCTCAACGCGGCGGCTCTATCATGTCGTCCCGCTCTCTCGCATTGGCGGATCTCTTCTTCCATAATGCGGGGGATGTAATAATTGTCGTGCACAAAGGCAAAGGCCGTGGCTATTTTTTTTTCGGTAAGGGACAGTCCTTCGCATTCCGCGATTTTCAGCACATGGGCGAACACGATCCATTCATGGTCTTGTCCGTTGTCCTGCGGAGGTCTGCCGGACTGCCAGCGCTGCCAGGTGGCGTTGGCCACCGTGTGCGCCGTCAGGCGCAGCTCTTCCCGTTCATGAGCATCGGCGAGGATGTGAAGGGCCTGTTCCAGCAGGCTGGTCAGGCGCGCCGGCGGAGCGCTCGAGCCGCCAATGCCTGGTGAGAGTTCCAATGGTTTGTACCCTTGTTGAATTTTTAGGTATCGTTTTTATCGCGTCCTCAGGAGAAGACAACGCGAGGCCAACGGCGGCTACAGCAGTTGCGCTCTCAGCTCATCATGGCTCCTGGGCGACAGCAGGGCAGGGGCAATGTCGAAAACTGTTTTCGCCCCCCGGTCGCCGCTCAACGCCAGACGATGGGCTGCTCTTGCATAGCATACCAGCACGCTGCCGGTAAATTCAGGATTGGAGTCCAGCTTTAGTGAATACTCGATCAGGTGCTTGTTGGATGCCCCGGTGATGCCGCTACGGAGCACAAAGCCTCCGTGAGCCATGCCGCCGTGGTTGGCTTTTAATTCTTCCTCAGAAACAAAGTGCACCGTTGTGTGGTAATCGGCAAAGTAATCCGGCATGTTCTGAATCGTCTTTTCAATCGTTGCCTGGTCCGCTCCCGGTTCGAGGACCACATAGCACTCCCGCGTATGTTTCTCACGCGTGGTCAACGGGGGAGCGGCGCCGCTTCGAACAGCCTGAAGGGCGCTCTGTACGGGCAGGGTGTACTGTACGGCGTTTTTCACACCCGCGATGGTGCGGATGGCGTCGGAATGTCCCTGGCTCACGCCTTTGCCCCAAAAAGTATAATGACCGCCGTTCGGCAAAATCGACTCGGCATACAGTCTGTTCACCGAAAAGAGCCCCGGATCCCACCCCACGGAAATGATCGCTACGTGGCCATGTCTTGTCGCCGCTTCATCGATTGCTGCAAAATAGTGAGGAATTTTTGCATGGGTGTCAAAGCTGTCGATTGTGTTGAACAATGAGGCAAAGGCCGGGCCCTGCTTTGGCAAATCCGCGGCCGAGCCGCCGCATAGAATCATGACGTCGATTTTATCCTGCATGGCCGCGGCTTCTTCCACGCGGCAGACCCTCGAAGACGCATGGGCCGGCTTGATACAGCCCGGGTCTCTTCTGGTAAAGACCGCCACCAGTTCCATATCCGAATTCTGCATCAACGCCAGCTCGACGCCTTTGCCGAGATGGCCGTATCCCACGATACCGATTTTGATTTTTTTCATCGTCACTGAGTCCTTTTTGCAAAGCTCTGCGATCGCCGGCCCGCCGGCAGCCTCGGTTGTTGCGCCGGGCGGGAAAACCCGTCCAGCCTCTCCATGCGTTCCGCCGGGTTGGTTCATTTTTCCGGTTTCAGGCCAACCGCATGGCGTTGTAGCCGCGATCCTGCAGCAGCCGGGGATAGTCCTCCGGGCCGTGCGTGGTATAGATATGTTGCGGCTCAATGCGGTCGATGAGCTGAAAGAGCTCGCTGAAATCCGCATGATCGCTGAAGGGGATGGTGTGGTCGGCGCTGTTGCCCATGGGATTGAAACCAGCGCCCCATCCGGAGAGCAATACGGTTTTATGGCGGCCGATATGCTGGACGAGGCGGGTGCGCATGAGGTGCGGCGCCAGGATCAATATCTCTTCGCCGGCCGGCGGCGTTTCATCCCACAGGCGGCAGTTTTGAAAACCAATCCCGAACTCGCGATAGATCTCGGCCAGCTCCCATGCGCTGTGATGAACCAGGACCGTGCAGCCGTGATCGCCGAGCAGCTTCATGGCCTCCTGGGCTTTGCCCAGGCTGTAGGCGAGAACCACCGGCGTCAACCCTTTGTGAAAGCAACCATGAACAAAATCGAACAACTCTCCAGCCATGGAATCGCGGGAGCGGTTGAACACATAGTCCGGATGACCGTAGGTGGATTCCATGATCAGGATGTCGGCGTGCGGCGTGACAATGGGTTCGCAGGTCAGTCCGGACTGCATTTTGAAATCACCGGTATAGAGAAGCGAGACGCCGTCGTGTTGTACGCGGATCATGGCTGAGCCGAGGATGTGGCCTGCGGGAAAGAGCTCGATGGTCAGGTCGTCGATCTGCAGCGGGACGCCGAAATCCAGGGCGACGAACTCGGCAGCGCCCTGGCGCAGTTGATGAAACCGAGCGGTGGCCGGGGTGGAGAGAATTTTTCGGTGTTTTTTTAAATGGTCGGCGTGACCGTGTGAGACGAAGGAAAAGTCCACTTTGCGTTGGGCATCGAGCCAGAGGTCGACGAGATCAAGTTTAATGCCTGCGGGCTGGTAGGTAAACATGCGTTGGCGATCTTTTTGAAGGTTGTCTTTTCTCCGGCGAAACGGCGGTCAGGACTTGAACGGGGCTGGTCTTTCCCCATTATCCAGGAGCCGAGGGCGTTGATGCGACGAAAACGGCGGCCCTCCGTGGCGGCTAGAGCTTGCGGATGAAATACTCGTGCACCGACAGATCGTGCGTGAGCTCCGGATGAAAGGTCGCGGCCAGAATGCGCTCGTTTTCCACCAGCACGATGTCGTTGCGATGCCGGCCGAGCACAGACACGGAATTTCCAATTTCGATAATTTTTGGCGCGCGGATAAAGAAACCGGGAATGGAATGGTTGCGTCCCTCCCAGGTGACCGCCACCTCGTCGATGAAAGAGTCTTTCTGTCGGCCGTAGGCGTTGCGTTCTACGGTGAGATCGATCAGCCCCAGCGGGTCGAACGGATGATTCGGCGTCCGGCTGGACAGAATGATCAGGCCGGCGCAGGTGCCGAAAATCAGCCGGCGTTTGCCGAACTGCCGCAGTGGTTCCCACAGTCCGTGTTTGTGCATGACGATGGTGAGGGTAGTGGATTCGCCGCCGGGGATGATCAGGCCGTCGCACAGATTCAGCTCTGCCTCGGTGCGCACCAGGTGCGGAATCTGACCGAGCCGTTTCAGGATTTCCACATGTTTGGCGTAATCGCCCTGGACGGCCAGAACTCCGACGCGCATCACCAGCCCCGGCCGGCCATGCGCTCGTTATCGGGAATGGCGTTGATCTCCAACCCGGGCATAGCCTCTCCCAGGCCTTCGGAAACCCTGGCGATGAGATCCGGGTCGTCAAAATGGGTTACCGCGGAGACGATGGCTTTGGCCATTTTCTCCGGCGCGCTGGATTTAAAAATGCCGCTGCCGACGAACACGCTTTCCGCGCCCAGCTGTCGCATCAACGAAGCGTCCGCCGGAGTGGCCACGCCGCCGGCGGAAAAATTGGGCACAGGCAGTTTGCCGAGTTTTTTCACCTCGCGGATCAATTCCACCGGCGCGCCCAGCTTTTTGCCCTCTGTGACCAGTTCTTCATCGCCCAGGGATTGAATGCGCCGAATGCCGCTCATGACGCTGCGCATATGCCGTACCGCTTCCACGATGTTGCCGGTGCCGGCTTCGCCTTTAGTGCGGATCATGGCGGCACCCTCGCCGATACGGCGCAGGGCTTCGCCCAGTTCACGGCAGCCGCAGACGAAAGGCACTTTGAATTTCCATTTATCGATATGATACTCTTCGTCCGCCGGGGTGAGCACTTCGCTCTCATCGATAAAATCCACGCCCAGGGCTTCCAGCACCTGGGCCTCGGCGAAATGGCCGATGCGGCATTTCGCCATCACCGGAATGGAAACGGTTTTTTGAATGGCCATGATGACGGTCGGGTCGGACATGCGGGCGACGCCGCCATGGCTGCGGATGTCCGCCGGGATCCGCTCCAGGGCCATCACCGCCACGGCGCCGGCGTCCTCGGCGATCTTGGCCTGCTCCGGGGTGGTGACGTCCATAATGACGCCGCCCTTGAGCATTTCCGCTAATCCGATTTTCAGGTTTATGTTGTCGGCTTTTTCCATAATACAACCTCAGTTGATGCGATAATGAAAGTATAAAGTACGGAAAATATTTGGGATTTTCAAGAAGGAAATTGGCGGAGGAACCACGTTGGTTGAGGATCAAAAGGCTCGCCGCACTCTGAGCAACGGCGGCCGGGTGTGGCGCTCAGTATTTTATCTTCTTTTTGCCCCCTCTGCCGCGATAATCGCGGATCATGGATCTCGGGTTTTTGTGGATCGGGCACTCTTCCTGCGGAAGGTATCGTGTGTCAAAGATTTCACTCACCGCCTCAGGGCAGTATTTGCCGATCAGCATTTTTGACTCATTGCAGATGGAGACGTTTACTACACCGGCCGGGCGGACAAAATCAACCACCGGCAGGTTCAGCGTGTCCAGACCGTTCTTGATGATGGGCACGGTGATGGGCAACGCGGCGTTGGAACCGGTCTGTCTGGCGCCGAGGTTGAGGGCTGGATCATCGTGCCCCACCCAGGTGCTGACTACCATCTGCGGCGTAAAGGTGATATACCAGGCGTCGGTGCAATCGTTGGTGGTGCCGGTTTTTCCGGCAGCCGGCCGGCGAAAGTTGAATTGCGACACCGAGGCGCTGCCGGTGCCCTCCTGCGCCACACTGCGCAGCATATCCACCATGATGTAAGCGGTCTCTTCCCGCAACACGCCGCGGCTTTGCGGCGCGGCCGTGCTCAGCACATTGCCGTACCGGTCTTCCACCCGCAGCACGCTGAGCGGGCTCACCAGCACGCCGCGATTGGCGAACACACCGAACGCAGAGGTGATCTCGATGGGCTTTACGCCGGTGGATCCCAGGGCGATCGCATCCACGGCGTCCAACGGGGTGGTGATGCCCAAGCTGCGCGCATAGTGCACCACCTGACGGGGCGGCACATCTTCCTGAACGAGCCGGGCGCTGACCAGATTCAACGAACGGCGCAGCCCCTCACGCAGAGTGGTTTTACCGCCGATGGTGTTGTCATAGTTGGCCGGGGTCCAGCGCGATCCATCCGACTGCTGAACTACGATGGGTTGGTTCAACTTTTCATAGCAGGGCATATAGCCGTTGTCCACCGCCGCGGTGTAGACGATGGGCTTGAACACCGAACCGGGCTGACGGATCGCCTGTACACAGCGATTGTATTTGCTCTCGGTGAAATCGCGGCCGCCGATCATGGCGAGAATGTGGCCGTTCCTCGGATCCAGGACCAGGACCGACACCTGCACCGCCGCTTTGTTGTTGAGCACCGAGTCCGCCAGCACTTTGGTGTAGATGATTTTTTCCAAACCGTATTTTTCGATCATCTCCTTGGGCGCAAGCTTTTGCAGATCATCCCGATTACGATGGGCGCGGTTGGAGATCTCTTGATCGTGGGGCAGAAAGGCGGCCACCGCCCGTTCGGCGCACTCTTGTACGCGGGTATCCAGCGTGGTGTAGATCCGCATGCCGGCCTTGTACAGATCCCAGCCGTACTGGCGCTGCAGTTCCTGCCGGATGGTTTCGGTGAAATAAGGCGCGATGCCCAGATCCTTGCGCTCATAGTTCGGCGCCAGCTTGAGTTCGGCGTTGACCGCCTGCTGATATTGAGCGCGGGTGATATAGTGCTCGTCCAACATGCGGTTGAGCACCATGGTGCGGCGTTTGAGGGAGCGGTCCGCATAGCGATAGGGATTGAGATAGGCCGGCCGTTGCGCCATGCCGGCGAGCAGCGCGAATTCATCGAGGGTGCAGTTCTGAATTTTCTTCCCGAACATCAACTGGCTGGCCGCATCGACGCCATAGCTGCCATGGGCAAAGGACATGTGATTGAGGTACATGTCCAGGATTTCCTGCTTGGTGTAGGTTCGTTCCAGCTGCACCGCGGTGATCATCTCTTTGATCTTGCGGGTGATGGTCTTTTCCGGGGTCAGATGCAGACGCCGGGCCAGCTGCTGGGTCAGGGTGCTGGCGCCCTGTTGACGGCTCATGGTGAGAATATCCGACAGAGCGGCGCGCAGGAAGCGCAGCGGGGCGATGCCCCAATGGCTGTAAAAACGGTGGTCCTCAATGGCCAGTACCGCTTTGACCATGGGCTCCGGGATCTCAGCCAGGGGGACGTAAAACCGGCGTTCGGTAAAAAATTCTTTGATGAGAACGCCGTCTGCGGAAAAGACCTTGGTCGCCAGCTCGGGATTATAGTTCTCTAACTGGTCGAAGGAGGGCAGACTGAAGCTGAGGTAAACGATCCAGGACAGGAACGCGATGAAAAGCGCCACCAGGATGAACAACAGCCTGCGCCGGTTCGGAGATAGGGTTGTTCCGGCAGGAGGGTGCGGAGCAACGTTGCGGAAAAGCCGTTTCATGGACATGGGGAAGACTAATACCTGCGAATATGGGTCAGTACTTTGCGATAGCGGTTCAGGTCTTCCAGAACTTTGCCTGTGCCGCGCACGACCGCGAGCAGGGGTTCTTCCGACAGGATGACCGGCAGGTTGGTTTCCCGTCGAAGCCGTTCGTCCAGACCGCGCAGCATCGAGCCGCCGCCGCTCATCAGGATGCCGCGGTCAAGGATATCCGCGGACAGCTCCGGCGGCGTCTGTTCGAGACAGAGCTTGACGGAGTCGACGATGGTGTTGATGGTGTCGGCCAGAGCTTCCTGTACCTGCTTGGAGCTGATGGTGACGGTTTTGGGAATGCCGGCCACCAGGTCGCGGCCTTTGACCGTCATGGTGTCCTTGCCGTCATAGGGCGCGGCGGATCCCAGTTTACATTTGATCTCTTCGGCGGTGATCTCGCCGATGAGCAGGTTAAAGCTCTTTTTAAAATATTGCACGATCGCCTCGTTCATCTCGTCGCCGCCGATGCGGATGGAGATCGAGTTGACGATGCCATACATGGCGATCACTGCAATTTCACAGGTGCCGCCGCCGATATCGATGATCATGTTGCCCACCGGCTGATCGATGGGCAGGCCCAGGCCGATGGCTGCGGCCATGGGCTCTTCGATGAGATAGACTTCCCGGGCGCCGGCATGTTCCGCGGAATCGCGCACCGCGCGTTTTTCCACCTCGGTGATGCCGGTGGGAACGCAGATGGCGATGCGCGGCCGCGGTACGCGCGTCGGCATGGCCTTGCGGATGAAATAACGGATCATCTGTTCCGCCAGATCAAAGTCGGCGATGACGCCGTCCTTGAGCGGACGGATGGTGATGATCTCCCCCGGCGTGCGGCCGACCATCTCCCGGGCTTCGTCTCCGTAGGCGACGATCTCCTGAGTGCTTTTGCGGATGGCTACGATGGAGGGTTCATCTAAAACGACTTCACGACCTTTTATATAAACCAGCGTGTTGGCGGTTCCCAAATCAATGGCGAGATCGTTGGCAAAAACGGATTTGAAAAGATTCATGCTGCGTTGGCCCTGTCTGAGGTTGTTAGGTTCTATAGTTTAAGGTTCGTGCCGATGGCGGTTTCTCAATGCCTGAAGTGGCGCAGCCCGGTAAAAGCCATGGCCAGATTGTGTTCGTCGGCCGCGGCGATGACTTCATTATCGCGCACAGAGCCGCCGGGCTGAATCACGGCGGCAGCGCCGGCCTGGGCCAGCACATCCACGCCGTCGCGGAATGGAAAGTAGGCGTCGGAGACGGCCACGGAACCGGCCAAGTTCAGGCCCGCCTGCCCGGCTTTGAGCACGGCTATTTTCGAAGAGTCCACCCGCGACATCTGGCCGGCGCCGATGCCCAAAGTTCTGTCCGTGGCGACGAATATGATGGCGTTGCTCTTGATCCATTTGGCGACTTTCCAGCCGAAGCGCATGGCCTGCCACTCTTGTGGGGCCGGTTGCCGCTTGCTGACCACTTTGAACTCGGCCGCATCGGCCGGCTCAATGTCGACCGTCTGGATCAGATAGCCGCCGAGCACTTTTTTAATATCGAGATCGCCGGTCTGAAGCTGAACATCCGGCCATTGAAGAAGGCGAAGGTTTTTCTTGGCGGTCAGCAGAGAGAGCGCCTCTGGGTCGAATGCGGGCGCCGTGATCACCTCCAGAAACAGCTCAGCCAGTTTGGCGGCCAGCGCCCCGTCCACCGGCTTGTTGAATGCCACCACGCCGCCATAAGCGGAGACCGGGTCGCATTGCAGCGCTTTTTGATAGGCGTCGAGCAGATTCGCGCCCACCGCCACGCCGCAGGGATTGTTATGTTTGACGATCACCGCGCAGGGTTCGCTGAACTCGAGCGAGAGCCCGGCGCTGGAATGAATATCCATGATGTTGTTGAAGGACAGCTCTTTGCCGTGCAACTGCCGGCCGAAAGCCCGTCCCGAATCGTCCTGATAAAAAGCCGCCTGCTGATGGGGATTTTCCCCATAGCGCAGATCCTGCCTTTTGTGCAGGACAAACGGAAAACGGTCGGGGAAGCGGCTCTCCGGTTCCGCCTGCTGATACAGCCAGCGGGAGATGGCGGCGTCGTATTCACAAGTGCGGCTGAACGCCTGTCGCGCCAGCCAAGCACGCGTGGCCAGCGTCGTGCAGCCCTGATGCTGATCGAGCTCCTGCAGCACTTTATCATACTGGTCCGGATTGGTCACGACCGTCACGCCGCCGTAATTTTTTGCTGCGGCGCGGATCATGCACGGTCCGCCGATGTCGATGTTCTCCAGCGCGTGCTTGAGCGTAACGTCCGGCTGGGCGACGGTTTTTTCAAAAGGATACAAGTTGACCGCGACCAGATCGATGGGCTGAATTTTCTTTTCTGCGATCTCGGCCATCTGCGCCGGCTCTTCCCGTTTGGCCAGTATGCCGGCATGAATGAAGGGATGCAGAGTCTTGACCCGGCCGCCGAGTATCTCTGGAAACCCGGTGACGTCCGCCACACTGGTGACCGGGATACGATGATCCTGGAGAAATTGAGCGGTGCCGCCGGTGGACAGGATTTCGACGCCGAGGGCCGCCAGTTTTTGCGCAAACGGCAGCAGGCCCTCTTTGTCGTAGACACTGATCAGGGCACGTTTGATTTTGATTTGATCGATCACGATAGGCCTCGAGTTGGCGTATTCACACAGGGGTCATACAGCCCGGCAAACCGGGCGCAGCAGGCCCCATCCCGTTGGAACCTATATTATACCAATTTTTTTGAAAAATGCAAAAGATTTGATGCACAGCGAAAAAAACAGCCGGCCGCCGCCTTAGCCCTTCGGGTCGCCCGGCCGGCGCAGGCCGCTTCCCCTTATCCCTGTTCCGCCTGAATCCGCACCCGGCCCTCCTGAAACCGTATGCGGTTCTCGGCAAAGAGTCGGATGGCCTCTGGCAGGATCTCGTGCTCCACGGCCAGAACCCGGGCCGCCAGCGTCTCCGGGGTGTCCTCCTCCTGGACCGGGACGCATCGCTGAAGCAGGGGCTGGCCGGTATCGTATTCGAGGTCCACCAGATGTACGGTGGCGCCTGAGACTTTGCATCCATAGTTCAGCACGGCCTCATGGACATGACGACCATATAATCCCTGACCGCCGAATGAGGGCAGCAGCGCCGGATGGATGTTGATCATACGATGGCGATAGGATTGGACGACCTGGCCGGGCACTTTTTTCAGATAGCCGGCCAAAACAATCAGTTTGACCTCATGGTCTTTGAGCAGGCGCAAGAGCGCCTGGCCGTAGGCCGCTTCGTCCGCATACTGGTTGGCCGTCAAGATAAAGGACGGGATTTGGTGACGGCGGGCGATCTCCAGGGCGCCGGCGTTCGCAGAGCTGCTGATCATCAGAGCGATGCGGGCGTTCAATTCGCCGCGATCGATTTTATCCTGGATCGCCTGAACGTTAGAGCCGCGGCCGGAGACGAAAACCGCGACCGCGAGCGGTGGTGTGTCAGCCATGATGTACTCCGGGTTCCAGGGTGGCCAGCACGCCGCGGCCGGCGTCCAGCCGGACCCGGCAGCCGATGGGCAACGTGTACTTGATCTCATTGTGGCCGTAAGGGAAATTGGCCAGGACCGGGATGGCGAGGTCATGGGTGTATTCGTGGATCACCTCATCCAGCGAAAGATCCGGAGAGGTCTTTTCCTCATCCACGGTGTCGAGAAATTGGCCGAACACCAGTCCTTTGATCTGTTTCAGGATGCCGGCATACTTGAGCTGTACCAGATACCGGTCGATGTTGTAGACCTCTTCGCCGATGTCCTCCAGCACCAGAATCGCGCCGCGAAAATCGGGTTGATAGTCCGTGCCCAGCAGCGGAGCGATGAGCGAAAGGCACCCGCCCAGCAGGCGGCCTTCGGCCGCACCGGGATGGATGCGTTGCGGCTTGAACTCTGCAACGCGCGCTTTCATGGCCATTCGCCGCGTGGAGGTCAGCAGCGGCCAGAAATGTTTTTCAGTATGCGGATGAATGCCCTTGCCCATTTCCACCGACACCATAGGGCCGGAATAGCTGATCAACCCGGTTTTGGCATACAGCGCCAACTGCAGACAGGTGATATCGCTGTAGCCCACGAGGATCTTGGGATGTTTCTTGACCGCCGCATAGTCGATTTTGTCGAGCAGGCGCGGAGTGCCATAGCCGCCGCGGGAACAGAAAACGGCGCGCACATCCGGATGCGCGAACATGGCGTTCAAATCCCCGGCGCGTTCTTCATCCGTGCCCGCGAGGTAACCGTACTCGCGGAACACATGCTGCCCCTCGACAATGCGATAGCCGCGGTCGAGGAGATACTGCACGCCTCTGCCGTACTGCTCTTTTTTTTCTCCATGGGGCGGACTGGCCGGCGAGAGTATGCCGATCAGGTCGCCTCGATTCAGTTTTTCAGGTTTGCGAATGGTCATGCACTGTCGCTTCCTTGGTTCAGGACGGATGTAACCGCTTGCCGGTCGGCGAGGGGCCTGAGGGATCAGCGGTCGATCAATCGCTGAAACTCATACACCGAGTAGGGCGTCTCCAGATGAAAGTCGCCGAATCCGGTGGCGTCGAGAAAGGCGAATTCGGTGTTGTAACGATAATAGTACCAGATCTCGTACGGTTTGGAGTAGCGGGGATAGGCGTTGCGCTCCACATCGTCCGGCGGCCCGAGAATGATATACACCATGCCCCGGTCGGTCCGCCACCCTTGGAATTGCATGGCGGAAAAATTCTGATTGGCGTATTCGATGCGCGTATAGTACGATTCCATGGCTTCGTTCAACTCGGTGCCCGGCGTCTGATCGCGACGCAGCCAGAATTTTTTATACTCCTCCAGCCGTTGGTCCTCCTTGGCCTTTTTCAGCCGCTTCCATTCTTCCTTGGTGGCGATATATCGGGTCTGGTCGATGGCCTCATCCAGGTCACGGGCGTTGACCGGCAGGATGCTCCAGCGGACATAGAAGGTCTTGTCGACTTTAGCCTCCTCTTTTCCGGCGCGGGCTTTGACGATCAGATGATAGATGCCGTGGCTGAGACTGTCGGCCTGTATGGGAAAGTAGATGATCCGTTTTTCGCCGGTGACGTTCTCCACCAACCGGGCCTTGACGGTCTTTTTCTTATGCTCGCGGAGCAGCTCATAGTCCACAGACAGGTTGGAGAGATTCTCGGGATTATAGATTTCAAAATAGGCGTAGGTGGGCGAGCTGAGCCCTTTGAGCGCGTCCGAGACCTGCGGACGAATGCTCTGAACGTATCCCGATGAATCGACGCCCACCTCGGAAACCCAGATGATATCGCTGATCGCCAGCTTATTTTTTGAAAAATTCTGCAGAGTGATATTGCGCTTGATGCGGCTGCTCTGGCCCGATTCCGGATCCTGCAGGGTTACTTCGATTTTATAGGAACCGGGCTCCAGGTCAAAGGTCCGAGCGCTCTGGTTATACGACGTTCTCTTGTTGGTTTGATCGAAATCGGCAACGGTAACTTTTTCCTGTACCGTTTTGCCGTCGACCTGTTCGCCGTCTTTATCATAGATGATGATCGAGATCTCGTACGCTGCTTCATAGGCGTCGGTCATCTTGACAAATTGCAGTTCGTCATAGACCAGTTCGATGAACAGGTTGAGGCGGCTTAGGTCAGGGCGATCAGGGGTGGCCAGGTTGACGGCATCCAGGTGAAAGGCCGGTCCCCGGGTATCCTGCAAGCTGCTCATCTCCGCCTGGCCCTGCAGGGAGGTGATGAAGCAGAACCCCGACAGGATCAGGCAGCGTATCATCTGTTTATACATAAGGCACTCCTCTCAAGATGGCCGAACTGGATCACAAGCCGGATGGAATCAATCTTCCGTTCCGGCGGCTTTTGGCATTTTCTAAAACACCAAAACGCCTGAAAGCATTTCACTCTATTCGGGCGAAGAGATCAAACGGATCAGCGCCGATTACCCTGGCGGTGTAAAACCGACCGGGTTTAAGCGCCGCATCAACGATGACCGCCTGATCTATCTCCGGAGCGTCCCACATGGTGCGGCCAATGCTCTGTTTCGTCTCCCGCACGACCTCGTCGATCAGCACCGTCAGGGATCGGCCGATCAGGCTGCGTTGACGCTCCAGGGAAAGGCCGGCCTGGGTTTCCATGATCTCCAGGTGACGCCGCTGTTTGGTTTTGAACGGGACCGAGTTGCGCAGCCGGCCGGCGCGGGTGCCGTCTTCTTCCGAATAGGTAAAAGCGCCGAGCCTTTCAAAGCGGACCGTCTCGATGAAACGCAGAAGCTTTTGAAATTCCCGTTCAGTCTCACCGGGAAATCCGACCAGCACCGTAGTGCGGATGGCCAGGTCCGGAATGGCGGTGCGCAACCGGTCGATCAGGTCTTCTATCTGCTTTCTGGTTGTGCGCCGGTGCATGCGCTCCAGCACCCGGTCGCTGATATGCTGGATGGGCAGATCGACATATTTGACCACTTTGTCCAGCTGGGCGATGCTGCGGATCAACTCGGGCGTATAGTGCGCCGGATGGGTGTAAAGCAGGCGGATCCAGTGCAGCCCGTCGATCTCGGATAACTTTTCCAACAGGCCGACCAGGGCGCCGGACTCCCGGCGATCTCGGCCATAATAGGTGGTGTCCTGAGCCACCAAATTGATCTCGCGGCATCCCTGCTCAACCAGGCTTTTGGCCTCACGGATAATCTGGCGTTGCGGGCGGCTGACGTAGCGGCCCTTGATCAGCGGAATGGCGCAATAGCTGCAGCGGTTGTCGCATCCTTCCGCCAGGCGAAGATAGGCGTAATGGGGCGGCCCCACGCGCTTGCGCAGGGTGGAACAGGCGACCGGCAGATGCAAAAAGCGGCGCAGCTGTGTGCGTGTTTTCACGGCATCGACGCTGTCAAAAAACGCTGCCACCTCCGGGAGCACCGGCGCCAGCTGCTGTGGATAGCGCTGCGCTAGACAGCCGCTAACCACTATTTTTAACTCCGGCCGTTCCTTTTTGATCCGGCCCAGTTCCAGGATCGTGTCGATGGATTCCTGTTTTGCACTTTCAATAAAGGCGCAGGTGTTCACCAGCACCACGTCGGCTTCGCCGGCGTCTGCCACCAGGCGCAGCTGTTTGTCCAGCCCGGCCAGGATCATCTCCAGATCGATGGTGTTTTTCGGGCAGCCCAGATCGACGAACGCCAGTTTCATTGAAAGAGCGCCTCGATAAAGGTCTGCGGTTCGAACGGCTCGAGGTCGTCGATTTTTTCACCCAGGCCGATGTAACAGATCGGCAGACCGAGCTGCCGGACAATGGAAAAAACGATGCCGCCTTTGGCGGTGCCGTCCAGTTTGGTGATCACCAGGCCGGTGATGGGCGCTGCTTTGGTGAACTCTTTGGCCTGAATCAGGCCATTCTGACCAGTGCCGGCGTCGATCACCAGCAGCACCGCATGCGGAGCGCCCGCGCATTGACGTTCCAATACTTTGTTCACCTTGGTCAGTTCGGCCATCAGATTGCCCTTGGTGTGCAGGCGGCCTGCGGTATCGATCAGCAACACGTCCACCTGACGCGACATGGCGGCTTTGAGCGCATCAAACGCCACCGCCGCCGGATCCGCGCCGGACTGAGCGTGGACGATGTCGACGCCGGCGCGATGACGCCAGACATCCAACTGCTCCACCGCCGCGGCGCGAAACGTATCCGCCGCGGCCACTAACACTTTGCGCTCCTGTGAGCTGAACAGGTGCGCCAACTTGCCGATCGTGGTGGTCTTGCCGGCGCCGTTCACTCCGACCACGTTGATGATGTAGGGTTTTGCGCTTTCCGTATGCAGAGGGCCGTGCGCCACACCGCGCAGCTGTTCGTTCAACTCTTGTTTCAGTATCTGCAGGATCTCTTCCGCACTGACGGCATTGGAGGCACTTGCCCGCCGGCGCAGCTGTTCCATGATCTGCTCCACCGTCTCCCACCCCATATCGCTGAGCAGCAGCTGTTCTTCCAGACCTTCCAGCACCTCTTCGTCCAGACCGCGGGCTTTGCTGACCACGCGGTGGATGCCTTCTACCAGCGAGGACTTGGTTTTCTGTAAACCGGAGGAAAGTTTTTGCAATAGGGATAACACGTCGTACATCCTGTCAAGTATGATCGGATCGCAAGAGCTCCCAGAATTTCTTCAGATAGCTGAACAGGGTGGCCGGCACCAGCAGGGAGGAAATCCAGAGTGCGATGAGTTGATAAGGACTCCAATTGAGAATATAGGTCATGATGACGATGAGAAATGAACCCAGCGTCCATTTGCCGAGATAATTGGACTCTGCCACCGCCTTGATGTGTTTGACCAGGCTGGCCGCTGCCGTCAGAATGAGCGCATCCCGGGCGATCACCAAGAACACATACCAGTAGGGCAGGTGGCGATAGGCTGCGAGAAAAAGCAGCGTGACCCCCACGGTGATCTTGTCCAGCAAAGGATCCAGAATCCGGCCCAGAAAGGAGCGCTGATCCAGTTTGCGCGCCAGGTATCCGTCGAAAAAATCCGTTGCGCCCGAGAGGGCGAGGAACAGGAGCGCCAGAACGTTGCCCATGCGGGTTTGCATCGTGATCGCCCAGCAGATCAAGGGCAGAAAAAGCAAACGCGACAGCGAGAGCAGATTGGCCAAACTCCATGTGTGCGGGTCGTTTTTAATCAGGTGAAAGATTTCCGAACGCATCATATCCCTTAGGTAAAGACTTTGACGGCATCCCAGATCAAAGAGGGCTTTTTCACCAGGGCGTGTTTAAATATATTGATAATCGTTCTCTTTTCAAACGGCAAATTTAGCACCGTGTCGGCCAGCTTATTGAGAGTGTCGTCGTTCAATGAAAACATGGCCTGTTTCAGCCGGAAGGCGCGGGCCAGTCTGGCCCCTTCCGTCTGCTGCCAGGTCTTCTCGTATTCGCGCAGCCGTTCGGCCGAGCAGTCGTTCTCTTGGACGGCCTGACCGGCGATTTTGCCGGCCAAACCGCCGGCGATCAGGGCGTTGACAATGCCTCCGCCGGTGAGTGGATTGACCTGATGGGCCGCGTCGCCGGCCAGCAGCAGCCGGTCGCTGACGATCTTTTTCATCGGCGCACAACAGGGCACCGCGCCGCAGGTGTAGCTCAACGGATGAATGCCGGGAAAGTGCTGATGGAGAAAGGCCTGCAATTGAGCGTAGGGCCTGGCATCGGCGCAACGGTCGCCGGAGATGCCCAGGCCGATATTGGCCAGACCGTCCCCTTTGGGGAAAATCCACACATAGCCGCCCGGCGTGACTTTTTCAGAGAAATAGAAATGACAGGCGTCCATGGGCAGATCCACGGAACCGGCCAGCACCTGCGCACAAGCGTCCAGGTCGCGAAGCGGCGTGACGGTTTTCAGCCCGCCCCAGCGGCCGACGCGCGATTCAACGCCGTCGGCGCCGATGACCACTTG